>JAYUDV010000385.1:0-3011 GCA_043739565.1 Chloracidobacterium sp.
ATCGTCTTTACGCAGAGCGTCAAGCGCCGCCACGCCCTCGGTGTGAACTTTTCTGTTTAGAGCATTTAGCTTATCGGGGCGATTGATCGTGAGAATCGCTACTTTACCGCGTTTTTCTATTGTGATTGTTTCGTAATCTGCCATAACAAAAAATTACGACAGGCTTGTCCGGCCTGTCGATCCTGCGTCAAAATTTGTCCGCTCACCCCGAAAAAATTCCGGTGAATTTATTCACTCACACCTTCGACGACATTGTCGTCGGCGATCCACGCTACAAACAAACGCAACCAGCTTTCTTTCGGCTCTTCGATCGAAACCCCGATACGAGATGTCCCGTAGCTTGCCGGGATAACCCGCACGACCTGAGCCTTTACCTCGACCGGAACTCCATTCGGGCGGTGCGAGCGAATGTAGAGGCTATCGCCCTGAATGATCGGCTGATTTAATTGGAACAGGGCGCCGAGCGTAGAAATATCGTCGGTTTCGGTCGGTTCGCTCCACGTAGAGCCGTCATCCGTCCTGCCCGAAACTACTATCGGCAGACGAAGAGCCATCCTTAAGGCAAACCGTTTTTCCTCAAATTGAGGTTGAATTGAGGCCATTACCAAAACGTGATCGATCTAACGAAACGTAAAAAACTATCTAAGTTTAACACGAAAACAATATTCGCGTAATTACTTACAGGCAAACTGTCAATGGCGGGAGGATAAATCTAGCGGGATTTTTCGTCTTTGATCTTAGAGCAAACCTATTAGACGAACCCGTTAGACGATAGTTATACTATATGCATTGGCAAAATCCAAAGCACATTGTTTGGCTATTGCATTGCAATTTATGACCGAAAAACAGATTCATAAAAAAGTCGTAATTCTGGGGTCGGGACCAGCCGGGCTTACGGCAGCGGTTTACGCCGGTCGTGCCCAGCTCGAGCCGCTTGTTATCGACGGCCCGCAGCCCGGGGGCCAGCTCACGATCACGACCGATGTCGAGAATTATCCCGGTTTTGCTAAAGGAATTATGGGCCCGATCCTGATGGACGAGTTTCGTGAGCAGGCTCTGCGGTTCGGAACAGAGATCATCAACGTCTGGATCGATCGCGTCGATTTGTCTCAACGGCCACTTACACTATACGGCAAGGAAAGTGAAGACAGCAGTGAGATAACGACTGTCATAAAGGCCGATACGCTCATTGTTTCGACCGGGGCGTCGGCCAAATGGCTCGGTATTCCCGGCGAGGCTCCGGTACCGGATGGCCTGGGCGGAAACGGCGTTTCGGCGTGTGCGACGTGTGACGGTTTCTTTTTTCGCAATAAGCCAATCGTGGTTGTCGGCGGCGGCGATACCGCTATGGAAGAAGCACTCTTCCTAACAAAATTTGCGTCGACGGTGACCTTGATCCACCGCCGTCACGAGTTTCGGGCATCAAAAATAATGCAGGATCGTGTGCTGGCCCATCCAAAGATCGAGATCGTCTGGAACACAGAGGTGCGCGAGATAAACGGCTCGAAAGATACGGGCGTCGAAAGCATTAGGATCTTCAATAACAAGACCAATGAGGAAAGCGTTTTATCCACGGAGGGTGTTTTTATAGCGATTGGGCACCAGCCGAATACGGGGCTGTTTAAGACAGTTCTCGATATGGATGATGTTGGATATCTCATTACCGAAGGCAAGACGATGAAAACGAATATCGAAGGCGTGTTTGCCTGCGGCGATGCTCAGGATGCGTATTATCGTCAGGCCGTCACGGCCGCCGGAACCGGTTGTATGGCGGCGATCGACGCCGAGCGATTTTTGGCCGAGCACGAGGCCGGAATAGTGAACAGTTAATAGTGAAAAGTGAAATCAAGTCAATTATTTCTTACACTTTCGACTTTTAGTTTTTAGTTTTTCACTCAAAAAGATTTATGCCGATCTACGAATATAAATGTCTGCAATGCGGTGCTCATGTCGAAAAGCGCCAAAGCGTCTCGGACGAACCCTTGACAACGTGTGAGAAATGCCACGGCAAACTCGAAAAGCAATGGTCGCTGTCGGGTTTTCAATTCAAAGGCGCGGGTTGGTATGTGACTGACTATGCAGGTAAGAAAAAACCTGCGGGCGAAAAAAGTTCGACAGGCGATTCAACGCCGGCGGCGGATACTGCATCAAAGACGACAGGCGAAACTACTACTACGACAACGAAGGAAACCGTTTCGAAACCCAGCAAGGAATGAAAATCGGCCACCGTACAGCTTTCTTTTCAACCATTTACACGCTAATCCTTGCGTCCGTGATTATAGCTCAATCCGGCCATAGCTCGCGCGGAATAACCGCGGAAGGATCGATACTCACCGTAACAGCCGTCCGAGGCGATAAAAAATCCGATCCGATCAAGATCGATAATCTGAACCTTTACGAAAACGGTTTCGAGCAAAAGATCAAAAATTTCAGTCTTGATCCGAGCCCGGCGAAGATCGTCGTCCTGGTTGATAATTCGCAAACGCTGCCCGTAACGGTCGAAAATCTGAAAAAGGCGGTGATGGAATTTGCCTACGAGATATTCGAGGGCGACCAGCTTTTCGTCATCGCTTACGACGAAAAAGCCGAGATCATCCAAGAGTGGACCGACGACGCCAAAAAGATGGATGCTTCGCTCGGAACACTTCGAAAAAAGGGCAATCCATACCTTTTCGACGCCCTGGACGTCTCGATGAAGGAAGTACTGCTCCCGCTAATGCCCGGAACGCGTAAAACAGCGGTTATCCTGATCGGTGACGGACTGGATCGAGGCAGCAAGAAATCATTCGACAACGTGCTGGGTGAGCTTCAAAACCAGAATGTGACCGTTTACTCGCTACAGCTCCCTGACCGGACCGGCGGAGCATATCGACGCGATCAGCCAAAAGCGTCGGTAATAATGACGCAGCTTGCCGAAGATACCGGCGGCAAGGTTTTCCCGTTTGAAGAAGCCCAAAATGCGGCAAAATTCATCTGCGACGAACTCAGGAAAAACAGGTATTTACTATCAT
>JAYUDV010000386.1:0-3009 GCA_043739565.1 Chloracidobacterium sp.
GCGATATTCCTGACAAATCTGCGACCGGCGATCGAGGGTCTGACCGAGGCTGAGCTCAAAGATTTTGCAATCGATTTCGAAGCGATCGCCGGACAAGTTCCGGTCGAGATCGAGATCAACGGCGAGATCGTGACGGGTGATAAAGCGACAGTTACGGCTAATCTCCCAAGTAACGATACCGATAAAAACGAGATCCAGACCATCAATTTGCGCCGCGAAAATGGAATATGGATAATTTTGACGGTTGACGGGCCAGCAGAAAAACGTATCAAGGCCGAAGGCGATCGGTATTTTTACAATCTGCGAATCGAAACGCATGAGGACGAGGCGAAGAAAATGCTCGAGCGTATCTCCAAGGCGGAACTCGCTTATTCATTGCAAAACGGCGGTGTATGTACCGGCATGACGGCCCTGATCGGCGGCGGGTTATTGCCGGATGACGTTCGCACCGGCGAATCGACGGGTTACAATTTCACGATCACCCTGATAGCTGATAAAAGGCAGTATTTTGCGACGGCGACGCCGGTGGTTTACGGCAAAAGCGGAAAAAACTCGTATTTGCTGCAACTGGACGGCAAAGGAATTTCACATGTCACTGCAAAGGATAACGGAGGAAAGCCGCTCAAAAAGTGATCGATTTGTATAAAATGCACAAAGATTGTTGATATTTGGCGTAAAACGTAAAATAGGTGTATATTCTAGAATTCCTGTAATTTTACACAGGGCTCCAAAAAAATGATACGTGAATTGATAACGAAATTTAACCGTTCGCTGTCCGAGCGAATGGTCTCGTCACGCAGACATCATAAAGCACCGGTCAAGATATGGTTTGAACCTGATCTAAACACCGAACGAGAGCGTGATGCCGCCCGGTCGTTGAGTATTTTGGGCGAAACAGTCGATATTAGCCGCACGGGTATCGGTTTTGTGGTTCCTTCGATTCGCGTTAAAGAAAAATATCTCGTCGGTCATGAGCGAAATTTGAATGTTGAGATCGACCTGCCGACCGGAAAGGTGTTTATGCGAGTGATCGGTCGTCGGTACGAAAAGGTTGGCGTTCATATATCGACCGAGCGATTCCTAGTCGGAGCACATATAATTGATCTTTCTGGGACGAATAGGGAAATATACGAGACTTTTCTGCGGTATGGCAATCGACGGGTTAAAGGGGCGGCCGCAACTCTGGAACTGGGAATCGATTAAAGGTCGAAATCGGAACGATATTTAAACCAAGAAGCGTGAGGGAGCAACCTTTACGCTTTTTTTGTTATTCTCTCTTAAAAAGGTAGTGTTTATGAAAAAAAAGATAGGCATCGGTATCATCGGCACCGGATTTGGACGTCGGGTGCAGATTCCGGCGTTTTTGGCGTGTAAAGACGTCGAGATCGCGTCAGTTGCGAGCGGCAGGATCGAAAATGCCCGTGATACCGCCGCCGAATGCGGTGCGGCGCACTTCACGGACGATTGGCGCGAAACGGCTTCCAATTCTGCCGTCGATCTGGTTTGCATCACAACACCGCCCCTGATGCATCGCGAGATGACGCTGTTCGCTCTCTCGCAGGGAAAACATATTTTGTGTGAAAAGCCGATGGCGATGAATGCCGCTGAGGCGGAGGAAATGACACTCGCCGCCGCTCACCAAGCTGTACTCGCGCTTATCGATCACGAATTACGCTTTCAGCCGGGACGGCGCCTAGCTTACCAAATGCTTCGCGACGGAGCGATTGGGAAAATACGACACGTAAAATCGATTTTTCAGGCTCCGCATCGCGGTGACCCAAACGCAGCTTGGAACTGGTGGTCGGATGCGACGGTTGGCGGCGGTGCGCTCGGAGCGATCGGCTCGCATATTGTCGATTCGCTCAATTGGTTCCTCGGTGCGGATGTCTCGAGCATCTCGTGCCAATTACAGACTAATATTAAACAGCGTCGCGATTCGTCCGGGGTGATGCGGCCCGTGACCAGCGATGACGAATCAAATATGCTTCTGCGGTTTGCGGACAGCGATCTGACCGCCGATGCCACGGGACTCGTGTCCATATCCATGACCGAAGGCCCGAAATACTTGAACCGCGTAGAATTTTACGGCAGCGGCGGCACGATGCGGGTCGATCATCTCGGCGAAATATTTGTCGCTAGGTCGGGTGAACCGGATTGGAATGCGATTGCGGTTGATCTCGGTACACCTATTCGGGACGTTGCTGATACAGGATTTGCCCGCGGATTTATGGCGTTCGCACCAGTGATCATCGAGGCGTTACGCGACGAGCGCAATTGTATCGAACATGCCGCGACATTTGCGGATGGGGTAAAGGTACAGCGGGTATTGGACGCAGCCCGCGAATCCGACCTGACGGGATGCGTCATACGTATCTGAGGGCCGATCTATGAAGAAAATTGCGAAGATCCTCGTCTCGGTCCTTGCCGCACTCATCGTTTGTTTCCTGATATTCTTTTTCTTTTTTGCGGCGGCGTTCACTGAGCGGTCGCTGAACCCCGTGATAATGCCTCCGCCGTATCGCGTGAGCGAGCGAGCACAGCAATTGCATGACAAACTATTCGTCGCCGATATGCACGCCGACGCATTGCTGTGGAATCGCGATCTTAACGAAGATGCGCCGATCGCCCATGTTGACGTGCCAAAACTGCTGCGTGGTAACGTCTCGCTGCAAGCCTTTACCGTCGTTACCAAAACGCCGCGAGGCCTGAATATCGAGCGAAACGACGACAGTACGGACAACATTTTTCTCCTGGCGTTGGCCCAACGACAGCCGCTAGAAAATCTCGCGAGTCTTGCGAAACGCGCTCAATGGCAGGCGAAAAAGCTGCACGATTACGCCGATGCGTCTAACGGAAAACTCGTCGTCATCGAAAATAAACGTGATCTCGCTGCATTTGTCGAACGCCGCAAAACCGAAAAGATAGTCGGAGGCTGGCTCGGGATCGAGGGTGCCCACGCTCTCGACGGCGACCTGCGTAATATCGATGTGCTTTATGACGCTGGGTTTC
>JAYUDV010000387.1:0-3001 GCA_043739565.1 Chloracidobacterium sp.
TTTTTGTCGCCGTTTCCTCAAATATCTCAAGCTTTGTCGGCGGCGGCTCGCCAACGTATTCGGCTGAGTATTTGTTGTAGGGATTTGGAGGATTTGTAACTTGTCGCACCGTTGCAACGATAATGCATTGTTAGTAATAAAGCAACATTTTTGCCCGCGAATAACGCGAATATCACGAATGAAAATCTCTTATTCGCGTCTTTTCCGGCTATTCGCGGGCTAAATCTCTTTCTGCATCAACAGGTCAGTCTGCGGGTCGGAGCCGAGTTGGAAAGTGTGTTTGCCGACCTCGCGGAAACCGTTTTTTCGATAAAACGCTTGCGCGCGCGGGTTAAATTCCCAGACGCCGAGCCACATCACGTCTTGATCGTGTTTTTTCGCGAATTCAAAACACGCATCCATCAGATTTTGTCCGACTCCACGGCCCAAATATTCCTGTTGGGAATAGAGCCGCGAAAGCTCGATCGGACTCTCGGCGGCTATACCAGTTTCGATCGAACCGACGATCAACTTAGCGTAACCTGCGGGTTTATCACCGATCTCGGCAATGAGAAATACCGATGTTTGCTCCGCAAGTTCAGCAGCAATCTGCTCGACATTAAACGCCTGCCGCATGTAATGAGTGAGGTCGTCTGGCGCATTTTTCGGATGATGGGCAAACGCATCCCAAAACGTGATGTATGAGAGATCGGTCAGCAGTTTTGCATCGCCGGACGAAGCCTCTCGAATGAGTATTTGATCAAACACGAAAAAGGAAATTCTCCATAACGAATACTTTTCTCAGCCGGAATCGAACTGGGCTTTCGACGATTGTGATTGCCTTAAGACTCTCGAATCCTGAGACGAAGTACGGATCACGGCAAGGTGGAACTGCGTCAAGCCAACTGGGGATCACCATGTGCATTTCGTCGCATAGAGTCTCAATGACGCCCGCCAATACGGCATCTTTGCGTTCATCACTCAAAGGAAATGGCTCGGCGATCGCGGCCGGATCTCTGTGACGGCGAAAATCATCGACGAAATCCATCAAGGGAATCTTCCACCACTTCGGATCTTTGTTGAAACCAATCTTTGTTTCAGCTGCGGTTATCATTTCTGAAAAAGTTCTTCTATAAAGTGCTGCGTTGCCGGTTTTATCTGTTGACGAGGATAATACTTTTCAACGATCTCGAAAACCTGTGACGGCGAGGTCAGACCAAGGAGATTGATCAATGTCTTAACATCAGCAGGATCAAATGTCTCGCTGCGAGCCGAAATGGCTTTTATAGCAAGTAGGTAATCCGGTTCTGGTACGAATATATTTAAGTTAGAGAAATCAAACAAGACTCTTTGCTTGTGATCGACTAAGTAACCTTTGACTCCATCATTTAGCCAACTTTCGTCCAGACCATTTCGCTTCGCAACGCGGGCAATAGCAGTTCGTAACTCTGATGTCGGACGGAACACTGCGTCCACGTCTTTCGTTGCCGGACGGGCATCGTAAACAAGACACATCACCGCACCGCCCTAAAGCGACACCTCGCCCTTTATGCCATTAGGCGAAGTTCGTCGTTTAGCTCAGTTAGGTATTTTGTGATCTCTTCTGAAGTCATTGCTTCACTTCCCGCTCATGATTAGCTTCGCGATCGTCTGTAGCTGCATGTTCGATGTTCCCTCGTAGATCGCGCCGATCTTGGAGTCTCGCCAGAATTTTTCGACCGGGTAATCTTTGACGTAGCCGTAGCCACCGTAGAGTTCGATGGCTTTGGATGAGACGGCCTCGGCGACGCGGGACGAGTAGAGTTTGGCGATGGCGGCCTCTTTTAGGAACGGCTGGCCGGCGTCCTTGCGGCGGGCGGCGTTGTAAACGAGCAGACGGGCGGCTTCGATCTCGACGGCCATTTCGGCGAGTTGAAACTGGACGGCCTGAAAAGCGTTAATCGCCTGGCCGAACTGCTCACGTTCCTGCGTGTATTTTAAGGCGCATTCAAACGCGCCTTGGGCGATGCCGACCATCTGGGCGCCGATGCCGATGCGGCCTTCGTTTAGGGTTTCGATCGAGACCTTGTAGCCTTTGCCGACTTCGCCGAGCACGTTCTCTTTTGGCACTTTGCAGTTGTCGAGAATTAGTTCTGTCGTGCTTGAGGCGCGGATGCCGAGCTTGTCCTCCTTTTTGCCGACCGAGAATCCCGCAAAATCCTTTTCGACGATAAAAGCCGTGATACCTTTATAACCCGCGGCTGGATCAACGGTCGCGAAAAGCACAAAAATTTCGGCTTCGTTGCCGTTAGTAATCCAGAGCTTTTGTCCCGTTAATTCATAATGATCGCTCTTTTCAACGGCTCGCGTTTTTAAAGCAAACGCATCCGAACCGGACGACGCCTCGGAAAGCGCGTAGGCACCAACGCGCCCGCTCGCCAATTGCGGCAAATATTTCATTTTTTGATCATCGTTTGCCCACCGCATAAATGCGTTTGTGACGAGTGTGTTATGCACATCGACAAAGACCGAAACGCTGGCGTCAACGCGAGCAAGTTCCTCGATCGCGAGAATTGCGTTAAAGATCGTCGAGCCGGCACCGCCGTATTCCTCCGGCGATTCGATGGCCATGAGGCCTAGTTCAAAGCATTGTTTGATAAGATCGGCGTCTAGTTTTCCGGCGTGCTCCATCGCATCAACCTTTGGACGAATCTCGCCCTCGGCAAATTCGCGTACAGATGCACGAAACATTTCTTCGTCTTCGGATAAAACTGTCAGGCCGGCGTTTGAAGATGCGGCCCCTGCGGCTGTGGTCATATAAAATATTGATGAATTGTGAGTGGTAAATGATAAATGAGATCAATTTGTTCTAAATTCGCCATTCACCATCGATAATTCACCATTTCCTTATTAGTGTTTTGTTAATCTCGTTTCGATAAAATACCATTCTAGTCACGCGCGATGGCAAAGGCAATGCAGTGAACCACACCGATCAAACCCAGCAAATATCATCAAAAAATATAAACCGGTTAAAGCTCGCCGG
>JAYUDV010000388.1:0-7739 GCA_043739565.1 Chloracidobacterium sp.
TCTGACTCGCTGAATTGGCCCACTCTACAATGAAAATCTTGTTTTTCAAGAATTCCTCAACCACTTAAATCGAGTCTCAAGCCTTTCTCAAGACAAGCGTTTTAATCTCTTCACATAAGTCTTAAACCAATAAGATTTAATAAAAATTTTCAGGGAGGCTCATTATGATAAGAAAGATTTCAAATATGTTTTTCGCGACGCTGCTTTTATGCTGCGTCATCGGTGCGGCAAATGCCGCTTCTATTAGTCCGGCACTAAACGCTCAGATCGGAAACGTGTCCGATTCGACAAGCGTTGGGCTGGTAATCGTGGCTTTTAACACAAACAGCGGACTGAATGCGGCGCACCTTGAAGTGTTGCGCGGCGTTGGAATTACCAACGGCATCACACTCCAGCGTCTCGGAATGGTAGCAGTACCCGCAACAGCAGGACAAGTTCGTCTGCTGGCTGCAAATGGCGCGGTCCGCGCGGTCTGGTCTAACGATAAACTTAACTATCTGGACAACGAAACGAGTATGTTGACCGGGGCCCGCAAAGTAATGACCGATCCTGCATTTACATATGCGCACGGCGGTCTTCCAGTTTCCGGCCGTGGCAATTTTTCTGTTGTTATTAATGATTCGGGGATTGACGCTCGACACGATGACTTAAAATTGGGCAACAAAGTTATTCAAAATGTTCAAATTGTTACTGATACGAACACCCAATCAGGATTTACACCTCTTTTGGTGATCGAAAACGTGCCTGATACGGACGTTAATGTCGGTCACGGTACGCACTGTGCCGGGATCGTCGGAGGAACCGGTCAGGATTCAGGTGGACTTTATGCGGGTGTTGCGCCGGGCGCGAAATTGATTGGCACGGGTTCTGGTGCGGTTCTTTTCATCTTAAACGCGTTGGGCGGTTTTGAATACTCTTTGGTCAATCAAAGTCTCTATGGTATTCGCGTTATCTCTAATTCATACGGTGGTAACGGACCATTTGATCCAAATGATCCCATTGCCATCGCCAGCCAGCAGGCACACGACCAAAATATTATTGTCGTTTTCGCCGCGGGTAACAGCGGACCGGGCAAAAACACGATGAACCCGTATGCGAAATCGCCGTGGGTAATCGGTGTCGCAGCGGGCACGAAAGAAGGCGGGTTAGCAAGTTTTAGTTCGCGCGGAACACCCAAAGCCGAACGTCTCGCGACTGGCGACCCGAATGAAGTTTATGACGCTCCGACTATTACGGCGCCGGGAACGGGTCGCGAATTTGCCTCCAATGCCGGAAAATTCACTTCGGCTGTTATTTCAACTCGCTCGATCAGCAATGTCTTTGCCAATGGTGAAACTGCTGATACAGAGCTACCTACTGCTTATGTGCCGTTTTACACGCAGATCAGCGGCACGTCGATGGCTACACCGTTCGTTGCCGGTACGGTTGCGCTTATGTTGAGCGCCGATCCAACGCTGTCGGCCGATGATGTTAAATCTATTCTCGTGCAAACCGCTTCGCAGATGCCCGGAAATTCGGAGTATGAAGTGGGTGCGGGATACATCAATGTTTATGCCGCAGTTGATAAAGTTTTTAACCGCTCGAAGAATTACGGCAGTTTCAGCGGTGCAAAAGATTCACGCCAATATAACGCACAATTTACAAGCAGCGGGCCGGCGGCGCAGCACGCGCATATTGATTTTACTCCTGCGGCTTTACCCGGACCGACATCGGCAAACGCACTCACATTTACGGTTCAGCCCGGTATGAATGTTTTGGATGTGTACGCACAAATTGGCAATGACCTACAGGGAGCAGCAGATGGCAATACAGTGGGACTGCTTGTCACTGACCCGAGCGGAGCGAAATATGGTACCAGCATTATGATTCCCGTGCTTGATGCCCCGAGCCGTGAGGTCGTGGTAAATAATCCGGTTGCTGGGAACTGGACAGCGGAGATACGAGGCGTACGCGCTCTGGCGGCCGCTCCGACAGTTGCGTTGCCGACATCGGGTCTTGCCATGCCCGGCCCGGTTGACCTAACCATTACACAGCAGCATTTCACTTTAGCGCCGATTGCCGACGTTCAAGGGCATCCCGCTCAGGCGCAAATCGAATCCGCTCTCAAGAATCGTATGATGGATACCTTCAGCGACGGAACATTCCGCCCTGATGCGAATTTGACCCGCGAAGATTTGGCTCGTCTGTTGGTCTTGAACACTGCTTTACGCCAATCGCTCGGTTCGACGGCGAAATTCACAGACGTTTCCAGCGACTTCGCGCCAATTGCGGAAGCGGTTACGGCGAACGGTTCAACGCTGCGTGATTATACGTTCTCGCCTCCGGCAATGCTGAAAACAAGCGGGTTGTTATTTAATCCGTTGAATTCAACCAGCCGTTTGGATTTGGCGGTAGCTCTAGTTCGCGCACTTGGCAAAGACGCCGACGCGCACGCTCTTGCCGGAAGTAATGTTACGGCAACCTACAGCGGCACAACCGTT
This sequence comes from Chloracidobacterium sp., assembly GCA_043739565.1. Classification (GTDB taxonomy): domain Bacteria; phylum Acidobacteriota; class Blastocatellia; order Pyrinomonadales; family Pyrinomonadaceae; genus OLB17. The sequence continues at coordinate 2,481 of JAYUDV010000388.1, forward strand.
ACCGTCGATGACAACGGCAGCATTCCGACAGAGCTGCGAGGATACATGCAGATAGCACTTAACTACGGCATTCTGCAAGCCCGTTTCAGCTTCGTTCAGGGACCATATGATTTGCAACCGACACTGCATGCGAGTGTAAATCCAAACGACCCAAACACGCGTGCATTCACGGCGTATGCGCTCGATCATTATCGTCAGCACTTCGTGACGGGTAATTAATTTACCGTTGAAATGTCGGTGATCTGTGCTCGATCTTTAAATTACCGACGTCATCAACAAACGAGAGCAAGCCCTGATGAGCCTCAGCTTGCTCTTGTTTGTTATAAAAAGATTCTGGTTAGCTAGTGTTTCCTCGGTCGGATGCGGGGCACGATTGCGAAGGCTTTGACATGAGGGAAGTATTGGAAACCAGGGGTTTTATCGTCTAACTTTTGGAACGGTTTTTTGGAGTCCCTCCTAACTGGAAAGTATATTTTGCAAGCCAAAGAGATGTGCCCCAAAACGTGCCCAAAATACTCCGCATAAATCAAGCAACTAAGTCGAAACCTGGGTGCTTTGTTTCGCTAAGTGCCTGAAAACAGGCATATTTAACCCTCTATTAACAAATCGAGTATGAGCCTGTCACGTTGGAGGTCGCGGGTTCGAGCCTCGTCGGCTCCGCCATTTAGATCGAAATAGAGCCGTCCGGTTGGGCGGCCTTTTTATTTTTGTTGAATGTCCCCCTTATTGCAGATTTTGATTAGAGAGTTGCCAACGTAAAAATTTATTTGTATAAGTATTTGTCTACCATTCACACCTGTCAAAAAAGGAGATGATTATGAAAAGATACGTTCAAACACTTTTGTTTCTTGCTTTTTGCTTGATTGCTATTCCAACGGTTAGTGCCCAAACCGGCGTTACGGGAATTTTTGACAATCTTACCGCAAATAAACAATCGGGAGATCTGGACGGTATGAGAGTCGTCATAGTTTCTGCCGGCGGCGGTTATCATGCCATTGTTCAAATTGCTCAAGGAGGAGCGGACGACCCTACGCCGGAGTTTGTGCCGGTAAAAGTAAAGGGTAAAAATATCGAATTTACGGTGGGAGAATCAAAATATACTGGAATAGTCACTGCTGCCGGATTAAAACTAAAAGCAACCGGGGGAACTGCCGAAAGGCTAAAACGCAAGTCCTGCTCATCCTATTTCAGATAGATCCGTTAGATTTAGGGCGATCATAATTTATTGCACCAGACCGACGCGCCGCATCAAATCCTGAAAGCGCGCTTCGTCGCGCAAAGGGTCGTAGCCCGGCTCGACTTTGAGTGAGATCAACTGAGTGTCGCGCTCAGTGTAAGCTGTTTCGAGCAAAGCAAAGGCCTTTTCCTTATCTCCGAGAGCAGTGTAAAGAATAGCTAATTCGGCTGGCGAAACATATTTTTCAGTCGTTTTTAGTTTTGCCAGAACAGCAATTGCTTCATCACGCTTACCGGTCAGAGCATATGCCCGACCCAAATAAATTAACGCGCTTGGCGTTTCCTCTAATTTAATTGACGTTTGAAAGGAGAGAAAGGCTTCCGCGTATTGCCCTTTTGCGGCGTAAGCGTTGGCGAGATAAAGGTGCGCAAAAGGATTCTCCGGCGCCGAGGCGGCGTGAATTTGCGCTTTCACAATGGCTTCGTCATACCGGCGGGCTTGATAGAAAACAAGTCCCTCATTGCCGACCAATCCGGTTCTCAAAGGGTCGAGTTCCTGCGCCAGTTTGACTTCCCGCAAGGCTTCGTCGTATCTGCCTAACTGCGACAAATATTCCGAATAAACAGTATGGGCCGCCGCGAGATTCGGATTTAGTTCGATGGCTCGCTTAAACGCTCGTTCCGCACTCGTCCATTCAAATTCGAATTCTCTTATTCTCGCTATGTTGTAATATGCGTCGGCAAGCGTTTCGTCGAGGGCCAATGCTTTTTCCGCCGCGGAGCGCGCCTGCGGCAACCCTTCCTTCGGGCTAAGCGCTCCGATGCTAATAAGATTGGCGTAATTTATTGACAATTCGATGTATGCCCGCGTGAAGTTCGGGTCAAGCGCAATGGCTTGATTTTGATATTCGATGGCTTTTCGGATATTTTCGGCCCCGTTCTTGCGGCGGAAAAAAATGCCGTTCAAATGAATCTGGTAAGCTTGCGGATTATTGGTGATTTGTTTGGCTATTTGCAGTTCCTGTGCGCCTGACAATTTTAACTGCAATTTTTCGGAAACGGCTTGAGCGATTTCTTCCGGCACGTTAAGCTCTGTGGAAACCTTGCGGTTGTATATTTCGCCCCAGATGCGCGTGTTGTCCGTAGCGTTGATCATCTCGATGCTGATCTGCAAATTATCGCTCTGCTGTGTGATTCGCCCGGTAACGATCGCCTGAACGCCCAGCGCCTTGGCAATTGCCCCGACATCAATTTCCTTGCCTTTGTATTTAAAAGCCGAGCTGCGGGCGATGACTTTCAACTGCGGCAGTTGCGACAGTTTATCTATCACCGAATCGCTCATACCGTCCGTCAGATATTCGTTGTTGGCGTTGCCCGTTTCGTTCGCAAAAGGCATCACGGCGATTGATCTGATCTGCGAATCAGCCGTGAAATACCGGTAGCCGAAAAATCCGCCCGTCGCCAGCAAAACAATTATCAAGGCCGTTAATAAGACGCCTTTAGGCCGAACGTACGGTGGGGAAATTGCCATCTCACCCGACGAAGATGTCGCCGTCTGCGTCTTTATTACATCATTTGTAGAAATATTTTTAGGGCCGCTGCCGGCATTATCTGTGATACGTGTTACCTTTGCGGAATCTGACTGCCAATCCGGTTCGTTTTCGCGGGCGAGAGCAATCGGCGGCACGTTTTCCAGAGAAATTTTTTGGTCCAGAACTGCCGAATCTAAAAGCTGGGTTTTCTGCCGATCTGTTCGTGAGCCTTTCATCTCCGGCGACAGACTGTTTTCGACTTCCTCATAATCCAACCGCTTTTTCACGTTTCGCAGATCGGCCAGGACATCTTTGATATTTTGATAACGCTCATCAACCTTTTTGCGTAAGGTTTTGTCAATGATTTTCTCTATCGCAGACGGTAAATCCGGAAGAAAACTGCTTAACGGAATGGGCTCTTTGTGCAAAATTGCACCGATTGTATCAACCGCATTTTCGCCGTCAAACGCCTTTTTGCCGGCCAGCACTTCATACATCACCGCTCCAAAACTAAAAATATCCGACCTTGGATCCACGCTTCTGCCCCGCGCCTGTTCGGGTGACATATAATCCGCCGTCCCGATTATCATTCCGGGTCGTGTCCCGCCAGTTTTGATCGAGGTCGCCGCTTCCAAATCTGGTTTGATATTCACCGACTCGGTCAATTTTGCGATTCCAAAATCGAGAATCTTAACCAAACCGTCCGGGCGGATCATTATATTTTCGGGCTTGATGTCGCGGTGAACGATCCCCGCGACGTGAGCCTCACCCAACGCTGAAGCAATCTGAATCGCAATATCCAACACCAACTTAGGCTGCAACGGCCGTCCATCTGCATATTCATTCAGCGTTTTGCCGTCAATAAATTCCGTAGCGATAAAATTAATGCCTGCGGATTGATTGATCTCATAAATCGTAATGATATTCGGATGATTGAGCGCCGAGGCAGATTTCGCCTCACGGACAAACCTACCCATCCGATCCTGATCGCCAGCAAACACTTCGGGCAGAATCTTGAGCGCAACTTTGCGGCCTAGTTTCGTATCCTCAGCCAGATACACGTCACCCATTCCGCCGTCACCGATTTTCGAAACAATGCGGTAATGACCGATTGTTTCGTTTATTAACCCCTCATTATTCTCCCGGTCGGAAAACATTTCAGCGGCGAGCGATTCGGGGGATGCGTCGATAAAATTGTCGGGCGTTTTTTCAAAGGCGAGCAAAGATTCAACCTCACGGCGAAGACTTTCATCGACACCGCAACTTTCATTGAGAAAAGATTCACGATTATCGGGCGACGTGTCTGCCGCCGCGTGATAGATTTCCTCGATTTGTTTCAGTCGCTCGGAGTTCATTCAAATTTCCGCTTGTTTTAGATGATTTCTAAAAATTTCTTTCCTTACCGCGCCACACTCAATTCGCGTAATAGCCAGGTTCGGGCAAAACGCCAATCACGTTTGACGGTGTCGGTCGATATTTTTAAGACTTCGGCGATCTCCTCGTTGGTCACGCCGCCGAAATACTTCAATTCGACAACGCGGCTCTTGCGTGTATCGAGAGCCGCCAGATTTTTTAGTGCATCATCAAGAGCGATAATGTCCTTTGATTGATTTCCAGAAACCGCCGTATTATCGGTAAGCGTAACCCTTTCCTGCCAGCCGCCGCGTTTCTGGCTTTGTTTTGACCGCGCATAATCAACCAAAATGTGCCGCATCGCTTGTGCCGCCACGCCAAAAAAATGCGCGCGATTCTGCCAGCTTTGCACGTCTTTGTTGGCAAGTTTGAGGTAGGCTTCGTGGATCAGCTCGGTGGTTTGAAACGTGTGTCCCGATGGCTGGCGTCGCATATAGCCTCTCGCCATCCGGCGCAGTTCGTCATAAACGAGCGGCATCAACTCTCCAAGGGCCAATTCGTCGCCCTTGCTCCAATCAACCAGCAGAAGCGTAATCTCATGCGAAGGACTGTTTACCATTAATGTTATGGGGAAATTCTTCGCTAATTATAGAACAAAACCCGTAAATAAAAAAAGTTTTCGAGCCATGCCCTTTTTGGTGCCCGATTCTCGTTTAGATGAGTAGAACACAAAATAAGGCAAACGGTCGCTTGAAACGAGTGCGGCGACCGCTTGAAACAAGGCCCAATTGCTTTTGCACTCAGTTAAATAAAACAGGAGATAAAAATCATGAAACGCATTTTTTTAATGTTCGTTTTGATGTTTGCTGTAGTCGGATACGCTTTCGGTGAATGCAGTAATGCCGACAAAACAGCTATGGAAGCTTTTGACCGTGCATGGGGAGATGCGGGAGTGAAAGGCGACCGCACGGCCTTGATGGCAATTTATGCCGATGATTACGCGGGGTTGCCCGGAATGCAGAATAAAACGCAAACGATCGACGCAACAATGGCTGGATTCGAGAAAGACAAGGCAAATCCAAACATGGCTGACAAGGTATCGCACGACAACTACATGATTACCTGCACGCCAACATCGGCGGTTATCACGCATCGCAACATCATTTGGACCAAAAACGGTACGGGCGGAAAAGAGGAA
>JAYUDV010000389.1:0-2984 GCA_043739565.1 Chloracidobacterium sp.
AAGCCAAATCCTCCTAACTACACCGATGTTACATTTGCCATTGATTCGATCGGGCATTTGGTTGGATCGACGACGGTGACGGGGCATTCGGTGTGGGCCGCACGATTTAAAAGTGACGGTTCGGTGGTGAATGGAGCGGATGTTCCGGTCAGCGCGAATATATATATTTGGCCGCCGATTACATCAGGCAGCACAACGCCGCGAAACAAGAATGAGATACGGGCAATCACGATGTTTGGTGGCAGTGGTGCGATCAGATATTGGAGATATGAGACGACAGCATTTGTCGCCAATCAGTAAAAAGGCGGAAAAATATGAAACGCAAGTCAGAGGCGGGATTTTCGTATATCGATGTGATGATAGCCCTTGTCATCTTAATGGTGGGCATTTTGGCGTTACTATCGGGCATTTCGGGGTCAATTCTTCAATCTCGCGGTCAGGAGCAGCAACTGCTTGCAAAGCAGATCGCAACATCAACGATGGAGTCCATTATGTCGGTTAAAGAAACCGACCCGACTCGACTCGGTTGGCCCGCGATCGGAAATGTCGGCAGTAATCCGGACGCGAGCGGTGTCAACCAAGGAATATTTGTGACGGGTTTTCAACCGGTTACGCTTGATGCCGGGCCGGACGAGGTCATTGGAACCGCCGACGACACCGGCACTGTGGTTCAGGGGCTGCAACGCCGCGTTGTTATCAATGATGTATGCGATCCTGACAGGCCATCGCCGATCATCTGCAATCCGCCCGGACTCTACGCGATAAGAATAAGGTCGGTCGCTGTGACGGTTACTTATAATGTCGGTGCCCTGCAAAGACAGGAACAATTGCTCACAGTTTTGACTAATTATGCTGTTACCAATTAAAGGACGTCATATGCAGAATATACTGACTTCGTTCAACTCAAAAAATCTTACGGCACATACCGGCGAAAAAGGGTTTTCCCTGCTCGAGCTTTTGGTTGCCATGGTGATCTTCATGGTCGTGACCGGATCGATCTGGGGCGTGCTCCGGGTTGCTCAACAGAGCCGTTCGACCGTCTCTCAGCAGGTCCAATTGGCCAAGAACGTTCGCCTGGCTCTCAATCTTATGGGGCGAGATACGTACAACGCCGGCTTTGGATACCCGTTAAAAAACACCGTGGTATTACCGGACAACAGAATTTCTACAGTTCTCGGCATTCCTAACGATTATGATACAACCCGTGATACGGTTCCGCCGATAATTGCCGGACATAGTATCACCGTCGACACATTTAATACCGTCGCCAATGTCAAAACCGATCAAATCACTCTCTTGTTCAAAGATTCCACGTTCAATCTCGTGAGCGGTGTTTCGCAGCCGCTTAACATCAATGCGGCGACAACCACATCGGGCGGCATTGATGAGATCGTGCCGATCTCGGGTGTTAATTCATCTTGTCGCGTAAACGACATTTACCTAATTACGGGCAATACGGGGTCGACTATTGGAGTGTCGACTGGTCTGACCGGAACCGACAAGGTTGACTTCTCAAATGGTGACGTGCTCGGGTTTAATCAGACCGGCCTATCGGGGCCGCTACGCGGAATTACACTTCCGGCAAGTATGCAGCGGGTCAAGATGGTGACCTATTTCGTAGCAGCCGACGGAACTCTAACGCGAAGGGAATTCGCAAACATTCTACCCGCCATCGCCTATGTCGATGAGCCATTGGTCTACAACGTAGATAATTTCCGGATCCAATACATCTTGGACGATGGAACTTTAACAGACAATCCCAGCGCCGGTCCGGACGGTATTGCCGGTACCGCGGATGACATTCAGGCGAATTTGGCGGCGGTCCGTCAGGTTAGATATACGGTCAGCATCAGATCTACAGAGTTAAACTCCTCCGGTCAGCCATACCGCGAGTCGATGACCTCAACCTTTGGCACTCGGAATTTAGGTTACGATGCAAACTGATATACGGAATAGGCAAACAAAGATGAAGAATATTGGAATCGAACAAAGTGATGGGTTGGGTATTATGAATGACGCGAATCAAAAAGGCTCGGCGATCGTAATTGCATTATTTGTGCTGGCTCTCATCAGCGTCTTTGTGGCATTGGCAATGTCTCGATCATCGGCCGAAGCTTTTGCCGTAGGCAACGAAACGGCCGAGGGGCGAACATTTTACGCTGCGCAGGGAAGTTTGGAAATGATGACCCGAAACTTTAACAAGAAATTCGAGGTCAATCTAAAACCAACGTCGGTGGATTTTAACGACGTCAGAAATGCCGCTGTTCCGGGGCTTTCGACAACGTCGGGCGGCGTGTTTACATTCGGCCAAGAAGTCCTCCAGACATCGAATAATACTCCGGTTGTTCTATCCGGCGGACCGTTCAGCGGTCTTTATGCGAAACGAGATAACTGGCGGCTGCGAACAACGGCAACGGACAATGTAGGAGTTCAGGTCCAGCTTACTCGCAACATATTAAATAATCTGGTCCCTATATTCCAGTTCGGTATCTTCTACGACGATGATCTTGAGTTTCACCCTGGCCCGCGTTTCGATTTCGGTGGCCGTGTGCATTCAAACGGTTCACTATTTCTTCAGGCGAGCACAGGCCTTTACTTCTCTTCAAAAGTTACTGCCGCAAATTTTATATACACCGACACTTCGAAAAACGGCAGCCCCTGGACTAACTGGAGTGACAATGTATTTATAAAAAACGCCTCGGGCACATACGTCCAACTGCATAGTAATATGGGCAGCGTACTAGCGTCGCCCGTCAACGGTGCGCCGGTGGTGTCTAACCCTCTTCCAACGATTACGCTTCCCACGGCCTATAATTCAGTTAACTGGCCATCAAATCGAACTTTGTTTGACGGCAACCTGCTCGCTAATGTGCCTCGGCTCCAACTACCAATAAAGCTCAACAGCGACAATACGAATCAGAATCTCGATCTTGTCGAGGTCATTAAACGCGGCAAGGAAGTTGGAGATCTCTGGAACGATGGCA
>JAYUDV010000390.1:0-17843 GCA_043739565.1 Chloracidobacterium sp.
AGGTCACCGACAACCTGACAGACGTTGACTTTGTGGGACAGGAATAATCCCCGTCCTATAAATAACCCTCAAGGCGGTCCCCCGACCGCCTTTTTTTTATCAATTAGGTCAATTCAAAGAATGCTGGAAAATGTTCTAGTTATTAGGTTATGCTTATAGATGGCCGTCGCTCCCGCCTAGGATAGGCCATCCTATGAAAGATTCCGAATCAATCCGACGCGATCTGAAACCGGCTCTTGTGTTTTTGAGCGGAGAGCTTATCGCTGTGCCGATACCTCTCGAACGCGAGGAGGTTATCATGGGCCGGGCGCTCGAGGCTGATGTGCGCGTCAACGATACACAGGTGTCGCGACAGCATGCTAAGGTCACGGCCGTGGCAAATACGGCAAAAAATTTGATCGAATACATCCTCACCGACCTCGATTCGCGAAACGGCACATTCCTCAACGGGCGGCGCGTACGGCGCGAAATACTTGAGAATGGCGACAAGATATCGATCGGCGAGACAATTCTTCGCTTTGATCTATTAGATGAGATAGACCGCGAATACCAACGTCAAATTCACCGCCTGATCTCACACGACGATCTGACCGGACTGCTTTCGAGCCGCTCATTTTTTTCCGAGCTTCGCCGTGAAGCCGGGCGCGCAACGGTCGAAAATCGTCCTTTTTGCGTACTGATGATGGATGGCGATAAATTTAAGAATGTAAATGATAGTTATGGCCATTTGACCGGCAGCAAGACGATCGAAGAGATCGGGTTTTCGATCATTACCAATCTTCGCAGCGGCGACGCGGCCGCTAGATTTGGCGGCGACGAATTTGCCGCATTTCTACTCGACGCCGAACTGCCGCAGGCACTGGTCGCGGCGGAACGCATGCGTGCGAGTATCGAAAGTTATGATTTCAGCATTCTTCGGCAGGGTAAATCAAAGGAATCGCACCATATAACCGTAAGTATTGGCGTCTCGTCGTTTCCCAATGATTCGAGCGACCCGATAGAACTGGTCGAAATGGCCGATTCCGCGCTTTATCGTGCAAAGCGCGAAGGCCGCAATCGAGTCTGTGCATACCGTGACATCTCCGCAGATGAGGCCCATCGAGAGTTGCCTCCCCGCCACCAATGACACCTAACGTTTCAAACTACCTTGATCGTTCTCTAAATAAAAAAAGGCTCACCCGTTTAACCGGATGAGCCCATTTTTTTCGTTTCCACAAAAGCCCGCGTTTAGAAGCCTCCCGTCGCTCCCTTAAATCCGTGCATCGCCTGTTTTGCGATCCATGTCAGGACACGGCCGGTATTGTAGCAATATCCGAGAATGTAATTGCAGGTCGACAGGCAATGCTTTGTGCATTCCGTCTTCATCTCGTTTAGCTGGTTTCGGTCAAACTTGTGAGCACCAACCACGCCCCAATCGTGTGTCGCCGAGTACATAGGGAAACACGGAGCAAGCGTTCCGTCCGTGCGGATGATCAGCGAGTGTTCGCCCGCCTCACACCGCCAGGGTGGCACGTCACCGCGCATCAGCTTTTTCATGTCTTCCATGTGCTGAACGGGATTGGCCATCTTGTAACCCTGATTTTTTCGTAGGTCCTGGAGATAGTCGAGCAATTCATCCACCTTCGGCCAGTCTTCCTTGGTCAGATATGTCTCGTTTTCGTTGAGGTGCTTGAAATGGTCCTGTTCGGTCATCGGCGTCTCGTTGACGTGATAATCCGTGGCGATATTATTGTCACGGGCGATCTGGGTCAAGATCTTTACATCTTCCATGTTGTTGTGACAGATGTTGATATTGAACATGACCGTGTAGCCATAATACTTCTGACGCTTGACCAAATAATCAAATTGAGTACGAATCGGATCGAGTGCCTTGGGCAGCGATTTTCTATGCGCGACCGAATCGACAGCCAGGTTAAAGGTTGCAATGCCAGCATCGCCGAGCCGATCGATGATGTCCGGCGTCATTAGCCGGCCATTCGTCGGCAAATAAACAAATATGTCTTTTTTGGCGCTGTAATCAACGATCTTATGGATGAAATTTGGCCGCAGCAGCGGTTCGCCGCCCATGAGGGCCAAAACGCGAGAACCCATTGAGTGGAGCCAGTCGATCGATCGTTTGGCCACATCCTCGGTCATCCCTTTGACTCTATTGTTATACGACCAACAATAGTGGCAATCGTAATTACACTTCCAGTCGGTAAAGAGGTAGGGAATAATCGGCCGAAGGTCCTTCGGATGAAAGCGCGACTTGAAATAAGGCGAACCCCATGTTTTCCACGCTTGCAGCGCGTTATGCTTTTGATATTCGCGCAACGTCATCTCGATCGGATCGGGATGCTGTGGATAAACCGGCTCAGGCAGCACCTGATCAGTTTGTTCGAACGTCGGGCGGTTGGGCTCTTTATAAAGAATCTGGTGCAGCTTTTTATCAATGCGATAAGCCGGTGCGTCGGTGCCTATTTTTACATCCTCTTGGACATCAATCATTAGTGTTCCTCACTTAATATATTTTGAGATTGTAGGCGTCAAAGTACCATACGCCAAACTTCTTTGCAACATTTATGTCACGTCTATGGTACTTCAAGAGAAGCCTTATAAAAAATTGAAATGCTCGAACTATGAGAAAAATTTGGCATCTAATCAAAATAAATAGTCGTCCCGGCAGATCAATTCGCTCCGTCGCGAGTAATATTGCAACAATTCCGGCGGTACGGACGTGAAAGACTTCGGTATTCTTTCGTGATAAAATCTTGGCATTGTCCTAGACCGCGTTTTTAAGAGCTATTGAATTTAAGGTGATCACTAAATTAAATCTCGCTACCAGCCCATTTCGCAATCGCGCCCTGCCATACCTGATCGCGGTCTTGGTGCTTGTCATAAGTGCCGTTGGCGGCGTATATTGGCTGGCTCATTTAAACGATAACCGTAAGCAAAACGATCTTTTGGCCAAGGCCATTCAGGAACGCCAGTCGGAGATCCAGCGGCTGAAAGGCGAGGGTGAAAAGGTGCAGCAGTTGCTATCGCCCGAACAAAAAGCTTTGCTGACGGCGTCGCATAAGCTGGTCGCTAATAAAACATTTGGCTGGTCGCGGCTTTTCTCCGATCTGGAATCGGTGTTGCCCGCCAGCGTCAGCGCATCGCGGGTCACGGTCGATAATATTTATCAGGATGGGAGTCGCATTAAGGCCGAGCTCGAGCTTGCGGTGATCAGCCGCGATTATCCGGCCGTAATGACGATGATCGAAAACATGAACAATTCCGGGCTTTTTCAGGCTGAGCTTCGCGGACAGGACCTGCAAAAAAATGAGCGCATTACTTTTACCGAATATACTTTTCACCTGATCTATAGTCCCGCAAGTGGATATGTGGCCGCCCCGACCACGGATATTGCTCTAAACCAGCAGGGAGGTGGGCAATAATGGCTGAACAGGAACCAAAACCGGTCGAGGTTGTCGAAGTCGTACAGTCAGGCGATCCCGTGTTGATCGAGGTGCCGGAACCGTTAGTAATTCTGGTCAATCGTCCTAGAAAGGTCTATTCGGGAATGTGGGGACCGGTGGAGATCTCGGCCGTCGCCGTCAGCACGCTTGCGGTATTGGCGTCGCTCGTTGTTTATTTCTTTTTTGTAATTCCATCTAACCGTGAGCTGGCCAGCAATAAGTCCGAGGCGGATCGTCTCGATGCCGAGCAGATGTCGGCCAAATCGAAATACGGCGAAATAACCAGCAGCGAGACGCAGGTGTCGAAACTGCTGTCGAGCGTCGACGATTTTCAAACGCGATTCTTACCGGTGTCGTCAACCGGACAAGCGGCACTTTATCAGCGGCTAAACGGGCTGATCGGTGCCTATGGTCTGGTGAACACGACGGGCCCCGATTACGCCTCGCTCGAAACGGTCGACCTCAATTCGGGCCAGCAAACCAACGAAGAACGCGGCCGGTCCAAATACCGGAGCCTCTTTCCCGGCGTCTACGTCACCGTGACCGTCGAAGGTTCGTATCAGAATCTTCGCCGGTTTATCCGCGAGATTGAGACCGGACGCGAGTTTATCGTGGTCAGCTCGGTCGAGCTTGCACCGTCCGACAGCGAGGGTCAAAAGGCTCAGCCAAACCCCGGTCTGCCTCCAAAGGCAAATCAAAATCCGGCTTTTAGCTCAGGCCAAACGGTTATAAATCCGACGACGGGCCAGCCGATGGCCAAACCATTTTCGGGCGGCATAAATCCGCCGATCGCGTCGACAACGGCACAGCAGGCCACGGCTAAGCAGCGTGGCAAAATGCACGGCGAGACGGTGAGCCTGCATATCGAATTGGCCGCGTATTTTCGGAGGCCCGGTTTTGTTCCGATGGCTGTCACACCGGCACAGCAATAATTTATTAACGACGTAATGGTATTGTTCGAAGGAAAATCGAAGACTGAAAGAAACAAAATAATTGCCGCCGGCCTATTGGGCCTGGTTGCGCTGATTGCCCTCTACCTTGCATTTGGCCGCTCTTTTTTCGGCGGCAGCACTTCGGTCACCGTTAAGGTCACAGCGACGCCGCGGCCCAACTCTCCTCCGGCGGCGAATCGTAATGACCCGCGTTTGCCCACGCCAACCGAGCAGGATTTTGCCTATCAGACGACGATGGTTGATTATCGTCCGGGCAGTAATTACGCACCCGATCCGGGCCGCAATATTTTTGCTTTTTACGAGCCGCCGCCACCGACGCCGTACGTCCCGACGCCTACGCCGACACCGAAACCTCTGGTACCGCCGACGCCCACTCCGACGCCGGTGATGTTTATTGCGTCGCTCAATCCGCAGAGTGTTTACGCCGGCGTGCGTGCCTTTAGGCTCGAGATCAATGGCGACCGGTTTACGCCGGATGCTCGTATCTATTTTAATCAGAGCGAATTGCCCACGACCTTCGTCAACGGGCAGCGGGTTTTCGCCGACGTGCCGGCAAATCTGATCGCGCAGGAAGGCGCTCGCCAGGTCATCGTCCAAACACCCGACGGACGAGCATATTCAAATCAGTCGATGTTGACCGTCCTGGCTCCGCCGCGTCCGACTTTTCAATATATCGGTATGATCGGGCGAAAAAGATATAATAATGACACCGCGTATTTTACGGAGGGGAATAATCCGACGCCTTTCGGTGCAAGACTTAATGACGTCGTCAGGGGTCAATTCCGCCTTGTCGACATATCTCCCGCCGAGGTGGTTTTTGAAGACGTAAATCTTGGTTTTAGGCATCGTGTACCGATCGTAAAATCATCGGCAGTTGGCGGCCAGCCGGCGGGTCGAAACGGATTTACGACGGACGGCGGTGTCATGCCATTCGATCCGGCTAGAGGCGTCCCTGGCATGAACGGCGTTCCGCAATACATTCCTCCGCAGCCAAAGCGGACGCCAAGTGACAAAAAGGATGACGTTGACGACAATGGTGACGGCGGCAATTAACAAAAAATCGCAGGAGGGAATGACCTTGATGGCCGTAATGGCGATCATGGCTGTCTTTGCGGTCGCTCTGCTTGCGGTCGCTCCGTCGGTCCAGCAGGAGATACAGCGTGAAAAAGAGCTCGAAGCGATCAGCCGCGGCGAAGAGGTCGCCGAAGCCATTCGCCAGTACGTCGAATTTTATCGCGGCTCAAAGCTGCCCAATTCGATGGATGACCTGCTCGACGGCTTGCCGCAAGGCACGCGAAAACACCAGATCTTGAGGGCCTCGGCCGCCATAGATCCGTTGAGCGAGGACGGAAAATGGCGTTTGATTAAGGCTGACGTCCAGACGCTTGGGCCGTTTGCAAAACGTTTGCAGAACTACAACGGCGGCACTCTGCCCTCGAATACAAGCCAAACATTTGACCGGTACGCGATCGTCGTACTTAATTCCGTAAACACCGGCACCGAAAGTGATATCACCGAATCCGACGACGACGAGATAGAAACGGTTACCGACAACACTCCATTTATCGGCGTCGCCAGCCAGAGTAAAAGTAAGTCCATCATCGCTTATTACGGCATCGAAAATCATTCGAAATGGGTATTTACGCCACTCTTTCGCGGTACCGGTCGAAGCAATGCTATCCCTTCCCGGCCAAGCGGGCTAGGTGGTCCTGGCGATGGACGTCGGCCGCCGCGGTCCATTCCCTAAACTTAGACAACCAATTGCATTTGTGACTTGACTCTATCTCCTATTTAGAATTAGAATAATTCTAAATAGGAGATAGTATTTATGCACATTACAAAAATTGACATACCGAAAGGTAAACGCGAAAAAATTGTAGCGATCTTAAATCAGAGGCTCGCCGATGCGAACGATCTGAAATCGCAGGCTAAACAGGCACATTGGAATGTGAAGGGAATGAACTTTATCGCCTTGCACGAACTATTTGATCAGGTAGCGACCGACCTCGACCCGATGGTTGACGACATCGCGGAACGCGTTACGACGCTCGGCGGCACCGCATTGGGAACGGTGCGTGTGGCGGCCCAAAATTCGTCACTTGCCGAATACCCGCTTGAAATAACCGAAGGAGCGTCGCATGTGGATGCTCTTTCGACGGCCTTAGCTGATTTTGGCAAGAAAGTAAGAGCAGACATCGACATAACGGACGAACTCGGCGATGCGGACACGGCGGACCTGTTTACCGGTGTTTCACGCTCGATAGATAAATTGTTGTGGTTTGTCGAGGCGCATTTGCAGGCTTAGCTTGCTAAATTGTTTCTAAATTGAACTTTCGGAATTCGGATATTTTTTGGAAGTCGGTGAGGTTGAGCGTAACTACTCTCAAGCCAAAGCGGGCCGAAGAGACAGCGATCAGACAGTCATTTGTCATCCTCGACAGCTTGACGAGTTCGAAGCCATACCTTTGCCCGATCTTTGAAAGGATTTTTCCCGTTGAGATCCAGTCGTTCAGATTTGGAACGATGACTCGATCAACGCTTTTGAACTGGCTCTCGATGTAGGCTACTAGCTTCTTCGCCCGTAGATTTGTGGCTCCCACATAAAGCTCTTCCAGAACCACTGAGCTAAGATAGACCGGTTGTTTGTTAACATAAGTAAGGTGCCGATCTAGAGTCGCGTATTCTTTCTGCCGCCAAGAGGCAATATAAACCGAACTGTCAAGCAATATTCCGTTCAGATATTATTTCTCCAGACGCCCGAAAACGTCCTCGATCACTAACCCTTCCTTTCTCCCCACTTCTATAAACTCATCGATTGCGGCCCAAGTGATGCGCGTTGCTTCGTCGTCGCTGATAACGCGGTCAATTGCTCTTTCGACAGTTTCCGTCTCGGTTCGTGCCCGCAATATTTTCTGTGCCTGTTTAATGCGCGTCTGATCGAGGATAAAATGCTTGTTCTTTTTTGTCTGTGTTTTTGCAGTCGTGGACATGCCGCCTCCGTCATGTACATATTATCACTATCGATGAACATCCGCTAAGGTTTTATCTATCACTTGGAATAATCAAACACAATATTACAAAACGCCTTTATGCCGACGTCGAGGCGGGTGTCGTCGATGTAGAAATCGGGCGTGTGATGGGCCGCGGCCGTTTTGGGGTCTTTGCCTTTGGGCATGCCGCCGACAAAAAAGAAGAATGACGGAGCTTTTTCGCCGTAATACGAAAAATCCTCGGCCCCGGTCGTCCATTCACCCTCGATCACGTTTTCTTTTCCGATCGCCTTTTGCAGCGATGGCAGCATCTTTTTGACCAGATCGGGCGTGTTATATGTGACGAGTGTCTTTGTATCGATCGTGACCTCAACCGTGGCTCCCATGCTCTCAGCGATCTTCGTCGCGGTGAGGCGGATCTTGTTATGAACGTCCTTTTGCATAGCGGAATCGAGCGTGCGGATCGTCCCGGCCATTGTAAGCTCTTCGGAGATAATATTTTCGCGAACCCCGCCGTTTATTTTGCCGACGGTGATCACGACCGGAGCCTTGGTCAACTCGGATTCGCGTGCAACGATCATCTGCAGGCCGGTGTAAATCTGTGTCGCAACGGCTATCGGATCGATGCCGGACCACGGCTGTGATCCGTGGCTGCCCTTACCGTGGACCTTGATCGAAAACCAGTCGGCGGCCGCCATGGCGGCGCCAGATTTGTATTTGATCGTGCCGATCTCGGTCTGTGAGTTGATATGTATCCCAAAAATGGCTTCGATCTTGGGGTTGTCCATCACGCCTTCCTTGACCATGTCGGGTGCTCCGCCGGTCTCACCGACCGGTGTCCCTTCCTCGGCCGGTTGAAAGATAAACACGACCGTTCCCTTGATCTTGTCCTTCATTCCCGCCAGCACATTCGCTGTGCCGAGCAGCATCGCGACGTGGCTGTCGTGCCCGCAGGCGTGCATCACGCCAACCGTCTGGCCGTTATACTCACCTGTTACGGTCGATTTGAACGGCACATCCGTGCGTTCGGTGATCGGCAGTGCGTCCATATCGGCACGCAGGCCAATGACCGGGCCCGGAAGGCCGCCCTTCAAAATACCGACAACGCCAGTTTTGGCAATGCCGGTGCGCACCTCCAGCCCCAGCTTTCGCAACTGTTCGGCGACAAGTTTCGACGTGTTAAACTCGCGGTTTGAAAGCTCCGGATGCTGGTGAATAAACCGCCGCCATTCGACGACCTGCGGCATGATCTTCGCCGTCGCGGCGTTGATCTCGACGCTCATATCGGTGGCCAATGCCGAATTGCAAACACCAAATACGACAAACAAGGCAACAAATACTCTTTTCATTAGGTAATCTCTCCGGTGAAATGGAATGCTTGTAATTGTAAACCTAGTTAAAATAAACGCAAGCTACGATTGCGATTTCTTCTTAAAGTATGTGCGGTCCGCCGTCATCCATTTTTCGGGATCCCAGAGATTAGCATCAAGCGGCATATTGGTTTGAATATCGTTGTATTCCTCGGTCGTCGCCCGTTTTCCATCGACAAAGAACTGTACCTCGGCCGAGACCCAGCCGCCGCCTTTTACTTTTTCGTATTTATTGAACTGAGTTTCCTGAATGCTTTTTTTATCCTTTCCCTTGAGCTCAATCAAACGGACAAAATAGAGATTGTCCTTATCGATCCAAAACTGCGGCGCGGCTAGATCGCCTTGTTTTGCTCCGACGACATAAAAGGTCTTGCCCCGCCATTTTTCGCGATGAACGACCGACATATCGACATTCATTTCTTTGATCTGGCCGAGTGTTGTCTCGACCGGTTGCATGTAAACGTCAAAACCGAGGACAAGCAGTGGATGGATAAACGGACGCGTTGCGGCGAGCTTGCCGTCTCGAAATGAAAAGACTTTGTTATCTGAAAAGATTATTCCGCCTCCCTTTTCCAAAGGCGTGAAGTCGATCCTTAGTTTCCCAGGTACGCTAAGCGCCTCATACCAGGTTGAAACTTCCGACGTGCCATCTGGTTTGTAGTTCGTGGTCGTCTGGACAAAGGTCAGCGTTTTATACCATTTTCCGTCGTATTTCTTACGCATCGCCGCGATCAACTCCTGGCCCGACCTAATATCCGACGCAAAAACCGGCATCGCCATAACGACCAGCAAAAAAAGGAGTTTTAGATTTTTCATATTCAATAAACGATAAAATCGACAAAAAGGTTTTGGGCCACGGCGAGACAACAGATCGTTTCACCAATTATCATTTTTTCCGAATATATTTGTAATCGTAGTTGGTCAGTTTGAGTCCCACGTTCTGTGTGAAAAACATTCAGGGGTGGTAAAATTTGTCGTCACAAGCTAGATAAAATATCGACCGGCTATCGTTATGGCTCTGAATTATTACACCCTTCTGATCTTCGCCCCGCTGCTGATCCTGACCGGCATACTTGGGTTTGTGATCCCTCCAAAAAAAGGCCTGACGAGCGGAGCTCCGGCGTACAATGTATTTCACATTATCTTCGGTTTGATCGGTTTGGGCGTGGTCTATTCACAACACGCGACTAGTATTCGCGGGTTTAACGTGGCATTTGGACTGATCGATCTTTATCAGGCAGCAGCAAGTTTTCTGCACCTTTTCCCCGAAAAACAATTTAAATGGAAACGGGCCGACGACGTTCTGCATATTGTCATCGGCCTCGCTCTTGTCCTCATCGGCCTGTTTGGCTCCTGATCAATGGTTGAGTTCAGGAGATTTGTATTCCAAAATTTTGTATAGCTCTTGATCATTGCTATCCGCCAGGTCGCGTCTCACCAGCAGCATCAGATCGACGCCCGGACGCAGCGGATAGACACCTACAAATTTATAGTGCGCCGAGTATTTCTGTATCGTCGCGGCATCCTGATCGTTCTTTTTCGCGACTATCATTTCCGACGTATTGGCTTCGACCAGAGCACCGTGAAAATTGGCGTGGCCGTAATTGAGCATGTACCACGTCAAAGGCCAATAATCGGGCGAAACAAACTCAATCGTCGCGTCTTTTCCCTTCCCGCTTTTGTCGGCGTAATGGTCGATCTGAGAGACCAGATCAAGAGCCTGGCGCTTCGTATGCGCGTACACATAGCCCATCTCTTCGTCGTCGTAGCGGACAAAATTTAGCTGGTAAGTCTGATATGCGAGCACCGCCGTGCCGCTTACCATGAGCGCCAGAGCTACGGCTTTAAGTGCAGTTGTTTTCGAGGTGACAAGTTCGCCGAGGCCGTAACCCGCGACGATACACATCGGCAGGAGATAGCTTAATGCGAGCCACGGCGTCTTGTACGGAATGATCGTATACGCCGCAAAGAGCCCGAACGCCCAAAACGCCGTAAACATCGCAACCCGGTGTTTTCCCTTGAACAGCGCCACCAAAATGCCAAGTGCCGAGAGTATAAGTATCGGTGATTCGACCTTCATTCCCCACTTCATATAGGCAAAAATACCGTTTTGCGTGTGGTCTTTGCTGCCGGTTTTCGTCCAGATGTTATACGCTTCAAAAGCCTTGCCGACGCCCTCGGCGTAGGTAAAGAATGACGAGAAAAACAGCACGTTGAGGTAAATAAATATGGTGGCGACGGCGGCGATCATCAGGATCAGATCGGTTCTCTGCCCGAGGCCTTTGCGAAAGTTTGCCCAGGTCGCGTCGACGGGTTCCGCTAAGTCGGTTTCGTTTGTCCGGCGAAGATCGACGACGAATATCACCCAGGCCGCTACGCCCGCGATCACCAGAAAAATGATCGAATAAAATACAAAATTCTCAGGCGGGCGGAATGCATTGTAAAAGTTTTCGTTCAGCCATTTCCAGCCGTCGGCAAAGGTCGAACGGTAATAGAGAACGGCGGCAACCGCCGCCGCGTTAATGCCGACAACGATAGGAAACCAATTTTTTTCAAAGAACGAACTCAGCCGGACCGCCCGCCAAACCCACACGCTCAGACATGCGATCAGCATTGTCCCGAGAGTAATAAAGGCCGTTTCTTTCGTTGCGAAAAGCAGGGCCGCTGACGCGGAGGCGAGCACTAGATAGATCGGACGACCCGCGTCCCATTCCAGGATCATTCGGGTTACAAAATAAACGAGTGCGGCCTCGACGATAAAAAACGCGATCCGAAACGCCCACAGAGCCCCTGCGTTTTCACCACCGAGAAATGCGGCTAAATTCAAAGCCGACGGGAGAAAACAAACGAGCAGGGTCAGCACCAACCAGGCGATTGCGAAATATCCGGCTCGACGCTTTTCGATAAAAAACAAAACCGCA
Organism: Chloracidobacterium sp.; assembly: GCA_043739565.1. Lineage (GTDB taxonomy): Bacteria > Acidobacteriota > Blastocatellia > Pyrinomonadales > Pyrinomonadaceae > OLB17. Next base: position 11,675 of record JAYUDV010000390.1, read on the forward strand.
ACGACTATCGCGAGGCTTAGGAATACAAAAAAGATCTCGTGGATAAAGTACCGCGAGATGTAGACCATTCCGGGCGAGAGGGCCAGAAAAAGTGCCGCCAAAAGGCTTCCCCATCGGCCAATATAACGACTGAGAAAGAGAGCTAAAACGACCGTCAACACGCCAAAAATACCCACGCTCAAGCGGATCGGTATTGTCTCGAGCCCAAATAATTTGACGAACGGAAACGCGATGTAATAGAGCGTCGGCCCGTGATAATTCCCCGGATCGTATTTATAAACGCCATCGCGAACGAGATTTGTCAGAAAAAATCCGTTGACGCCTTCGTCGTGATGCAGCGGCTTGATGGCAAGCCACGCGAACCTCAAAACGGCCGAGATGAGCGTTATCAATGCTGCGCAACCCAACCAGACGCGATCCGCCTCGGGTTTTTCGATTTGCAACCTCGCCTCTTCCGGTCTATGTTTATCTGCCTTCATCTGCGTTTTATTTGATCTTATAGACCCGATACTGCCCCGATTCCGCGACGATTGGGTATTTCCGGAAAAATTCCTCGTTAGCTTTTAACGAATTCCGCTCCTCGGGCGAGATCAGCACATATTGAATATTGTATTTTCGCAGGAAAATATCCGCCACGCCACCGCCCTCGTAAATATGTTTTACGTCCATCTCGCGCGGAGCGTAATCGATGCCGTGCGACGACAAATGCCCGCTGTAACGCATCAGCGATTGTCTTCCTGACAACACGACAGCCGAATTGTACGTCGGAGCGTTTAGAAACAGTGCATTCGGCTCGGTATTCTTTTTGATAAACTCGGCGACCTGCACCGCATCCGCGTCAAAAACGCGGGTCTTGACCTGGCTCGATTCGGTACGCCATACGTCGAGCGCCCCGGCTAGTGTCAATACGGCAAAACACACGCCCGCCGCGGCCCGTCCCGGCTTATTTCTCTGCCATGCCCACGCGATCGCGTAGGCAATCAGCGGCAGCGACCCGACGTACCAATAGATCAATACCTTGATATTGTCCCATTCCCACGGAGCGAGCTTGGCTATGTTTGAGACAAGAAAGAGAAATGCAAAGGGTATGTAGAATAATAAAAGGCTGTTTGTCTCTTGTCCTTCGCCCTTTGTCATTTGCGTTTCCGATCCGCGTTTATCCACGTTTATCTGCGGCGAATTCTTTTTTAAACAAATCCAGATGCCGGCAATCAGTAACGGAATTACAATCCCGGTATTCTTAAACCAAAACCACAGAATATTCGCCTCGCCCTTATCCCAGCCGAAATGCCAGCCAAAGAATTTGCTCGTTTCGGTCGCGTTTCCCGACATTGACCACAACACCTCGGGAACCGCCATCAACGCGACGCCGAAACCGAACGCGATCCACTCTTTCCACTTCGCGGGCCGCATCAAAAATAAAAATCCGGTCACCACAAAAAGAGCCGCTAAACTGTGCAGATGGATAAGCGGCAGCGTTCCGGCGAGCAGGCCGACTAGCAAAGACGCAATGACGCGGTGACGTAGAGACGCATGGACCCGGCTGTCACGCTTTTGATTTTTCCCCGAGTCCTGGCGACGTGGCGTCTCCCCGTCTCTTTCGGTCTCCGTGTTCTCTGTGCTCTCTTTGGTAAAAATTCGCCACAGATATCCAAGCACCAAAACCGTCAAAGGCATGCCGAGCAACAAACTTCGTTGCGTGATAAACAGCACGACCATCGAATTGCCCCAGCGAAATTGATCGCTGATCGTGTAATCGCGCGGCAGGTGCCAGAGAAAATCGTAAATGCCCTTGCCCGACTCCCAAAAATCCTTAAAAAACCACAGGAAACCGAGGCCACCGCTAAAAAATAACAGCGCTGGGGCAATACGTCCGGCCAATTTGCTGCCCGTGACCTTGGCCGTAAAGCGCTCGAGAATTATCAATAACGAGAATGCCCACGAGACGTTTTGGACAAACATCGCGGCCCGTATATCCGCACCGAGCTTAACAAAACACGCGGTCAGAAAGTCCGCAATAAATGGATACGAAAATCTCGCACCGGCCCACGACGGATTTTGCGGCGGGAAATTGTTGCCATCCGTAAAGCTCAATATCGCCCCGAGATGAAACGGCAGATCGCCGAGATTTTGCGATCCGCCCGTGTATATGCCGTCCTTCAACCCATACATCGCCTGGTCGAAAAAGAACCAGAAAAGCAGAACAAAGAATGCGTAATAGGCAAATTGCTTGAACCTTTTAAGATTCCCGCCCTGAAATTTGCCTTTCGCTTTGGCCCAGTCGTGTTTGAATTTTATCCTTGTCTCTCTCTGACGCAGCAAGGCGACCGGCAGCAGCGTAGCCGCAAGCGAGACGATGATCGTCACCGGGCCAAACCCGAAAATACACGCCGCCGCAAAGGCGACGATGCCGAAAACGGCCGATCCGACGATATTTCCCGCCGCCAGCCGCCACATAAGCGGCTTGTCGTTCGCGACGGTGTACGTCAGCGACATTCCACCGATCGCAATCAGCGTTAATAAGATCAATGAGATCAACATATTTGTCTATTCAAACTTCTAAATAAGTTACTTTAATTCGCTCAAAAAGCACAATCCGGCGTCCGTCGATGTGGATTTGAATTTGAAAATGCCGGGCGGACGCAGCGAGATTTCGCAAAATTGGCGATCAATTGTAAAATAAGGGTTTTGGCCTCGGCCGGGATTCGCAGCCTATGTTACAAGCAGGAATCGTTGGATTGCCCAACGTCGGAAAATCTACGTTATTTAACGCGCTAACGGCTCAGGAATCGGCGCTCGCGGCAAATTATCCGTTTGCGACGATCGAGCCGAATGTTGGCGTCGTCGCCGTGCCCGACGGACGCCTCGGCGTGCTCGAAACGATGAACAAGGCGCAAAAGGTCGTGCCGGCAACGGTCGAGTTGCTCGACATCGCGGGCCTCGTTCGCGGTGCGTCAAAGGGCGAAGGTTTGGGCAATCAGTTTCTCGCCAACATCCGCGAAACCCATGCCGTTATTCAGGTTGTGCGATGCTTTGACGACGACAACATCATCCACGTCGAGGGTTCGGTCAATCCCGTTCGCGACATCGAAACCATCCAGATCGAGCTCGCTCTCGCCGATCTCGCCTCAGCCGCCAAACGCCGCGATAAGGCCGCCCGAGCGATAAAAGCATCCGGTGACAAGGCTGCCAAGATCGAGCTTGAGATCCTTGACAAGGTTCAGCCCGTCCTCGAAGAAGGCCGCCCGGCGCGTGCCGCCGACCTGACGGACGACGAACGCGCGATAGTAAAAACCTGGTTCTTTCTATCGACAAAACCGACGATCTACGCCGCAAACGTCGACGAAGAAACACTTGCCGACCCGGAAAGCAACCCTCACGTCAAGGCCGTTATTAAACACGCCGGAAGCGAAAACGCCGATGTCGTTATCATCTGCGCCAAGCTCGAAGCCGAGCTCGTCGCTCTCGACCCCGCCGAGCGTACGGAATATTTGAAAGACCTCGGCCTGAGCTCAAGCGGCGTCGATAAGCTGATAAAAGCCGCGTACCATATGCTTGGCCTGATGAGCTTTCTCACCGCCGGTGAAAAAGAGGTCCGTGCATGGACGATCCCGATCGGCACCAAAGCACCGCAGGCCGCCGGTGAGATCCACACCGATATCGAACGCGGCTTTATCCGTGCCGAGATCATCGGCTACGATGATCTCGTCGCCTGCGGCAGTCGAAAAGCCGCCAGCGAAAAAGGCCTCGCCCGCCTCGAGGGCAAAGAATACATCATGCAGGACGGCGATGTCGTCGATTTCCGGTTTAACGTTTGATTGGGTCTCGATGGCTAGTCTTTGATAGCTTTGGAAATCAACCTGATATCCACTTCGACCTCGTCACCCACAAAATTTGGCGATGTCGGGTGCTCCCAATTCACGCTGTAATCCCGCCGATTTAGCTTTAGTTTGGCAGCGTAGCCGATGTTGGTGAGATTTTTTGTCGCGACTTTTCCGGTAATATCAAACGGGAGTTCGATCTCTTTTGTGACGCCTCTCATTGTCAGATTTCCGGTTGCGACAAAGCTCTTTCCCTGTTTTCGTATCCGCGTGCTCTCGAAAGTAATCTCGGGAAATTTTTCGGTATCAAAAAAATCGGCAGTCTTTAAATGGGCGTCGCGAGCAGGTATGCCAGTGTCAATGCTCGATGTTTTGATCACAACCTTTACCGAGCATTTCGTGATGTCTCTGCTGTCATCATTTAGAACGATAGAGAAATCGGTAAATTTCCCTGAGACTTTCGAGAGGCCGCCCATTATCGGCACCCAAAACCCGATCGTCGAGTGGTTATTGTCGATCTTGATCTCACGCAGGTTATCGGCGTAAATAGTTATCAAGAATGAAAGGGTCAAAAATATCAAAAGTAGATTCTTGAACATGTCGGCCTTGTCTCCAATTACAAATTTCTCTCGGTGTGTTAGTACGCCGAAATCTCGGATTTGGTTTCCGCGAGGTCCTAAGAAACTTTTGGCTCGCCCCATTTTCTATCGAATACGGTGATCTAACGACCGGAAGAATAAAAAGGTATGCCCTCGGTAGGATTCGAACCTACAACCAACGGATTATGAGTCCGCTGCTCTAACCGTTGAGCTACAAGGGCATATGGATTAGTGTAAATTAATCGCGAATTTCCCGCAAATTAATGAGCAGCAAACTCCCATCCTTGATTAGAAGTGTTGGTCGAATGGCGGGGTGGTAGTTAAAACTAAATCATGAATAATCCGCTAAAAACGACAAGTACGAAAGAATTTTTTCAGATCTACCACCCCGTCAGCCGAAGCGGCTGCCACCCCTCCTAAACAAGGAGGGGAGCTTTTAAGAGCGGCCGGAAGATGACGGCGTTGCGTATTTTAGCGATACTCTCGTCGATGCCGACATCCATGTCAGTAGCGCGGTTATGAGGAAGGGCGTCCTCGGCGCCGTAATCAATGCCCACGTTTACACCTGAGCTACTGACATAATTCCATTCGCGCTATTTATTATTGTCAAATCTTGGCTTCTTACTGCTCACCTTCCGATATGTTCCGTCCGAATTTACATTATGGCCAAAGCCGCATTCGTTGTCCGCACCCTCTTGCGAGACCTTTATAACGCCGGGTTTGGCGAATTTGACCGTAATTTTGCACGGTCCGAATTCACTCGATTTATAAACGGCGGTATCGCCGGTTATCATGGCCTCGCCGTCGAGTGAGCCCATATTGGCGGACATCTCGCCGTTTTGCATTTTATACGGATAGACGAGTTCCATGGCAATACGCAGCCTGCCGCCGCCGAGGGCGAGTATCTTAATTTCGTTCGAATTATATTTGAATTTACCCGGAAATTTCATCCGAAATGTGCCGTTTACCTCGGCTGCCGACACCGATTTGCGTCCCGTTTGGGTGTATCCGTAAGTCGCGCCAAAAACCATAACGGCAAGAATGCCAAGCATTAAAAAAAGTGATCTGGACATAGTTTTTTCCTTTTCGATACTGAGATTTTCTGTTATATTCTCGCTAAGTCTTCCAAAAAATTTTAGCATTTAAAGGGGAATATTGATGAGCGCTATCATAGACGATCCAAACCCGAAAGCAGGCCGCGAATTTTTCGGCCATCCAAAAGGCCTGCCTACTCTATTCATGACCGAGATGTGGGAACGTTTCTCGTTCTACGGCATCCGGCCGCTGCTTATATTGTTTATGACGGCGACGCTGATGAACGGCGGCTTTGGGTTTGAACGGCCTAAAGCGGCTGCCATCGTCGGCATTTACGCCGCATGCGTATATCTCTCGTCGCTGCCTGGCGGCTGGATCGCCGACCGATTGCTCGGACTAAGACGCGCGATCATGTACGGAGCCATACTGATCACGAGTGGCCACCTATCCATTGGCTTATCGGGGTTTTTCGGCGGCAGGATCATGTTCTTTGTTGGCCTGATCCTTATCGTTCTCGGCACCGGATTGCTCAAGCCAAATATCTCGGCGATCGTTGGCGACCTTTATCCGGAGGGCGGAGAACGGCGCGACGCCGGGTTTTCGATCTTTTACATGGGCATCAACCTTGGAGCAACACTGGGCCAGATCGTCACCGGATTTCTTGGCGAAAAATACGGTTTTCATTGGGGCTTTGGCGCGGCCGGGGTCGGTATG
>JAYUDV010000391.1:0-47320 GCA_043739565.1 Chloracidobacterium sp.
CTGATAGGATTCTTTGTGAATACACTTGCGATTCGCGGTGACCTGTCGGGTGCTCCTACTTTCCGTGAACTTCTCCAGCGAACGAAAGAGTTAGCTTTAGGAGCTTACACAAATCAGGACTTGCCGTTCGAGAAACTCGTCGAGGAGGTAAATCCCGAACGCAGTCTGAGCTACACGCCGCTTTTTCAGGTCATGTTTACGCTTCAGAACACTCCTCGATCGACGGACACGGTTGGCAATCTCGCGCTTGACCGGCTACGGCTGCCAAAGGTGTCGGCGAAATTCGACCTAAGTCTCGACGTTTTCAACCGCAGGGACGAGTTTGATCTTCAGTTAGAATTCAACACCGATCTTTACGAGCACGAGACGGCCAATCGGGTCTTGGGGCACTTTCGGACGATACTTCAGTCGGTCGTCGATGATCCTAAGCAGCGGATAACCACCGTTCAGATGCTGACCGAATCCGAGCAGACTTGCATTTTCGGAGAATGGAATCAGAAAACCGTTGACGTGCCCCCGGTTTGTGTTCACGAATTGATCGAGGCTCAGGCGGCAAGGGTGCCGGATGCGATTGCAGTGAATTGCGGAGATGAGAGTCTGACATACGGCGAGCTCAATGAAAGAGCGAATCAGCTCGCTTGGTTCCTTCAAGACAAAGGAGTCGGGCCAGAAAACATAGTAGGTGTTTATCTGAATCGATCGGTCGATATGATCGTCACTGTGCTCGGCGTTATGAAGGCCGGTGGAGCGTACCTACCCATGGATACTAACTATCCCGTGGATCGGCTGCGGCACATGGTCTCAGAAGCAGGCGTGTCGGTTTTGCTCACCATGGACGATCTCCGTTCATCCGCATCAGACCTCGGTGCCGAAACGGTCGTTTACCTCGATCGCGATCGGGATGCTATCGCCGTCGAGAGTAGAAGCAAACCAAATTCCGTCGTAAAGCCAGAGAATCTCATCTACGTTACTTTTACGTCTGGTTCTACCGGCAAAGCAAAAGGCGTGATGATCGAGCATCGCAATGTCGTGAACGTATTCGAAGCCTGGGAAGACGCGTACCAACTTTCGTCGATAGCCAGCCATTTACAAATGGCGAGTTTCTCGTTCGATGTTTTCACTGGTGACCTGACACGAGCACTCTGTAGCGGGGCAACGCTCATTATTTGCCCAACCGAACTCCTGCTTGAACCCGCCGAGGTATATAAACTGTTGAGTGAATATAGCATTGAGGCGGCAGAATTTGTCCCGGCTGTGATCCGGCCACTAATACAGTACCTCGAGACCCAACAGAAAAGGCTCGATCTCTTAAAACTTATGGTCGTCGGCTCGGACACCTGGCAGTCCGATGAATACCGGCGATTGCAGCGGGTGTGCGGCGCTAACACTCGGGTCATCAATTCATACGGCGTAACGGAAGCTACGATCGACAGTACATTCTTCGAAATGACCGAGTCCGAGGCGGCGGGCGCCGAGTTTGTGCCGATCGGGCGTCCATTTGCGAATACCCAGATATATCTTCTGGATCAATCCGGTAATCCCGTCCCGGTCGGCATCCCCGGAGAGCTGTATCAGGGCGGAAACGGGCTGGCACGCGGCTATCTGAATCGGCCTGATCTTACTAGCGAGAAGTTCGTCGAGATAGATCTTCCATTTCCCGGCGGAGCAGTTTGTAAGCGGCTGTACCGCACGGGTGATCTTGCACGCTATCGGGGCGACGGGAACATTGCCATAATCGGACGGGCCGATAACCAGGTCAAACTTCGCGGATACCGCATCGAGCTCGGCGAGATCGAATCCGTTCTTTCGAGACATCCGGGCGTACATGAATGCGTGGTGGCCCTTCGGGAGGACATTCCTGGAGACAAGCGACTCGTGGCTTATCTGACCACTAGCTCGGGTACTACAGATCCTGCCGGTCTGAGAACGTTCCTCAAGTGCTCGCTGCCGGAGTATATGGTGCCGGCGGCCTACGTTTTCATAAAGGGATGGAAGCTGACGCCAAGCGGAAAGATCGATCGGAAACAGCTTCCCGAACCCGAGGGAGCATTGACGGCGGTTGATACCAACTATGTCGCGCCCCGGACAGCCACCGAGGAAACTATGGTGAGTATCTGGGCCGAACTATTGCGAATAGATCGTGTCGGTGTAAACGACAATTTCTTCGAGCTCGGAGGCCATTCACTTCTTGCCACTCAGGCAGTCTCGAGGATTCGCGATTTCATTGGCTGCGAAATCCCTTTACGGGTTTTGTTCGAAACCCCCACTATCGCGGCAATAGCAACTCGGATTGATGACATTCTGGGTACCAAAGCCGCAACGAGCTTCGAGGCCTCGGCCGATCTTTTCCAGAGCACAGAGGACGAACAGGAACTCGAGCGGTTGCTTGCCGAGCTCGAAAGTGTTTCTGAGGAGGAAGCGGACCAATTTCTTGCCCAAATGGACGAGCAGTATTCAGAGGCTCAACTTGGTAATAAGTGATGTCGGGAGATAATTCGCGTAACAACGTCAGTCAACCTCTGATTTCCCATTGGCAGACTGTTTCACAGGTGCCCTCCCTTGACGAAGATGAGGTCCATGTCTGGCTGGTGAGGATAGATGAGCGGCTGCGATCTTTGTTGGAAACGGGTTTGTCGCGGCCAGAGTTGGAGCGTGCCAACGCTTTCAGATTCCGGAACCACCAGACCCAATTCGTGGTATCTCGCGGTTCTTTGCGATTTCTTTTGGGCCAGTATCTCTGCCAGCCAGCGGGGGATATTGAGATCCTTTACGCGAAACTCGGCAAACCTTACCTATCGCAGCATTTCCAGCCGAACGTGCATTTCAATATTTCGCATTCTTGCGAGTACGCCCTTTTGGCGTTTAGCCTGGTGCAGGAACTGGGCATCGATATTGAGCGCCATGATCCGGGTGCTATCGACGAAGGCTTGCTGAGACAATGTCTCACGGCCTCGGAGAAGATGATATACGAACAGGCTTTATCTGATGAGCGGACTGAGTTCTTTTTCGATACGTGGGCCCGAAAGGAGGCTTACATGAAACTTCTTGGGGACGGTTTAAATATACCACCCAATGAACTGAGCTTGTCCCCGATTCGGCCCGTTCGTGAGACTGCGGAAAGTTATAACGTATGCTTTTCGCCCATGCCGGCTATAGATGGCTTTTCCTCTGCCTTAGCGACGGGTGAGCAGCCCTCAAAGATACAGTTTTACACGCTTGGTTCATACCTAGTCATGTAACGTGCGTCTGCTTTCACATGATCGGCCTGCTCTGCGACAGGGTCATCGATCGATCTTGCGCTCAGCCAACCCAGCAGTAGCCATCCAATCGGAGCAATTGAGTAGATCACGAAGGATGTCCCGAAGAAGTTGTTCAGGATCAAGGATGCCACTAAGGCCATTGCGATCCTTGCGTTGGTAAACTCTCTCGAGCCGCTATCAGACTGTCGGCAGAGCTTTATGCTAGTACGGAGCGATCTCCAAAAGATCCATACGAGCAATAGCGCCGCCGGCACACCTGCAGAAATTGCAAGACTAAAGAAATGGTTATCGATCGGAGCTAGGTCAACTTCGTCGCTTCTTGCCCCTGCGAGGGTGCTATCGCCGAGGCCCGCGCCAAGCGGGTTTGAGGGTATCGTCGAGAAAAGAACTTGATACCACGTATCTAGCCTCGCTCCCAGACTATATTCATTCGCAGGATCGAGGGTACCCTTCGTCGTGTGCGAGAGGATCGTTGCAATGCCCTCGCTGGCTTTAAGATCACTCTCATCAGGCGCGAGATACGACGACGCGAACAAAAAGCATGCCAACGCGACGCTAAGGGCCGCCAACCGGGCTACCGCACTGCCCCACGTCCGGGCACCCGCAAAAAACAAGACCGTGAGGCCGAGGAACAATCCAAAGATCGAGCTTCTCTGGCCGGTCAAAGCCAGCATTGCGGCCAGAATAACTCCGGATACAAGCCAGACAGGTCGGAATTTGCCTTCAGGTCGCGAAGCCGCAAGTCCAAAAGCGACCAGGCAGCCAAGCTGAACGTATCGTCCCCATTCTTCCGCGTTGCTAAATGTCGCGATCGCTCGGGTCACGCCATAAACCACGATCGATTGATAATTATCCGTATTCTCGATCCAGTACTGTTCAAATGCGGGGTAGCCAAACAGCATTTGATACACCCCATATGCCGAGGCCGCGATGCCGAGGAACACCATAGCCCTCATTACCCGTGGAAAGAACTTCGGGTCACTATGCTGGCCAAAATAGAACCAAACCATCGGAACCAGTACGAAAAGACCGCCGCTAAGACCAACAAAGAGACCGCCCTGTATCGGGTTGAATATCTGGATCGTGCAGATCAGCGCCAAAATTGAAACTGCCTTTGCAACCGGTGTTGCCACAAATACGGACAGTTTATGCCGGTTCAGGACGATCAGAAAGGCGAACAAAGCAACTAACGGCGTTAGAAGATGAATGGGCTCGGCGCTGCTGTACGGCACTATCAGGTATTGCATTCGCCGCAGCAGGCCTCGAAATGGCTCGAATATAACCATGGCGAGAAGTCCTGCCTCAAGAGAGATTAAGAGAGGCAGCAGGACGGCCATTGCGATCGAACTGAGAGCAAACGCACGTAGTACCTGCCCTCCGGTTGCGGCTGCCCAGACGGCTGCGGTCGCCATCAACTGCAGCAGCATAAATCCGAGGTACGAAGCCTTTAGACGTGGCGTATTATATCTGCGAACTTGAGTATTCACGATGATTCGGGACTAAACAGCGCCGCGAGCAGCGATAACGGCCGGCAGCGTTTTTAGCAGGATCCACCAGTCAAGCTGAAGCGACCAGGTATCAATATATTCCAGGTCGAGCTCGACCCATTCATCAAAGGACAGATTGCTTCGTCCGGAGATCTGCCAGAGGCATGTCATTCCGGGCTTCACGCTAAAACGACGTTTTTGCCACGCCTGCTCAAGGTTTAATGCATCACGGATCGACAGCGGGCGTGGGCCGACCAGGCTCATGTCACCGACCAGCACATTAATAAGTTGTGGCAGCTCGTCGATGCTAAACTTGCGCAAAAACTTTCCGACTCGCGTTATGCGGGGATCATTGGTGATTTTGAAGATCGGTCCATCCTTCTCGTTCAAATGTTCTATCTCATCCATGCGTGATTCAGCATCGGAAACCATCGTTCGAAACTTGATCATTGAGAATCGGCGCTTATTGTAGCCCATGCGCTCCTGAGCAAAGAAGATCGGGCCTGGCGAATCCAGCTTTATAGCGATAGCCGAGAGGACAAACATGGGAGCCCCGACGAACAATAGTGCGGACGAGAACAGCACATCGACAAGTCGCTTGACCTCAGTCCGCCAACAAAACGGAGCCGTGCTTGTCAGGGACAGCAGCGAAAGCCCTTGAAACTCTGTCGGTTTAATCTTCGCCAACTGATGCGGGAAGAAATCCGACAACAGGTGTACCGCGATCCCCTGCTCCGCGAGGCAGTCGATAGCGGTCTTTATTTGAGAGTATTGAGACTTTATCGGCAGCGCGATTGCCGCCTCGTCTACTACTCGGCTGTCTATGATGTGAGCAAGCTCAGCGAAACCGCCGAGCCATGGTGCTCCACCCGTTTCGCAGTTGCTAAACATAGGTGAGCTGTCCAGAAAGCCGATTATGTTATAGCCGACCTCACTGCGACGCTCTATCCTCTCCATGAACTGTTGAGCTCGTGGTCCGCCACCGATCACCAAGAGAGATTTTGTGTTTATACCCCGCCGTCTGAATAAATGCGACACCCGATAAACTGCCATTCGCAACCCGCTAACAAAAGCGATGCCGGCGAGACAGAATAGGAGCACTGTCAATAACGTAATCGTTTTCCACCCGCCCAACTGGGCCGCAATCAAGAGGGCGATTGAAGATGCACCAACAGCCTTGGCAACATCAACGATCGCGTCCCCGGTAGTTCTCAACCTATAAGATTGGTAAAGACCATACGCTTTGAAGCAAAAATGCCAGACGATGAGCAAAGCCGCGCAGAGTATGGCGTTTGAAAGCTTTACACGCGTAACCAGAAAATCTTCGGTGTAATCCGCGACACTCATTTGGGCGGTGGGCGAATATAGGATCACGATGGAGGCGCCAAGCGCTGCGAGCATGAGCGCAAGGTCCATGCAATTAAGGAAAGCCAGCGAAAGTTGTCCTTCTCTAGAGGTCATTTTGGTTAGATCCTAATGTTATTTCTCGATTTATCTTTAGCGTATAACTGCACCAACTGGTCCAATGAGGGCCGCCACATTGGCGAGCCTCATAAACCGCTCGACCTTGCTGAATGTGTTGCGGGGAACGAAAACTATGTCACCGGATCTAAGCGTTAAATCATTCTCCAAATCGGCCGTCTTTTGAATGCTCCGGAGGTTTATCGTCCGCACCTCGGCGGTCTCTTCGTTCAGCTTTCTAAACACCACTACCTGCGACGTCTTTGCGCTATCCTTAAATCCTCCGGCGATCATGACAGCCTGAAGAGCTGTCACATTCTCACGCATCTCGAACTTCCCACCCGTCGCGACCTCGCCGGAAACGACGAAGTACGGCTTCTGAAATTCTTTCAGCAGCAGCGTTATCTCGGGATCCTTGAGCCGTACGCTTGCCTTGTCCGCGATCTTTTTCCGCGCTTCTTCGACCGTGAGGCTGCCGATCTTGATATCTCCAACAATCTGTAGGCCAACAAAGCCATCTGGTTGTATCGTGACCGTTTGGTTAAACTCTGGCGTATAGCGATACGAGATATCAATTACGTCGCCCGGAACGAGCCGATACCGTTCCTCCTCATGAACCTTTAGCTGAGGCCGTTCGTCGACAGGTCTAATGACCTTCCTCGTCGTCGGAACGGTCTGAGCACCGAGAACGACGTGAGAAACCAGAACCAAAACTACGGTCAAACTCATGTTAAAAAAACGCATAGATTGCCTATATTCTGCGGTAAATCCACTCGGGGATCGGATAACGACGCTTGTTGAGCACACACCCAAGGATATTTGCCTCAGCCATTTCCATCGACGCAAGAGCGTTGCGAACCTGTTCCTTTCTTGTCTTGTCTGCTTCCACGACGAGGATCACTCCATCAACAGCGGAGGCAAAAAATGCAGCGTCCGCAGATTTTTTCATCGACGAACAGTCGACAAGAATGAAATCGAATACGAATCTGAGGGTCTGAAGATTACTGAGGCCCTGGTCCAATTCGCTTCCGGCTGTATGTGGTGCCAACGCACGCGACTGAGGCATCAGGCCGGAGATTTCCTCTTCGCCTTCCTGCAGTACGTACAAGTACGGCACGTCAGTCTGGCAACAATGGCGCGAAGCCTGACTGTAATGAAAGATATCTATTTTCTGTAGTATGCCTATGTCGACGATGAGAGTTTTCCTTCTGGTCCGACGTGCCAATTCGAGTGCGAACGACTGGGTGACATAACTGACGCCTTCACCCGGCACAGTAGACGTAAAAGCTACGGCCGAAGCGCTGCCAGGGTTGCCGTTGGGTTTAATACCCCTAAGAAAAAGTTGTAAATACGAATCCATAGCAATTCCCTTGCTGCCTAGTTTTTTCGGTATTCCCACTCAAATTTTCGGTTGGGAGCCGGTCTGACAACATTTTTACGCATCCGATCTTCGACCACATTTTCGACCACATCTTCAACCAGATCTTCGCCAGGATCTTCGCCCAGATCTATTTCGCTTTCCGTTGGTTCGGAGACATTGAGCATCACCTGTCTCGATCGTCCCTTTTGCAGCGGAACAGCCGCCATAACCGGATAGCCGGTAAATGCCTCCAGCTCACGAGGCGTCATGAATGTCTCTCGCATCAATTCGGTCAGGAAAGCTGACCCAAAGGCCAGCAGCAGCCCGGACATCAATCCGACTACGACCACGAGGATCTGATTCCCGCGATTAGGATTGATCGGCACGACCGGAGCCTCGGCGATCGAGATATTCGTGATCTTCTTCTCGTCGAGTGCATCCTCAATCTGCGACTCTTCATGTTTACGGGAATAAAGCTGGTATGTCCCCTCGGCCTGTTTGACCTGCCTTGATAGATCATTATGGATCGCGGTCGCCCCTGCGAGATCGGTCAGCTTGGCCTGATATTGCTGGACCTGCTCCGAAAGATTTTTTCGCAATGCAACGTTTCCGGCCTGATCAACCTTGACGTTTGCTAGTTCCGTTTCGAGCGGCTGCCGCAAAGGGTTAATGTCCGAAGCTTGCTCGATAGCTGTTGAGCCGGTGGCCTTTTGCAGAGCGCCCGATGTTTCCTTGATCTGATCGTCCACCTCACGGACAACGCGATCATCGGGTTGGAATTTAGCCAGAAGCTGGATTCGCCGGTTTTTCAGCTCGACGAGCATCGTATTAAGACGCTCCACAGAATATTGGTTGGGCAAAACACGACTCTGGGTAACAACGCGTCGATCCATACCGGCGAGATGCGTCTCAAGCGCGGCGATCCGCTTGTCATCCTGCGCGATCTTGCCGTCGAGATCTTTTAGCTTTCCGGTGACCTCCGTCAGCCTTGTAAGTATTAGTTCCTTTTGACGATCAATGTCCACGGCGTCTTTCTTTTGTTCAAATGTTGTGAACTTGTTTTCTGCGTTTCGCAGATCCTGTTCATATTGGTCTGCCTGGCCCTTAAAGAAATCGGAGGTTCCAGGCAAGCGATGCAGCTTTAGGCGTTTCTCAAGGTACAACTGGCCTAATGTGTTAAGCACCAGGGCCGCAGATTGCGGCATTGTCGAGCTGTAGCTAACGTCGATTATGTTCGCCTTTTTCACTGCGGTAAGGATGAGGTCTTTCTCGAGCTTATAAACGGCTCGCTCAATGTCTCCGTCCGTTTGGCCCGTGGCTGGATTTGCCGGTCGTGCCAAACCGGTCTGTTTCACAACGTCTGTCAAAAGGTCGCGGCTCTTCAAAAGCTCTATTTCCGAGCTGATCTGCGCTTCAGAGATCTCACCATTGTCAGCCACGACCTGCTCGTCCTTTCGCGTGGTTACCGGAGCGTCGAGTCTCACGTTCTTGATAAAAAATCTCATCCTCGACTCGTACTTCTCGGGGGTAATCCATGTAAATACTCCCGTCGCAACGATGCTGGTAAAAAGCGTACAGATGATCAGCCATTTACGGTTAAAGAGACCGGCGACAATATCTCGCAAGCCGAAACTCGGAGATGGAAGACGCAATGCGTGAACTTTGCTGGCTGTACTCTTCGACATTCTTTCTGAGGTATTAAAGTTTTAATAGGTCCGAATTCCCAAGATTGGCGTCATTATGGCTTAACGGATATGGACACCGTGTCTGAGAGGAAAACGGACGAGCGGATCTTGTCGGATATTGCTCGTTTCGTCGCCGTGGCTGGTGCTACCGAATCTACAAACTGCCTCATGGAAGACGAGAAAACTTCTCTGCTAAATTGCTCCGCATGGTTGATTAACTCTTGCCGGTCCCATGATAAGGGCTCGAAACTCTGGATTGCGGACATCAGCGACTCAGGACTTTGTTGGTCAAAAAATACGCCAGTCCGGCCCTCAACCACGGTTTCAGTAGCGCCTCCGTCCCTAAACGCGATCACGGGTCTGCCTGCAGCATTGATCTCCACCGGCGTCATGCCGAAGTCCTCTTCACCGGGAAAGAGGAGAGCTTTGCAGCTCCGTGCATAATCTGCGACAACCTGATCTACTTGCCGCCCGAGAAAGTGAGTTTTCGGTCCCGCTATCGACTCAAGCTCCCGTCGGGCCGGTCCATCGCCGATCACAATTAACGGTCGATCGAGTCGTTTACAGGCTTCGACAGCAAGATCTAATCGCTTATAAGAGGCCAGCCGCGAGAGGATCAGGTAGAAATCTCCATCTGGCCCCTCACCTGCGAATCGGCCAGTGTCGATAGGTGGGGGAATAACGATTGACTCCCGTCCATAGAAATTCCTGATCCGGTCTGCGACGACATTGGAATTGGCAATGTAATAGTCAGGGCGTTTAGCTGCGGCAAGATCCCATTTTTTGAGCAAAGACAACAACAGCGGTAAGATCGATCGGGTCACGGCTCCAAAGTTTTCACGTTTCGCATACTCTGCATATCTCCATACCCACCTCATCGGCGTATGGCAATAGCATATATGGACAGCGTCCTTCCGTTTCTTTATTCCCTTAGCGTAGCCCGAACTACTGCTGATGATGAGATCGTATGCGGTCAGATCCAGTGTCTCTATAGCCAGAGGAAACAGCAGAAAAAATAGCCGGTGGTTCCGCTCGGTAATTGGCAAATACCGCATCCACGAAGTGACCGTTCCGGGCGTTCGGCGGATATCTACCGTGGTTATCATGGTAGAAGATGGAAATATAGCGTGGAGTTCCTCAGCGACCTTTTCGGCGCCGCCCATCTGGATGAAATAGTCGTGAACAATGGCGATTTTCATTGGTTTTCGTATGCTCGGGCTTTAAGGACGGCGGGGGCAAAACTGAGACCGTGCATATCGTCCTTTCGGGCCGAAAGAAGAGCTGACTGGAATTCGCCAATGAACCGCGGGGCATTTAGCCGTTCCTCGACGATGTTTCTGGATCGTTCCGCAAATAACTGGCGACTTTCCTTATCCTGATAAGCGGTGATCAGAGCGTCAACTAACTGACCCTCATCACCATGATCGATCAACCAACCGTTGAACCGGTGCTGGATCATTTCTCGCGTGCCGCCTACATCTGTAGCAATCACGGGCGTGCCGCACGCCATCGCCTCTATCGCTACCATGACAAATGCTTCGCTGCTGGAGTTGATTACCAGTGCATCGAGATCCCTAATGATCCGTACTGAGTCGCTTCTCTGACCAAGAAACCGTACCCGGTCCGTGAGGCCCGAGACATTGATCGCTTCGGCGACTTTTGCGTGGTATATGTTGTCGTCATTGAATATAGGCTTGCCAACGATGAGCAATTTTGCCGAAGGCATTCCCTTCGCCGCTTTTGCAAATATTTTTACCAGCTCAAGCTGGCCTTTTCTGGGAGTGATCTGGCCGACAATCCCAAACAGGAAGCTATCCCGCTCAATGCCCAACTCTTTTCTCAGATCCTGCCTTTTACTATTCTGGTCGACATTCTCCAACTCCACTGCGTTATGGATGACGACCACTGGATTTGTCACCTGCGATCCTCTTAGAGTGATCCCGATAAAACTTGAGGCCGTAGCATCAGACACCGCTATGACCCTGCATCTTCGAGACGCCCGCACCAAAAGGCGAATCGCCGAGCTTACGGGATGAGGCTTTAGTTCGTCATGAACATGCCAGAAAACGATGTGGCCGGTCCCGAGAGTTGCAAATAGGGCCGCAATGCCCGCACGAATGCTGTTGGCATGTATGGCGTCTACTTGCGCCCGGATGATCTCGTTTTTTAGTTCTCTGACCGTCTTTAAGAGCGATAGAAAGTAAATTGCAAGTTTGTCCGGCCGTAAAGTAAAGCGCGCATTTAGCTCGCGGATTACCTGTACCGGAACTCCTAACTGTGTACACTCGCGTGAGAGATCTCCCTCAGGACATACAACAAAAGGCTCTATTTCCTTTCGATCCAACCGCTTTAACGCCAGAAGCAAGACGCGCTCGGCACCGCTGATATTCGTGGTGTGGTTATAGAACAGTACTCTCATACAACTGCCGCAGATCCGGCAACCATGAAACATTAAAGGGCTCGCTTTTATAAAGGGATAATTCCCGCTGATTCCATTTTTCAGTCGCGTCGTGCTGTGGACGGACCCCAAAATGACCGGGTTGGCTGATGCAGAGACGGAGTTCGTTTTACTTAATTGGCGGGATTAAGTGCCGTTCCAGATCGACGTCAACCTGGAATCGGGAACGAATTTAGTTGGACGGGTTTTACTTCAGAGACAGACAGGATTGGTCGACTTTACCGCTAAGATCGAATCACAAAAGATTTTGCTCGCAGAGCATCATTCTTGAACGCGGCGATAAATGGCCGCTGGATCTCGCGAGGCGTCGATAGCTCTCTGGAAAATACAAAAGCCTGCCAACTGTTGACAGGCTAAAGTATTGATTTAATTGGCTCCGCAGGTAAGACTCGAACTTACAACCCTTCGGTTAACAGCCGAATGCTCTGCCATTGAGCTACTGCGGAATAGGGCTCACCGCTTACGGCGAACTTAAAGATTAGAAAGTAATCCACGGCTTGTCAAGTGTCACCAAACGCCTTTCATATCGGCCCGAAGTCGGTTAGAATCGCACCGTCGATTCATATTTGGCTTGAAATATGTCCGTAATAACACCGTCATTGCTGCTCGACCATCTCCGCTGTGTTCACAAGGTATGGCGTGACAAGTACGGCCCGCAGGGTGAGTTTGTTGACGGAGATAACCCGTTTCTAAAGCTGCTGTGGGATCGCGGCATTCAACACGAAGAGGATATTATTGCCGGCTTTGGTTTCGACTTTGTCGATTGCGGCCAGGGCACCGAAACCGAGCGTATCGCTCTCACAAACGCGGCTCTCGCCGCTCGCGCCGAGTATATCTACCAAGGTGTGCTCGCCCATGGCAACCTTTTCGGCATTCCCGACCTGCTGCAATTTCTCGATGGCGAGTATGTGCCTGTCGAGATCAAGTCCGGCTCGGCGGGCGAGGGCAGCGACGACGCAGCGGGCGACGGTAAACCAAAGAAAGAGTACGGCGTTCAGCTCGCTCTCTACGCCGATCTGCTCAATAAAAAAGGCCTTAATTCGTCGCGGCGTGCCTTTGTCATCGACAAAACGGGCGAGCGTATTGCGTACGATCTAAATGCTCCGATGGGAGCGCGAACGCCGGAAACGATGTGGAAATTGTACCAGCGCATCCGTCAGGATGTCGAAGCCGTGCTGCGAGACGAGCTGCGGGCCGACCCGGCAATGTGCGGTGCGTGCAAAGATTGCGGCTGGTATGCGTCGTGCAAAACATGGGCAAAGGAAAACGACGATCTGACGCAAATATTCTATGTTGGTCGAACGGCTCGCGATACAGTACGGCGGGATCTCGATTCCGGCCGAATTGACGATCTGCTCGCTCAAAACACCGACGCCATTCTTGAACGCAAAAAGTCTGACAAGTCGTTTCTCAAAGGCATCGGCGAATCGACGTTAAGCAAGATGCTCGCCCGCGGCCGTTTGATGAAATCCGGCGGTGAGCCTATCATCTACGAACGGTTTGATTTCCCAGAGGTTTCGACCGAGCTTTTTTTTGACATCGAGACTGATCCGACGCAGGATTTTGTATATTTGCACGGATTTTGGGTGCGTGATCTAGACGGTGAAAGATTCGTGCATTTTACGGCGACCGAGAATACGGACGCGAACGAACGCGATTTTTGGAAACGCTCGATCGACTTTATCCGCTCTTTTGAGCCCGATGAAGTGGCCGTTTATTATTACTCGTCGTACGAAAAATCGACCTATCGCCATTTACAAAAAAAATACCCGGATGTGATCGACGAGACTGAGATCGACGCGATATTTGGCCACCCAAATGTCATCGATCTCTACGCAATCGTCACCAAAATGACGGATTGGCCTTTGGGAAGCTACGGCATCAAGGCGATCGCCCAATATCTCGGCTTCAAATGGACTGACGAGACACCGTCTGGGGCATTATCGATCCAGTGGTTTAATGAGTATCTGACAACCGAGAATGAGGCGTTATTAAACCGTGTTCTCGTTTATAATAAGGACGACTGCAAAGCGACCTTGGTCGTCAAGGATTATCTAAAACAGCGAATGGATGCGATGTAGACATGGCAAAAGCGAACAACAAAACCCAGCTAACCGAGGCAAGTGCCGAGGATTTCTTTAACACGATCTCCGACGAACAGCAACGGGCAGACAGCCTCAAAGTAGACGAGATAATGCGCCGCGTCACGGGCGAGGAGCCGAAAATGTGGGGCACAGGCATAGTCGGCTATGGCCTGCGTCATCTCAAATACGAATCCGGTCGTGAGATGGACTGGATGGTCATCGGTTTTTCACCACGCAAGAGCAATCTCACGCTCTATGTCGGACTTGGAGGTGACAATAGATACGACGACCAACTCGCCCGGCTCGGTAAACACAAGACCGGAAAGGGCTGTCTCTACATAAATAAGTTGTCAAATATCGATGAGTCCGTTTTAGAAGAACTCATTTCCGCTTCGTTCAAAAATAATAAAGGTTAGAGGGTAAGACCTTTTCGCCGTATTGGATTACGACCTCCAACCCATAAATATTTTCTGAATCTTCCACTCACCTGCCTCCTTTTCCAGTAGAATGTAATCCCCAAAGCCGCAAAGAGCATCGCAATAAAAATCAACGCCAACAAAAGCCTGTGTTTTGGACGGGCTAAAACCGATTCGTGTCAGCATTAGTAGATCATGTGATCGCCCAGATGAGTCGGAACCAGCATTCTCGTCCGTCCTCTGAATACTAAACGGTCCAGCCGAAGTTAAGTTGAGTTCGGCACCAAATGTATAGGATTGTTCAAATTTACCCTGAAAGGACTCGAGAGTTTTGACATCGACGGACGGATAGTTTTCCTGAAGAAATCGGACGCGTTGTCCGAAGCTCGTATTTTTAATGTAATCGGCGCCAAAAAATGCTGAGTACATTGGACTCGTTACATCGGTCGACCTGTTCGATATCAACAGAGTTTGTCCACTATAACTGACGAATTTGCGACGGATTACTACCGAATAAACTGCTGCGCTTTCCTCTACTTCGCTACGGTTATTGATTTCGTTAGAGCAACTCCCTAAAAAAATTACCAAAGACAAACCTACAAAAAAAGCAAAAAGCAACTTTTTCTTTGATCCCTGACGATATAAAAGATGTTTCATATTTTATTGCCTCATATTTTATGTTAACAGACTCAAAGCCTAACTGATTTATCCTCCAATTCCGGTAGAAACCGTGACCTACTCGGACATTGCTGACAATGTGGGTATAATCGATTCTTTAGAAAACCATCGGAGCGACTAGTCTTTTGCATCACGAAACCATAATAATCCTCGATTTCGGTTCGCAGTACACGCAGCTTATCGCACGGCGAGTGCGTGAGCAGGGCGTTTATTGCGAGATACATCCGTTTCATTTGACAGCCGATGAGATCGCCGCAAAACGGCCGATGGGCGTGATATTGTCCGGCGGCCCGTCGAGCGTTTCGGATGAGGATGCACCGCGTGTCGAATCCGATTTTTATCATAAAATTAACGTTCCGATCCTCGGTATCTGTTATGGAATGCAGCTTATCGCGGCCGATCTCGGCGGTGCCAGCGAACCTGCCGCAAAAAGTGAATACGGCCACGCAAAGCTCAAAGTCTTGAGCGGAAAGACCGCATTATTCAACGAGCTCCCGTTCGAGCTCGACGTCTGGATGAGCCACGGCGACCATGTAACTCGTTTGCCTGATGGATTTACTACAACGGCAACGACCGGCGATGTCATCACCGCCATAGAAAATCCGGAGCGCCGTATTTACGGTGTGCAGTTTCATCCTGAGGTTTCGCATACGCCGCTTGGCAAAGAGATTTTGCGAAATTTCTTGTTTCAAATTTGTCATTGCAAAGGCGATTGGACGCCGGCCCAATTTATAAAAGAGGAGATCCAAAAAATCCGCGAGATCGTCGGTCTAACCGACAATGTTGTCTGCGGCCTTTCCGGCGGCGTCGATTCGACCGTGGCGGCGGTGCTTGTCCACGAAGCGATCGGACGGCGGCAGACGTGTATTTTTGTCAACAATGGCTTGCTCCGCTACCACGAATTCCAGGACACGCTCGATCTTTACAAAAACAATCTTCATCTCAACGTCCTCGGTGTCGATGCGTCCGTCGACTTTTTCGCCGCGTTAAAAGATGTCATCGATCCCGAGCTAAAACGTAAGGCCATCGGCGGCAAATTCATCGACGTCTTTCAGGCCGAGGCCGACAAGATCGGTGATGTGAAATGGCTCGTCCAGGGCACGCTCTACCCGGACGTGATCGAGTCGGTCTCTTTGCGCGGCTCGTCCGTCACCATAAAATCGCACCACAATGTCGGCGGCCTGCCCGCCAAGATGAATCTCAAGCTCATCGAGCCGCTCCGCGAGCTTTTCAAAGATGAGGTCCGCCTCATCGGCAAAGATCTCGGCATCGCGGACGAAATTCTCCAGCGGCACCCGTTCCCCGGTCCCGGCCTCGGCGTTCGAATCCTGGGCGATATTACTCCTGAAAAAGTCGAACTGCTGCAACGGGCCGACCGAATTTTTATCGAAGAGCTGCAAAATTTCGGCATTTACCAGGATGTCTGGCAAGCCTTTGCCGTCCTGCTGCCGATCCAATCGGTCGGCGTCATGGGCGATTTCCGCACTTACGAAAAGACGGTCGCTTTGCGGGCCGTCACCTCAACCGACGGCATGACCGCCGACTGGGCACGCCTGCCGCACGATTTTCTCGCCGCCGTATCGTCCCGCATCACCAGCGAGGTCCGCGGTGTAAATCGCGTCGTTTACGACATCTCGTCGAAACCGCCAAGCACGATCGAGTGGGAATAAGGCCGCCTTGCCCCCGCTCTTATTACCTCAAATTTCAAAGATCAAGCAGTTTAATCAAAGGCCGTGAAGCGAGAGCCTTTGGGGCGGGATAGGCGGACGGCGATGGAGACGGCGTCGATTTGGTTGTCGTGGGAGCCGGAGGGGAATGCGCAGGCTTCGTCGATGCAGTCGCGGTTCCACGGGCCGCAGACGAGGTGGAGGCGGTCTTCTTCGGCGAGGGCGATCCACGGCAGGGCACGCGAGACCTTTGACCTTTCGACCTTTACGCCGCGAAAGCTGCGTCCCTGAATATCTCTCTCACGACGGATGTCTTGTATGACGGCGTTGCCGTTCGCCGAGAGCTTGATACAGTGCTGCGTGTCCGGTTCGGCACGGATGGGTAGTGGGTCAGTTTGAATTGAAGTCTTCTCTGCGACCTCCGCGAAACCCTCCGTGCCCTCGGCGTTAAATATTGTTGAGGTTTTTTCGGGCGCAGAGGACGCAAAGAAAGACGCTGAGTTCGCTGAGAAACCATCTGAACGATATATAAATTCAAACTGACCCACTACCCAAGCACACGGTAAGTTCATTTGGGCATCAAATAGTAGTATTATATTAAAACTACGATCCGTTTTTCCGCCTGCCAAGGAGTTTTTAAAAAAAGGATTTTTAATTCATGAAGAAAATTTATATAAGTCTTGTTATTTTAAGTCTTTTCGCCGCGTGGAACCTGTCAGGCATCGGAGCATCTGCTCAGGTCGAGCAGCGAGACCTCGAAACGCCGTTGGTTTCGCAGAATATCGTCATCAGCCAGATTTACGGCGGCGGCGGCGCATCCGGGGCTCAATTTACCAACGATTTTGTCGAGCTCTATAATCGCGGGAATTCTCCGGCGAGCATTAACGGCTGGTCGTTTCAGTATTCGGGTGCGACAAGCACGAATTGGATCGTAAATAATCTGCCTAACGCGACGATTGATCCGGGCCGCTACTTTCTGATCCAGTTTGCGTCGGATGGGGCCGTTGGCAGTCCCCTACCGACTCCCGATTTTGTGGCTCCGCCGGTCACGGTCGGCGGGAGCACCTTTACTCTTAATCTATCTCGCACAACCGCAAAGGTTGCTCTCGTGAATACCACGACGCAACTCCCGGCGTCTTTGTGCCCGGCGGATGCCAGCATCGTGGACCTCGTCGGTTACGGGTCGAGCGCCAGTTGTTTCGAGGGTGCGAGAACGCCCGACCTGAGTATTACAACCGCAGCCCTGCGCAAAGGCGGGGGCAGCATCGATACAGATAATAACAGCGCGGATTTTACCGTCAGCAGCCCAACGCCACGCAATTCATCGACAGCGGCAGGAGCTTTCCAAGCCTCGATCGCCGCAAGCCCCAATACTGTTTCACCCGGCGGCAACACTTTATTGACCGTCACGGTTGTTCCGGGCACGACTCCGCCGAGTACTGGCATCACCGTCGTAGGAAATCTGACGGGTATCGGCGGATCGGCGTCACAGACTTTTTTTGACAACGGAACTAATGGGGATGTAACGGCGGGCGACAATGTTTTTTCGTTTTTAGCGACGGTTCCCGCAAATACTGTGGGAGGTGTTCACGCTATAACGGCGGTTGCCTCCGACACCCAGACAAGAACGGTAAATCTGAGCCAGAATTTGACGGTCAATGCGAATTTTGCTGACGAAGATCCGCTTTTGCTGGGAAATCCCAGCGATGCGACGCCCGATATCGCCAACGAAAATAACTACCTTATGGTGCGGCCGCAATACACCCTCTCGTATAACCGCAGCAAGGGAACGTCCAATTGGGTGGCGTGGCGGCTGGATAGCACCTGGCTCGGCTCGGCTCCGCGACAGGATGATTATCGTCCCGACTCCTCGTTACCGGCGGGCTGGTATCAGGTTTTGGATACGGATTATTCAGGCGGAGGCTACGACAGAGGGCATATGTGCCCGTCGGGTGACAGGACGCGTTCGATACCGGATAATTCGTCAACTTTCCTGATGACCAATTTTGTCCCGCAGCTTGCGGCCAATAATCAGGGCCCATGGGAAGACTTTGAATCGTATTGCCGAACGCTCGCGGGTCAAGGTAATGAGATTTACATTATTGATGGACCGGTCGGGAATATTGGGACGATCGCCGCGGGCCATGTCGTTGTCCCGGCTAAAACGTGGAAGGTTGTTCTCATACTCCCAAACGGGACCAACGATCTGCAGCGTGTGTCACGTGCAACGCGAGCGTTTGGCATAATTGTTCCCAATCAGGCGTCGGGCGTAAATCTCAACGATCTTTGGCGGAAATATCGCGTAACCGTTGACGCGGTTGAAAATCTGACGGGCTATAATTTCTTTTCAGCGATTCCCAAGAACACGCAGGAGATCATTGAACGCAGGCACGATATACAATAATGAGCATCACCCACAGGGCTGCCTGTATTTTTTAAAACCGTAGATTCCGCTCCGCGGTCTCTGATGTTAAAAAGACGGTTTCTCTCGGCATTGAATATAATCAATGTTTGACGGACCGGCGGTAGTTGGGATCGAAGCCTCACTGAGGGCTGGCTGGTTCGAGAAGATGCTGATTGAAATGGGTCATAAATTAGTTGTCGGGAACCCGGTTTTGATAAGAAGGAGAGCCACATCGAGGCATAAGAATGATCGACGGGACGCGGAGCTGATACTTGAGCTGCTGATGCGGGGCGAGTTCCCGGCAAACTGGCGGCGAGAGCCTGAGAGCGATGAGGTGCCGGAGATACTTCGTCTGCGCTTGAATCTGATCCGACAGCGGACGCAGGTTTACAATCGTCTGCAAGCTCTTGCCCACAATGCGGGGCTGCCAAAGGGACGGATCAGAACAGCCGTATTTCAGGCGCTGGTCAGATCGGTTGCTACGGATGAGGCCGGTGAGATAACGCGCGACAGCTTGTTTGCGATGCTCCTCGCTTTTAGTGAACGGATCACGTCACTGGAGGCATGGCTCAAGACAAAGGCGGGAGCAGGCGATAAGGTGCAGCTTTTGCAAACTCAGCGGGGCGTCGGTTATCTAACGGCTTTGACGACGGTGCATCACCTCGGCGATGTCTCACGCTTTACCAGGTTGTCGAAGCAGGTCGCGGCCTTTGCCGGACTCGACCCGCTCGAGAAATCGAGTGCCGGACGTGTTCGTTTCGTCTTCCTAGGCAGGCCTCTACGTTAAATTAATTCTTAACGCACAGGTCGCAGAGATGACAGAAACGCCAAGTATTTCTCCGGCACGATACGCATTATCCTGTCATCGTCCTTTGCGGGCGACCCGCGACCGTCACGGTTTGAGGTGGAGAAGTAGATGTAGCCGTCCGGCCCTTGTTCCATCTCGCGGATGCGGCCATAAACGCCTTCGAGTAGGTTTTCCTGGCTGACCACTTTTCTGCTGTCAAGCGTGACCCTGATAATACGCTTGCCTACAAGGCATCCGAAAAAGAAATTGCCCTTGAACGCCGGAAACACCGAGCCGTTGTAAAACATCGCGCTGCCAGGTGCGCAAGCCGGTGTGTATTCGAGCAGCGGTGATTCCATTCCGGCCTTCGTTTGGGTGTGATGGATCTCTGGCCAGCCGTAATTTTTGCCGCTTTCGAGGATATTGACCTCATCGCCGCCAAAGCCTCTCAATTCAAACCCACTCGGCCCGTGCTCGGTCTCAAATAACACGTTGGAACCCGGTTGCCAGGCCAGCCCTTGGGGATTCCGATTTCCGAGCGTCCAGATCTCGGGCCGCATTCCTGCCGTTTTGAGGAACGGGTTGTCCGATGGGATCGTGCCGTCATCATTCAAACGCAGCACTTTACCCGCCAGCGAATCACCCTTTTGCGCGAGGTTCCAATCGGTCGAATCACCAGTTGTCACATAGAGCTTGCCGTCCGGCCCAAAGCGGCAACGCATGCCTGAATGATTCGGCGCGCCGGGCACGTCGTCAACGATCGTCTTAGGCTCACTGAAAGTGTTGTTCGCGAATTTATAGCGGACTACTTTTACCCGTTTGCCTTCCTTGTTATACGAATAAGCGAGGTAAACAAAGCTGTTTTTGGCAAAATCCGGATGTAAGCTGACGTCCATCAAGCCGCTTTCGCCGGTAGGCTCAACATCGGGAACGGTGAAAATAGGCTCGGCCTTCAGCTTGCCATTCTCGATGATTCGCACACGACCGGGCCGTTCGGTAAACAGCAGATCTTTATTAGGCAGCCAGGCAAATGCCCACGGAATCTCAAGGCCGCTCGCGACCGTCTCGACACGAAATTTAACGTCGCCCGTCGCCGTCGAAACAACCGCATTTTCCGCCATTCCTGACGGAGCGCAAGCCGTACTTAAAGCTGATAACAGCAAGCTCCAAACTAACAGACTCATTTTGCCCATTTCTCTGTTCTCCGTGGTTCAGCTCCACCTTATCCCAACGTTTCACGTCTGGCTACTTTCTCAACACGCTTTCAGAGTTAGATTGGACTTTTCAGACAGCCTCTTTATCTTTTTTCTTTTTAGGTAAAAGTACGGCGTTGCGAATTGTGTTGTCTCGTTCGGCAAGTGCAAAAGAAATCTGCATCTTCTCGCCAAAAGGTAAATCCCGTTGTTGTTGGCGAAAAGAAGTTTTCTGTGACGTAACATATTCTTCAAGTTGCGCCGTTACACTTAATGTCTCTTTTTTCATAACCGAAATTTATTGACATTTTGTTCCCATTTTTCGGTCAAACTGTATTTTGCCCAAAGGCTTTCGAGTGTTTCCAGATTGACCACTTTGTGTTGCAGAAAAACTGCGATCCGCAAGTAATCTTTGAGCCGCCCTGTCTCCAGCGTGACTGCGACTAAATGCTCGGAACTCATGACCCTACAAGGTAAAAGTACAAAGTTAAAAGGCAAAATGTCCGGAGTGGGCGTTGTTGTCTTTTTTTTTGCCTTTAAGTAAGGTTTCTACAAGTCAACTTAATACTGGAATAGAATTGACCACAATGTTATTTGGCGTACATTAAGAACTAATTTTTAAACAGCATTCCAGTACTATCTCAATCTGGACCCGATCGCCTTAAGCCAATCGTATGGCTTTTTAATTATCGGTAAAGTCTTTGCCACAAAAGATTTCTTGACGGATCTATTGGCTTTTTTCGCCTCTGAGGAAAGGCTCGATCTAGTCTCGACGGCAACCTTAAGATTAGCCAAATTCTCTCTATCTACAATAGCGGGTTTCTGATAGGCAATCGTATATGTCGGGAATAGCGGCTCGCTTCGGGCTGGCGACCTACGGAATGCCCGAATCACGCGAGGCCCCAATTCGAAATTGTTTTTGCGATGAGTAACGAGCCTAAGTGGGGCAGGTTTTTCGATCGTCGAATTGCCAGAACTAGTTACCGCAAGCTCGTCGAATTCGGTTTCTTTCGAAGTGCCTCGCGCGATCATTATCCGGTTCTCAGCCGGCGGCGGATTCCCGACTAAATCGTTCCAGACCGCAGTGACAGACGGCGTCTGGGCCGCAGACTTATTTCTTGCCGTATTTGGAGAGGCGTCCGAGGCCATATAGGCCACAAATCCGACTTGTAGGCATATTACCGCTATTATTCCCCCAATCAATTTATTCATATTGTCCCCTAGGATACGGCTGTGCTGTTAAAACAGGATAAACACAGCCAATTGTTAGTATACCCATCTCGCTCGAAAGTTGCAGAACAATGGCGAAAAATTTCTGTAAATTTTCTTTGGGGCAGAACATATTTAGTAGATTTGCCTAAATTGGCATACAATTTAGCTCAGTTCAGTTTTCAGGGGAGCTTGTTAAAAGCTGAGAGTTGTTCATCGGAACATTACCCTAAAAACCTGATGCGGATAATACCGACGAAGGGAGAAAAACGATGAGTAAAAATAGTGTCAGTAGCCCGCACGTAAGTAAGGGCAATGTCGATGAAAAAACCAGCGACGAAGTAAAACTGCCGGCTTCGCGTAAGATTTATGTTGAGACCAATGGCAATACCGTTAATCAAAATAAACACAATTTAAGAGTTCCGTTTCGCGAGATCGCGCTTTCACCGTCTAAAGATTTTGACGGAACTTTGCAGGAAAATCCGCCGGTCCGGGTTTATGACACGAGTGGGGTTTGGACCGATCCGGAGTTGAAGTGTGATGTTCGCGAGGGGTTGCCCGCGTTACGGCGCGATTGGATCGTCGGACGCGGCGATGTCGAGGAATATGTTGGTCGTGAGATCGTCCCGCAGGACAACGGCTACCTTACAAAAGGAGCTGAGGAGATTGCCAAAGCAAATGACCGCGGCACGCTCGAAGAATTTCCCGGCTTGCGGCGATCGCCGTTACGAGCCAAAAACGGAGCCTGCGTAACGCAGATGCATTATGCCCGCAAAGGCATAATTACTCCTGAGATGGAGTATGTCGCGATCCGCGAAAATCTCGGGCGTGAAGCGGAACGCCGGCATCTTGCCGGCATCGAACGCGATGACCGAAGTTCTTTGAATCATCAACATAAAGGCGAATCATTCGGAGCCTCGATTCCCGCATTTGTAACACCGGAATTTGTCCGTGATGAGGTGGCGCGTGGCCGTGCGATAATTCCGAATAATATCAATCATCCCGAATCTGAGCCGATGGCCATCGGGCGTAATTTTCTCGTTAAGATCAACGCCAATATCGGCAATTCCGCCATTGCCTCAAGCATTGAGGAAGAGGTCGAAAAGATGCGTTGGTCGACGCTTTGGGGCGCCGACACGGTGATGGATCTCTCGACGGGCAAGAATATTCATGCGACCCGCGAATGGATACTTCGGAATTCACCGGTCCCGATCGGCACAGTTCCTATCTATCAAGCCCTGGAAAAAGTCAACGGTAAGGCCGAGGACCTGACCTGGGAACTTTACCGCGATACGCTGATCGAACAGGCCGAGCAGGGCGTGGATTATTTTACGATCCACGCTGGCGTTCGCCTGCCGTACATTCCGATGACGGCGAAACGCACGACCGGAATTGTATCCCGAGGCGGTTCGATAATGGCGAAATGGTGCCTCGCACACCACGAAGAAAGCTTTTTGTACACAAGGTTTAGAGACATTTGCAAAATTATGCGCAACTATGACGTGGCTTTCTCACTTGGTGACGGATTGCGGCCAGGTTCGATTGCCGATGCAAATGATGAGGCGCAGTTTGCGGAGCTTGATACGCTTGGAGAGCTGACCAAGATCGCGTGGGAGATGGATTGCCAGACGATGATCGAGGGGCCAGGACACGTGCCGATGCACCTCATCAAAGAGAACATGGACAAGCAGCTCGAGATCTGCGGCGAGGCTCCCTTTTACACGCTCGGGCCGCTGACGACAGACATCGCTCCCGGCTACGACCATATTACGTCTGGAATTGGAGCGGCTATGATCGGCTGGTTTGGCACGGCGATGCTTTGCTATGTAACCCCTAAAGAACATTTAGGATTACCGAATAAAAAAGATGTGAAAGAGGGTGTGATCACATACAAACTCGCGGCACACGCCGCCGATCTGGCTAAAGGCCATCCGGGAGCGCAATATCGCGACAATGCGCTGTCAAAAGCACGTTTTGAGTTCCGTTGGGAAGATCAATTCAACCTCGGCCTCGACCCAGAAAAAGCGAAAGAGTTTCATGACGAAACGTTGCCGGCCGAGGGTGCAAAGCTCGCCCATTTCTGCTCAATGTGCGGACCCCATTTCTGCTCGATGAAGATAACGCAGGACGTTCGCGAATACGCAAAAGAGCAAAATATTGCAGAAGAAAAAGCCCTCGCCGTCGGAATGTCTGAAAAGGCAAAAGAATTTGTCGCGACCGGCAGCGAGATCTATCACGGCAGCTTGCCGGAAGGTGCGAAACACGATCACTGAATTCTACCCCGGGCAGTTTCAGAGGCTTCGCAGTTTTCCGGGCGGAGCGGTAGTGCAAAGGCGTCATCACCGCTAATAAATGTTTGAGTTCTTAGAAAAATTCAAGAGAAATCGCGTCTGGAGCATCGCTGTATACGTTGAGGACGGCGATTTTTCTTTTCAGAAAAACTTCCAGTCACCCCGTCTCGTCCTAAATTCTAAAAAGCGGAGAAATAGGAGTGGGCACATTCACACCTACGCCGACCCATTCCTTTTTTTACACGATGATGAACTGTATCTATTTTATGAGTCCCAGGCAGTTTCGGAGCACGGCAAGATCGAGGCGATAAAGACCTCAGATCTTAAAACGTTTGATCCTGTCGGAGAAATACTGAAGGAACCCTTTCATTTGTCATTTCCCTTCGTATTTCGAAATGGACCTGATATTTACCTGATGCCCGAATCGAGCGCGACTAATGAGCTCGCATTATATAAATTCGAAAATTTTCCAAACAAATTGGTCAAGACGCGAGTCTTATTACGAGGAGCGTTTAGAGACTCTTCGCTGATAAAACATAACGATGTCTGGTATTTTTTTACGACCTCCGAGACGGGCCTGGAGCTTTTTTATACGGACGACCTGGAAAACGGGCATTTGATACCGCATAGGTGCAATCCGATCACGGAAAACAGGAAGTATAGCCAGTGCGGCGGCAGCCCAGTGATCATTAAGGGCGAAATGTACCGAATAGCTCAGGACGGTTCTGGAGAGTATGGCCGAAATATCAGCATTTTGAAAATACTTGAATTAACTAAAAATAGTTACGAAGAAGAGGTTGTAATCGATGATTATTTCGACCTTGAGCATAGTTGGAATGCTCGCGGCGGCCATCATTTAAGTATCGTGGAATTTAAAGGGAATAATGTTATCGCGGTTGACGGCAAACAAGACGATCTTTGGATTAATAAGATTTTGTCATTTTTCTATTGACGGCAGACAGTGGAATATCAAATAAAACAGGTCGATATTGCGGACGCCCAGGTGCTGTCAAAGGTCAATGCGCTTTTGAGGCGAACTTTTAACGCCGATATCAATGATGGTAAATTGGCCGCAACGACACAGGCGTGCGGGAGTTTCGAAAGCCTGTATCTCGCCGCCTATGACCATGATGAGGTGATTGGTTTCAACGCCTTTATTTCTCACGATCTCATTTTGAACGGCTCTTTGATCAATTGTTATCAGAGCTGTTGGATCGCCACGAGCCTGGAGCACTGCGGAAAAGGTGTTTTTCAGAGTATGGCAAACACGGCTACAGAGATTCTTTCAGGTCGGAACGCGGCCTTTATTTTTTGCTTTCCAAACAGGAATTCGCGCCCGATACTGATCGGTAAGCTTGGTTTCCGTGAGATACCCTCGCTTAAGTGGCAGGTTCCAAATATTCCCTTTATCCGCGATCTGCATGTGAACGAGGTCGAATGCAATATGCCGGATCTGAGCGAAAATGTCATATTCCAAAACGGCAAACAGTTAGTTGATTTAAAGCGAAGGATATACGGCGACGAACTGGTGTATCTGGAGTTTGGCGAAAGCTTTATCTGGGGGGTCAGGCGAGAGGTCAAAAAATATAGGGTCAACCTGCAATACTTCGAGATAGGCGGAGTATTTCTTATCGAGGCCTCACACATGAAAAAACTGTTCCGTAGACTATACCAGCAGATAAGAAATATAGACTACTTTCAACTGACGACATCGGTCGGGAGCCCGTTCAATAAGTTTTTCAGGCGGCTTAGGCCAGCCAATACAAACGACCTCATAGTATTTGATCTAAATCTCAACACCAGGAAAGACCTACGATTTAACTTCTTTGGAGGGGTCAAGGATGTTTTTTGAAAATGATTGTTTGTTTGACACCTTCCGTCCTGGAAAAATACACTTGCCAAGTGAATCCTGATATCGCGGAAATCCCAGCCGGTAATGACGCTATCTCCGCGAAGCATACCGAACGTCAAAGCTCGGGTTGGGACATCAGCAATGCGCCCAAAAATTACATTTATCTCATCTTGTTTCAGATCGCGAGTGCCGCGTTCTCGTTTGGTGCGGTTTGGTTGATCACCCGACGGGTCGGCAGCGAGGGTTATGGTGCGATCGTGGCCGTGATCGCCGCATCGCAGGTAGCGCAGGTTTTTGTGAATTGGACCAGCATCTCGGTTGTACGCTTTGGCGTCGATGAATTTGTTGAAACCGCTCGGATCGCCCGTACATTTTGGATGCGCTTTGTGATCTTGTTCGTTAATTTGACGCTGGTTCTCTCGCTGGCCGTCATTTGGTTCCCACCACTTGCCGATTGGCTCAAACTTTCGCCGGGAGCATTTTGGCTGGTGGTGATCCATTTTGCCGTGACGGCGTTCTGGCTGCATGTGCAGATGAGCTTGCAGGGAGCGAAAATGTTACGTTGGCAGGGATTTTTGCAGATGTGCGAGCGTCTACTGATCTTTGCCGTCGTACTGGCTCTTTTCGCTTCTAACCATCTCGAATTTTATTGGACGGTCTTATGTTACATTGCCGCACCGGCGGTGATGGTCGTGGCGGGACTGGTTGGTTTACGCGAATTCATATTCGCCCGGTTTTCTTTCGACGTCACATTTTTTAAGAAAATTCTTTTATATTCGGTGCCGCTGCTGCCGTTTACGCTTGTCGGGTATTTTTCGGGCAGCTATGTCGACGCCATGTTTATCTCAAAATTCCTTTCGACCAGCGATCTCGGCGTTTACTCGATCGCGACGCAGGTCAACGGGATCGCCATGCAGATACCGACGCTTGCCAATACGATCCTGCTTCCGCTGTTGGTAACCCTGCGGGCCGAATCGGGTGACCAGCGGTCGTTTAACTATTTTCGCAACGTATTGCCCGGCATTACGCTGTTGTGGGGCTTGGCGTGCGTGTTGCTTTCGTTTATCGGGTATCTGCTGGTGCCGGTTATTTTCGGACCAAAATTTGCCGGTGCGGCACTTCCCATTTGGATCCTATTGACCGCGTCGGTTGTCTCGATGCCTGTAGCGATCGGCTACTCAGCTCTTGCAAATTCAATGTCAACGACATATGTCCCGATGATCGCAGGCGTCGTCTCCGCCGCCGTCAACATTAGTGCGAATTTTATTCTGATACCGAAATACGGAATGGCCGGATGTGCATGGGCGACGCTAATCGCGTACTTTGCCGCTTCGTCAACGCTGGCGCTGCTCTTAAAGAAAACAGCGAAAATGCCAGTTTCATGGACGCTGATTGCGATCGCGCCAAGTATCGCCGGCACGATCATTATTTGTTGGTGGCAAAATCCACCTTTTGGGCTGGCCGTATGTATCGCGGCGAGCTTTCTCGTCGGGTTTTTGTTTCGTGAGTCGTTGAATAAGTCAGTTTTATTTATCAGGAATCTGAGGACGGCGCGGGTTTAGATAGAAAATGAGAAGCTTGGCCCGGTTAGCGCGAAAAATTCAAACAAGGGATATCGAGTTGGCTGATAATTATTTGGCGAAGACGCCGTTCAGCCCGGCTTACTGGGTTAATAAGCGACTTAGCGACGCGGTTGCGGCGAATGCCAATTTTGCTCATGGAATCTTACTCGATGTCGGTTGCGGCCTTATGCCTTACCGGAGATTATTCGAACCCTTCACCGATTGGTACATCGGCCTCGACTATTCGCCCGAGAGCGGCTACCGCGGTAACCATGCGGACATTTGTGGCGATGCCGCGGCCTTACCGTTTGCCGATGAGAGTGTCGATACTATTTTATGCACGGAGGTTTTGGTGAATCTTCCGGAGCCGGAAAAAACGATCGCGGAATTTACGCGGGTTCTGGCGCCCGGCGGGACCATGATCACAACGGCTCCGTTTGTTTACCCGCTCCATGATAAAAATGATTTCTTTCGTTTTAGTGCTGAGGGTTTGGCCGCCATTATGAGACGCAACGGCCTGACTATTGAGAAGATACAACCGCTTTCGGGTACTGCCGTTTCACTTGCGGTGATGTTCAATTTATATTGGTATAATGCAGGGTTTTTATGGACAAAATGGCTCTACCCGATAGGTTTGATATTGCGGCCGATATTATGGCTGGTCTGTTTTGCGGTCAATCTTACTGGCGGTTTACTCGAATTTATACTGCCGGATGGCAGGTTGTCGTTTGGCCATTTGACCGTGGCCAAAAAAGGATTGACGGTTCCCGGTTAACCAAGATCATGGTTTACACAACTGACGCGGTTTCGAGCGAGGACAAATGAGTATCATCAAGGACATTGCCTATAAAACGTTGGATGTGGTGACACTCGGCTCGGGTGTCGAACGCCACATCGGGGGTCAATCCATTCGGTTTCCGGCCCGTTGGAGCCGCTATTACGAGTCGGAATACGAACCGGAGACGTTTCATTTTTTTCACGAAAATGTGAAGCCAGGCGATACAGTTCTCGATATCGGCGGGCATATCGGGCTTTTCGCGGTTGTGACCGCGAAACTCGTCGGACCAGGCGGAAAGGTTTTCAGCTTTGAGCCAACGCCGTTTACGCGCAGCGTATTGCAAGAAGTTGTCGATCTTAATGAATGTTCTGGTATCGTGGAGGTCAGGGCCGAGGCGGTGTCTTCGAAGTGTGGTGAGGCAATTTTCTTTGATACCGGCGTAACTATCTCTAATGCTAATTCCCTGGTTAAAACTTCTGACGACTGCGCTGAGATCCGGGCGGCATTGGTTAGCGTCGATGAATTTGCCGCAGAACGAGATCTAAAAATTGATTGCCTTAAGATAGACGTTGAGGGCGCCGAGGTCGAAGTATTACGCGGGGCGCGTAAAACATTTCTGACATCGCGTCCGGTTGCCCGGCTTGGCCTTCATCCACCTCAATTAAAACAGAACGGCCAATCTCTTGGCGAGGTCTGGGAAATTGTAGAAGAGCTTAACCTGAATGTAGTTTTCGACGGGGCAAAAGTAAATAAGGGTTGGTTTACGAGCCAAAAGGAACTTTTTGACGTCAATCTAATACCAGACTAACGGACAGACATGCTCTTGAATAGAATTTACAGACGGGTATTTGAAACGGGCTCCGTATTCGCGTCGTTTCTCCGCATTGTTCATCTCCGGCTTAAATATCCGGGCGCAAAGATAAATTTCGGTTGCCGTATTTCCTCATCCTGCCTAATCTCATGCACCGACGATTCGAGTATGATCCTGGAGAATGTAATCATCCGCCAAAATGCCGTATTGATCGCTGATCGGGGCGGCAAATTGCGGATTGTTGATTCGTACATCGGTTTTGGATGCGTAATAGTTGCGGGTGTGAGCATTGAGATCGACGAAAATTGTGCTCTCGCAGAAATGGTAGTGATTCGGGATCAGGACCATAAGTTTGGCGACGGGCGGGACTTAAGGTCGAGCGGAATGCGGCATTCGCCGATAAAATTGGGTAAAAATATTTGGGTCGGATCTAAGGCCTCGATTTTACGCGGAGTTACGATCGGTGATAACGCGGTGATCGGAGCGAGTGCAGTAGTGACCAAGGAGATTGCCGCAGGATCAGTCGCCGTTGGAATTCCGGCGAGAGTTATCAACCAGATTGACGAGGCTAGTTAAGTCATTCTGCCGTTGTCGCGTTTATGCATGTTTGTCACTTTTGCGAGACCTCGGTCGAGGGGGCGTATTTTAAAAACATGGCTATTGGGCTCTTGGCAAAGGGTGTCGAGATCTCGTTTTTGGAACTCGGCCGCCACAACCCGCCGAAATGGCTCGCAGACGTCCCGGAAGCGAAATACTACAGCCTAGGCGTGACCCGTCGCGTAGCATATCCGTTGGCGGTTTGGCGTCTGGCGCGACTGCTTAAACGCGAAAAGATCGATTTGGTTCAAACCCATCTTTATTATGCCGGGCTGATTGGTGTTCTTTCCAAGAGCCTGTGGCGACAAACCGTAATTGTCTTGACCCGGCATCATACGGCCGTGGTTCGGATGCTCGGGACAAGGGCGCACATTGCAGGCGACAAATGGATGGCTAAAATGGCCGATAAGGTCGTAACGGTCTCAGAGGCCGCAAAAACCTATATGATCGAGGTCGACGGCATCTCCCGGCAAGACATTGCAGTTGTTTATCTTGGGTTTGATTTCAGCAATTTTAGTCCGAACGAGGATGAGCGGGAATGCGTCCGCACGGAGTTCGGATTTTCCGGCCAAACCTTTGTCATCGGGTATGCCGGCAATTTCGTAGCCGGAAAAGGGCATCGACAGCTAGTTCAGGCATTCGGCGCCATTTTGAAACGTATTCCGTCCGCAAAGCTTTTTTTCGTCGGGCGCGGCGACCGGACTGAAATTGAAAACGTGATAGCCGAGCTGGGACTGTTTGACGCGGTCAAGTTTGCGGGGTGGCGAGACGATATGCCTGCCTGCTTAAATGCAATGGATCTCTTTGTCCAGCCATCGCTGTCGGAGGCATTTAGTCAGGTTTTGATCGAGGCCATGGGTGTTGGCTTGCCAGTGATCGCAACCAATGTGGGCGGGGCCCGTGAGGTTATTGACGACAATATTAATGGCGTTTTGATAGAGCCGGATGACGTTGAGTCTATCGTCCGCGAAGTCACTGCGGCATACGAACATTCGGATTTCAGGCGAATGATAGGCGACGCGGGCCGGATCAGCGTCAGAGAACGCTTCGCGGCGGAGCAAATGGTCAACCGGCAGTTCGAGTTATACCGAAGCTGGATGAAAAAGTAGAGAAATGGCAATTTCGGAGAGATTTGAAGGAGCAAACGTCGTCGGGGCGGGCCGGCTTTCGCCTTATTGGGGCGAGCACGCGGCGCGTTATATCTTTGCCTTGCCTTTTGTCGAAAACAAGACGGTTTTGGACATTGCCTGCGGCACGGGCTACGGGATCGGGCTGATGAGATCCAAGGCAAAATTTGTGATCGGTGTCGATATTGACAAAACGGCCGCGAATGAGGCAAAAGGCGAATGCGGAGCGACCACGTCCGTTCTGCTCGCTAACGGTTTGGGTCTGCCTTTTGCGGATCTCAGTTTTGATATCATTACGTCATTTGAGACGCTCGAGCATTTGCACGAGCGCGGTCAATTCTTATCGGAGTTGCATCGGGTTTTGCAAACTGACGGCAAGTTGCTCCTGTCAACACCGAATGCAAATTATACGCAGCCCGTGAACGGCAACCCGTCCAATCCCTTTCATATCCACGAATATTCGCCGGACGAGCTGCGGGCCGAATTGGAGACTGGCTTTGCGGTGAGTGAACTTCTGGGCCAAACGCTCGACAAAAAAATACGGGTTCCGCCCTTTTATGAGGCGCAGCAGCGTTTGCCAAACGATTTGATGACCCGGGCCAGCTTATTTGGTTGGAAAGTTTTTAACAAAATACCGAATACCGCTCGCGAGCGTTTAAGCGAGTCGATATGGGGAAAGCCCTTCTATCCGACCGAAATGGATTACAATTTTGATAAGGGTACGGTAATGACCGCTCCGACTTTGTTGGCCGTATGTAAAAAGGATTGAATGCAAACTTATCTTAGCCAGGTTGTAGTTCCAGACGATGATTATGCGCAGTTTTATACGAGACGATTTACGCTCCGAAAATAAAACCAGAGTAAAAGGAGATCATTTCAATGGGGTTTCGAGAAACCTTTTTTAATATTGGGAATTTCATCTCCCGCCGTGTTTCGACCAGTCTGGTGCGGCCGGTCACGCTCCCGCTGATATATCAGACCCGCGTCGCCGACGGATTTATTTACGAAAACGGCAACATGATAAACATGGCGTTTGGATATTGCTCGAACAACAAGATAAAGGGCGATTATGCGGAGTTTGGAGTTTTTAAGGGGCATACTTCGATAGAAGCGTGGAAAGCGGCGCAGCGGCATGGATTAAACGACATGAACCTGTGGTTGTTTGATTCATTCGAAGGTTTACCCGAGGTCGGCGGCGAGGACACCGGCGGCCCGTTTGAAACTGGTGAGTTTAGTTTTGGGCGAAAGGATTACGAGCAGAACCTAAGGCGGAACAGTGTCGATTTTGACCGCCTTCGGATCGTACCGGGCTTTTTTGATAAAACTTTGCCCGAACTGAAAACCGAGCGGGTCTTTTCGGTCGTCTGGATCGACTGCGATCTTTATGAATCTACGATTCCCGTTCTGGATTGGCTAACCGATAAACTGGTCGACGGCGCCGTAGTCTGTTTCGATGATTGGTTCACATTTAATGGACGCCCCGACAAGGGTGAACAAAAGGCAACGGCCGAATGGCTGTCGAAAAATCCGAAGATAAGCCTGGTACCGTATCGCGATTTTCATTGGGCCGGAAAAGCCTTTTTGTTTCACAAAAATTAGCGGGTACGGCGCAATTAATCTTATGGAAAATGCGAACAAAGACGGGGTCGAAACGCGGGATGGATATTACTGGAACAAGCAAATATGTCCGATTTGCCGAATACCGTCTACAAAGTTTATTGGCCTCCGGGGCGGAAATTCTCACCGGGAAAATCTCGGTGTTGAATGTAAAATTTGGGAGTGCGCGAAGTGTAGCCTGATCTTTCCAAACCCGATGCCGATCCCTGCGGGCGGTTTGGGACAGCATTACGCTATGGATGCGGACGAGTACTTTGCCGCTCATGACAGCGACAATAAACTTACCGCCGCTCATGAATTGGTAAGCACCGCCGAAGTGCTTTTGGGCAGAAAAGGCAAGCTTTTGGATGTCGGTGTTGGGAGAGGAGAGGTGCTGGTATTGGCGATTGAGGCCGGATGGAATTGTGAAGGAGTAGAACCCTCGCGGACGTTTGCGGACCATGCCGAAAAAAGCGTCGGCGTGAAGATATGGCGGCGGCCTATCGAGGAATGTGACATTCCCGCCGGTGCGTTTGACGTCGTAATTCTCGCGGCTGTGTTGGAGCATCTTTACGATCCTGACGCCGTGATCAAAAAAATATCCGACGTGTTAAAGCCGGGCGGGCTTTTGTATTTGGACGTTCCCAATGAAAAAGGCCTGTTTTTTAGGGCAGGAAATGCTTATCAGAAATTTCGCGGTAGAAAATGGTGTGTAAACCTCGCACCCACATTTTCGCCGTTCCATATATTTGGCTTTAGCCCTAAATCCCTGCGCCTCCTTTTGCGGAAATACGGCCTCGAACCACGGGTCTGGAACGTATATGGAGGCACGAGC
Source organism: Chloracidobacterium sp. (assembly GCA_043739565.1). GTDB lineage: Bacteria > Acidobacteriota > Blastocatellia > Pyrinomonadales > Pyrinomonadaceae > OLB17. Next base: position 33,599 of record JAYUDV010000391.1, read on the forward strand.
CTGGTACCGACTCGCGGCGGAATGGCCGGGCGACTTGAGAGTACAGCCGCCGCCGCGGTCACGGCCATTAGTAATCTGGGACAAATGGGTACGTATATTGAGACGTGGGCCGAAAAGAAATAGCATGAATCTACCCTTGGTAAGCGTTATCATACCGAATTACAACTACGCTAGGTATTTGTCCGAGGCTGTTGAGAGCGTCATCAACCAGACATATACAAACGTCGAGATCGTGGTTGTCGACGACGGTTCGCAGGATGATTCTAAGGAAATTTTGGACAGCTACGGAAAGCGGATAAACTCGATTTTTCAACAGAATCAGGGTGTCGCGGCCGCCCGAAATAACGGCGTAAAGGTGAGCGGAGGTGAGTTCATCGCGTTTTTGGATGCCGACGATGCCTGGCTGCCGGCAAAGATCGAAAAGCAGATCGAGATGTTTGCCGGCGACCACGAACTGGGAATGGTGCATGCGGGCGTGGTCGAGATCGACGGCAAGGGAAATAAAATTTGCGAACTTACGAACGGAATGGGCGGGCGGGTTGCCGAAGATCTTTTGCGATTTGAGCTGCCAGTCATCCTCGGTGGCGGGAGTGGAATAATGGTTCGTCGAGAAGCCTTCGATGCTGTTGGCGGATTTGACCAGCGGCTCTCGACTTCCGCCGATTGGGATTTTTTTTACGAGGTTAGCCGCCATTATAACGTGGGATTTGTCACCGATATCCTGTTAAAGTATCGAAAGCACGGGTCGAATATGCACGGGAATATCGAGCGAATGGAGCGAGAAATGCTGTTGGGATTTGAAAAAGCGTTCGAGACAGATGACCCGCAGACCCAATCCCTGCGACGAACCGCGTATGGTAATCTGCACCGGGTTTTAGCCGGATCGTACTATCGGGCGGGACAGTATGTGCATTTCGCCGAGCAGGCGACCAAAAGCCTCTGGTACAGGCCCGCCAATTGGATCCATTTTGTTAACTATCCGAAACGGCTTTTACAAAGGGGAAAATGAACATCAGCAATTACCACTAACCGAAGAGTGGCTTTCAATGCCGAGGTGGTCGTCGCGGAAAAAGGTTAGATGCCCAAAGCTCTCTATATTTGTTACTTCGGTTTGCGCGAGCCGCTTGTGCAGACGCAAGTTATCCCATATCTGCGGGAGCTGATTAAGGATGGTGTCGCGATGTGTTTGCTGACATTTGAGCCGCAAATCCGAGAATCGTGGTCGGCGGATGAGATCGCGGCTGAAAAAGAAAAATTGGCCCAAACCGGCATTGATTGGCACTGTCTCGGTTACCACAAGAGTCCGTCGGCGATTGCCACGGCGTACGATATTTTTCGCGGCACCGTTTTTGTGCGGAGAATGATCGGTCGCGGGAATTTCGATATATTGCACGGGCGGGTCCATATTCCGACCTTGATGGGGGCTTTGGCGCGGCGATTTTCTGGTAAAAAGCCAAAATTGCTTTTCGACATTCGCGGATTTTTCCCCGAGGAATACACAGACGCGGGTATTTGGCCAGAAAACGGTTGGCTCTACCGCTCAGCGAAATGCGTCGAGAAATGGCTGCTAAAAGAATCGGACGGATTTGTTGTATTGACTGAAAAAGCGAGGGAAATCCTCTTTCCGGGATCGAAGGAATCCGGCAGCGACGCCAATGGCCGACCCGTAGAGGTGATACCGTGCTGCGTCGATATTGAGCGGTTTGACGCCGTAACTGACACCGAACGCAATGAGATGCGGCAAAAGCTCGGCGTCGAGGGGCGAAAGGTTTTTGTATACGTCGGCTCGTTTGGCGGCTGGTATCTGACGGACGAAATGTTCGATCTTTTTGCTGCGGCACGCGACGCCGATCCGAATATTTTTGTCATGATCCTGACGCAGCGTCAAGCCGATCTGGCGACTCAGCGTATGTTGGATAATGGGTTTGGCGAAAATGACTTTCTGGTTCGCACGGTTTCGCCCGTTGAGATTCCCGGCTATTTGAATGCGGCGGACCTGGCGGTCTCTTTTATCAAAAATTGCTATTCAAAACAGGCTTCGTCGCCGACCAAAAATGCCGAATGTCTGGCCGCCGGTCTGCCGATCATCGCAAATTCCGGTATCGGCGACGTCGATAGCTTGATCGTCGCCGATGGCGTCGGCGTCCTGATCGACACCTTTGACCGCGAGAGCTATCTCAACGCGATCGCGGGCCTCACCGAACTTGGAGACATTGCTAACAAGTGCCGCGAAACTGCAAAACTGCGTTTTGATCTCGTGAGCGTCGGCGGTGTTCGCTACCGTCGTCTGTACAACAGGCTTTTGCAAAGCAAGTAGTTAGTTGCTAACATTTCATTCTTGCTATGCGAGTTTTGGCGGTAGTTCCTTCCATTTGCGACACTTCACCCGGACAGCGTTTTCGAATCGAACAATGGGACCCGATCCTGCGCGAAAACGGTGTCGAGATCACATATGCGCCTTTTGAAACGGACGAACTGCGTGCCGTTCTTCATAAATCGGGGAATGTGGCGGCGAAGATCCGCGCGGTCAGCCGCAATTTTGGCCGGCGGCGTGCGGAATTGGGAGATTTAAAAGATTTCGACCTCGTTTATCTGTTTCGCGAGGCTGCATTACTCGGCCCGCCGTGGTTTGAACGCAAGATCGCACGTTCGGGCATTCCCGTCGTTTTTGATTTTGACGACGCGATCTTTGTCTCGTACAAAAGCCCGTCGAACGGCTATCTCAGCTATCTAAAATTTCCCGGAAAGACCGCAGAAATTTGCCGCTTGTCGGCCCACGTTATGGCCGGAAACGAGTATCTGGCCGATTACGCTCGCCAGTACAACAAAAATGTGACGGTCATCCCGACTACGATCGACACCCATAAATACACGCTCCGTGACGAGCCCGACGAGCCTGAGACCGTGACGATTGGCTGGAGCGGCAGCTTTAGCACGATCCAACATCTGGATACGATCCGCGATGTTTTGCGTGAGCTTGCCCGAACCGAAAAATTTCTTCTACGTGTCATCGGCACGCCGGCCTACAAAATTGACGGCGTAGATACTGAGGCTATGCAATGGCGGTCGGGCAGCGAGCTCGACGATCTGCGACGGATCGACATTGGCCTGATGCCGCTGCCGGATGAGAATTGGAGCCGCGGCAAATGCGGCCTCAAAGCTCTGCAATACATGGCGCTCGGCATACCGACCATTTGCTCGCCGGTTGGTGTAAATTCTACAATCATTACGGACGGAGAGAACGGATTTTTGGCCGACGGCCAGGATGAATGGATCGAAAAGCTAAAAATGCTGATCCACTCAGCCGTGCTGAGACGCAGGATCGGCGTGGCGGGCCGCCAAACCGTCGAAAAGGAATATTCCGCCAAGGTTGTCGCTCCACTCGTATGGCAAGTTTTTCGGTCGGCGATAGCTACGCGAATTTAGAATGGAAAATCTGAATATTTTAGTTACCGGCGGGGCCGGATTTATTGGCTCGCATTTGGTGGACGCATTGGTGACGCGCGGGCACCGGTTGCGCATACTCGATTCGCTGGTCGAACAAGTTCATGGGCAAGTTGTCCCGCCGCATCTCAACACGCAGGCCGAATTTATCAAAGCCGATGTGTGCGACGGCGAGGCGGTCTCTAAGGCGCTCGATGGCATTGATGTCGTTTATCACCAGGCCGCCGAGGTCGGCGTCGGCCAATCGATGTACGAGATCGTCCGGTATGTAAAGGCAAATGACCTCGGGACAGCCGTTTTGCTTGAGGAAATGATCAAGCGGCCACGGCAGTTCAAAAAGATGGTCGTCGCGTCATCGATGTCCATTTATGGCGAAGGAGCTTACCGCTGCGATACCTGCAACGTCAAGATCAATCCGTTTCTAAGGCCAAACGAACAGCTTGCGGCTCACGATTGGGAATTTGGATGCAAGAAATGCGGCGGGCTGCTCGAACCTGTGGGTACGCCCGAAGACAAACCGCTATTCCCGACTTCGGTGTACGCGGTCACCAAACAGGACCAAGAGCAGTATTGTCTCGCCGTTGGCCGAGCGTACAAGATACCGACCGTGGCATTTCGCTATTTTAATGTGTACGGCATGCGTCAGGCGCTGTCTAATCCGTACACTGGCATCTGTGCGATCTTTTCATCGCGTTTGATGAACGATCAGGCCCCGACCATCTTTGAGGACGGCGAACAGTCGCGCGATTTTGTAAACGTAAAGGACATCGTCCGGGCAAATCTCCTCGCTTTAGAAACGGACAAGGCCGATTACGAGTCCCTGAATATTGGCACCGGACGGGCGACGACAGTTAAACAAATCGCCCGGTTGCTGGCGAAAGGTTTGGGCAAGAATATCGAGGCCGAAATAGTAGGCAAATACCGCGAAGGCGATATTCGCCACTGCGTCGCGGATATTTCAAAGGCGAGAAAGCTGCTCGGTTATGAGCCGCAAGTCACTCTGGAAAAAGGCCTCGCAGAGCTTTTGAACTGGCTTGGTGAACAGGAAGCCGAGGACAAAGTTGAAAGTGCGACGGCTGAGCTCGCCAGCCGCAGCCTGGTTAAATAGAGAGTTTGAAACAACGGATTAACACAGATTGACACGGATTAAATTTATTTCAATTGACAGAATATTTTTCTTTTTAGCAAACACTCTAATTCGTTTATAAATAAATCTGTGTTAATCCGTTGTTAAATATCTTTATGGGTGAAGAACTGCTTTACGGCGATTTAACATATAAGGTTATCGGTTTGGGTATGCAAGTTCACAGAACACTCGGGCACGGATATTTAGAAAAGGTTTATGAGAATTCGTTAATGGTTTTATTTCGGAGATCAGGAATATTCGCCGAGCAGCAAGTGCCGATCAAGGTTAAATTCGAAGGTGAGATTGTTGGAGGTTATTGTGCCGATATTCTTGTTGAGCAAACACTCATTCTCGAATTGAAGGTTGCGGACAGAATAACGGCAATTCACCAGGCCCAGACGCTAAATTACCTTAAGGCAACCGGGCTGAAACTCGCGCTAATTTTGAATTTTGGCGCTCAGAGTTTTGAGCTTCATCGTTTGATCAACCGTCTGAGTAAAGTAACAACGGATTAACGCGGATTTTTGCGGATAAAAGACAGAAGTCAAATAGAGAGGATTGGGTGAAAAAAATAATCCGTGTAAATCTGCGATAATCCGTTGTTGACCTCTCTTTTTTATGTACATTCTCGGTTTAACGACACTTGGCGATTCTGCCGCTTCGCTGATCAAAGACGGCGAGCTTGTTGCCGCCGTCGAAGAGGAGCGTTTTTCGCGTGTAAAGCACCATAGCGGGTTTCCGTTCCGATCAATACAGTTTTGTCTCGATCAGGCCGGGATCGCTCTGAAAGATGTCGAGCATGTCGGCCATTATTGGAAGCCGTGGATCCTGCGGCATAAGGCGATGCAAGCCGCCAAATCGGCATTTATCTCGCGCGAAATGTTTAAGGCCCGTGCCGATCGGGGTGTGGCACAGGTGAGCGAGAGCTATCTGGGAATGTTCAAGCACCCGAAACGGCTTCGTGAGCATTTCGGGCCGAGCGATTTCAAATTTCACTATCTCGAACATCACCAGACACACGCCGCGTCGGCGTTTTTTGTTTCGCCGTTCGATTCGGCGGCAATCCTAACCTGGGATGGCACGGGCGAAGACACGACGACGCTATTTTGCCGGGGCAAAGACAATAAGATCGAAGTGCTCAAACGCATAAAATTGCCGCATTCGCTCGGACAATTTTACTCGGCGGTGACCAATTACATCGGGTTTGACATGTTCACCGGCGACGAGTGGAAGGTAATGGGCCTCGCCGCGTACGGTAAGCCGAAACACGTCGATTTCTTTCGCGAAAAAGTATTGACGACCAACGGAAGCGGCGATTTTAAACTCAATATCAAAGTACTCGATCACCACCTTGCGAAACACTATCAGTTTTCCGACGCGATCGTAAAAGAACTGGGGCCGAGTCGAAAACGCGGTGAGGAGCTGAGCGAACACCATTGGGACATCGCCTGCTCCGCCCAAAAGGCACTCGAGGACACGGCCATCTATCTCGTCAAGCAAATCAAGGAAATGACGGGCGAGGAGAACCTCTGCATGGCGGGCGGCGTAGCGTTTAACTCGGTGATGAACGGGCGAATTTTCCACGAGACGCCGTTCAAAAATTTCTTTGTTCAGCCGGCCGCTGGTGACGCTGGCTGTTCGCTCGGCGCGGCAATGTACGTTTGGAATCAGACGCTCGGCCAGGAACGCAAATTTGAAATGAATCACGCCTATTGGGGCCCCGGATTTTCAAACAAAGAATGCCGGACGGCGCTCGATGCCGCGGGACTGACATACGAAACTCTGCCCGACGACATCCTGCTGCCGAGATTGGCACAGATGATCGCCGACGGAGCGATTATTGGCTGGTTTAACGGACGGATGGAATTAGGTCCGCGAGCGCTTGGAGCACGAAGTTTTCTGGCCGATCCGCGTCGGGCCGATATGCGCGAGATATTGAACGATAAGGTCAAGCTTCGCGAATGGTTTCGCCCGCTGGCTCCGTCAATGCTTGAGGAACATGGCACCGAGGTTTTTGGCGTCGAGCATCACGATCCTTTTATGATCACGGTTATCGAGGTCGCCGACGAATACAAGGCAAAAATTCCGGCGGTGGTTCATGTCGACGGCACGGCGAGGCCGCAAATGGTCGGTTCCGATATTAATCCGCGATATTGGCGCCTTATTAACGAATTCAAAAAGATCACCGGCATCCCGATGCTGCTGAACACGTCTTTTAATGTCCAGGAGCCGATCGTCTGCACGCCGCAGGACGCGATCAATACATTTGGAAACGCAAATTTTGACGCTCTCGTGCTCGAAAACAACCTTGTACTACGGGAGGAAACTCCCTGATGCGAAATCGCTTTTTGCTGCTGGCATGTATACTCGTCATCGCTATGGGTTCGATCGTTGTTCCGCCTCCGGAGGGGGCGGTCGCGGTTTTGGTCGTAGCTATTTTGTCGGCGATCGCGATCTTTGTATTCCGAAAATTTACCGAAGAAAAAGAATTTATCACGACGATCTTTCTTGTTGCTCTGGCGGCGAGAATGGCTTTCGGGATCTTGATTCATGTTTTTGAATGGCGTGACTTTTTCGGCGGCGATGCCAAGGCGTACGACATGTACGGTGCGATGTTGTCGGATAGCTGGCTTGGGCATGCTGTCCGATCCGAGGGACTTGATTACCAATTTGACCCACGGAGCGGCGCGGGCTGGGGCATGTATTATCTGACCGGGGCCATATACTCGGTTTTGGGCCGGAACATTTTTGCCGCCCAGTCGGTCTGTGCAGTCATTGGGGCTGCGACCGCTCCGATGGTGTTCTTTTGTGCCAATAAAGTTTTTAATAACATCAAGGTTGCCAAGGCCTCGGCGATCGCCATCGCGATCTTTCCGTCGTTTGTGATCTGGTCGGGACAATTGCTAAAGGATGGTTTGATCATCTTTCTGCTGGTCCTGACAATGACGATGGTTTTGCAATTACAGGAGCGGATAAATTACGCGGCGATCGGGCTGCTTGTAATCTCTCTTTTCGGTATTATGTCACTGAGATTCTATATTCTATACATGGTCTTGGTGTCGATCGTCGGGAGTTTTATTGTTGGGGCAAATACGTCGAATCAGTCGATTCTGCGGCGAACGCTGGTCCTTGTGGTTCTCGGAGTCGCCCTGGTTTATTTTGGCGTTGGCCGAAATGCCAGCGTCGAGCTTAAAGTGTTTGGCAATCTTGAGCGCATCCAGAGCAGCCGCTCGGATCTCGCGAGGGCCGCAAGTTCGGGTTATGGCGAGGATGTCGATGTTTCGACGACCGAGGGCGCAATTTCGGCGCTCCCGATTGGGTTTTCGTACCTGATGTTCGCACCGTTTCCGTGGCAAGCGGCAAATTTGCGACAGGCGATCACAATACCTGAGGTTTTGGCGTGGTGGGCGATGATGCCGTTGTTAATTTCGGGCCTTATCTATGCCATTAAGTACCGGTTGCGGAGCGCTTTTCCGATCCTGATCTTCAGCTTGATGCTGACGATTGCATATTCCGTCTTTTTGGGAAATGTAGGAACGGCCTATCGTCAACGCACGCAGATACAGGTATTTTTATTTATTCTTGTCGGCGTCGGCTGGACTGCATTTAATGAGCGTCGCGAAAACAAACGGCTGATCCGAATGGCGGCTCAAAAGCGAGTCGAGAGCCAGCTTCGCGTACGGGCTCGAGGTGTCGGCGCGTAAACCAGAATGTGCGGAATTACGGGTTATGTAAATACGAACGGCGCTGTTGTGGAACGCTCGGTTTTGGAGCGCATGAATCGGGCCATTGCTCATCGCGGACCGGACGATGACGGCTTTTACCTAAACGAAAATGCCGGTCTCGCGATGCGTCGCCTTTCGATCATCGACGTCTCGGGCGGACACCAGCCGATCCACAACGCGGACAAGACCAAGTGGATAGTTTTTAACGGCGAGATCTATAATTACCAATTCCTACGCGACGATCTGGAGAAACGCGGCCATCAATTCTACACAAAATCCGACACCGAGGCCGTGATCCATCTCTACGATGAATACGGCGAAGATTGCCTCCAACATTTGCGCGGAATGTTTGCTCTGGCAATCTGGGACGAGAGCGATACATCGCTCTTCCTGGCTCGCGACCGCGTCGGCAAAAAGCCGGTTCTTTACTCTCACCAAGCAAATGGCGACCTCATTTTCGGCTCCGAGTTTCAAGCCGTTCTTCAGCATCCGTCGGTTTCCCGCGAGGTCGATATGCAGGCGATCGACAGCTATTTCTCGTATCTCTGCGTTCCGGCGCCGCAAACGGCGTTTAAGCAAATACGAAAGCTTGAGCCGGGGCATTGGCTTAAATGGAAAGCCGGGCGAGTGGAGACAAAACGCTATTGGCAGCCTGATTTTTCAAAGAAAATAAAGATCACCGAAGGCGAGGCGATTGAGGAAACAACCCGAATCTTGCGTGAATCTACGCGGCTCCGCATGATCTCCGAGGTGCCGTTAGGCGCTTTTCTCTCTGGTGGCGTCGATTCGTCCGCAGTCGTCGCTCTGATGGCTCAGGAAAGTTCCTCACCGGTAAAAACATTTTCTATCGGCTTTGAGGAAGAGGATTTCAGCGAGCTTAAATATGCAAAACGCGTCGCGGAGCACGTCGGTGCCGAATATCACGAATTCATCGTTCGTCCAAACGCTCTCGACGTGCTCCCGACGCTGGTCGAACACTACGGCGAGCCGTTTGCGGATTCATCCGCGATACCGACTTACTACGTCGCTAAAGAAACGCGCAAGCAAGTGACCGTCGCCTTGAATGGCGACGGCGGTGACGAGAGCTTTGCGGGTTACGAGCGTTACGCGGCGATGCGTATCGCCGAGGCATACCATCGTGTGCCAAAAGCTTTGCGTAAGGTGTTTATCGAAGCTCCCGTCAATTTTTTGCCCACATCCGAATTAAAACGCAGCCGCTTTCGCGATGCGAAGCGCTTTCTCCAGGCCGCAAATCTGCCGCGGACCGAGCGGTATTTTCGGTGGATGTCGACCTTTAACCGTGACGCAAAGCAAGCGCTTTATACAAATGATTTTGCCCACGCGGTCGCCGGGCAAAATGCCTCGCATTTTCTGGACGATTGGTTTGCCAGGGCGAACGGAACCGGAACGCTCGACGCGACGCTGCTTACCGACCAGATGACCTATTTGCCAAACGATCTGCTCGTCAAGGTCGATATCGCGTCGATGGCAAATTCGCTCGAGGCGCGTTCGCCGTTTCTCGATCACAATCTGATCGAGTTTGCCGCGAGCCTACCAGAGCAGATGAAAATGAGGCGGTTTGAGACGAAATCGCTATTGAAAAAGGTCGCGGCCCGGCTTGTTCCGAAAGATGTCGTTTATCGAAAAAAAATGGGATTTGGCGTCCCCATTGGCAAGTGGTTTCGCGGCGGGATGAAAGATTTTGTCCGGGGCGTCCTGCTTTCGGAAAAGTCGTTAAAACGCGGTATCGTCAGGCCCGAAATGATTGAAAAATATGTTGAAGAGCATACCTCCGCAAAACGAGATCATTCGTTTCAGATTTGGACAATGCTGATGCTTGAGCTATGGTTTCAGCGGTTTATCGATCGACAATGACGGCGAATATCGACACTCAGGTTGTAGACGGATTCGGCGACGAGTGGTCGCGGTTCGATCAATCCGCGCTTTGTCCGGACGAGCTTCAGCGGATGTTTGACAACTATTTCAATATTTTTCCGTGGGATGCGATCGGGCCGGACGCCGTGGGTTTTGACCTCGGCTGCGGCAGCGGCCGATGGGCAAAGCTCGTCGCGCCGCGCGTCGGCAAACTTTACCTCTTCGATCCGAGCGAGGAAGCGCTCGATGTCGCAAAACGCAATCTTAGCGACGCGGCAAATTGCGAATTTCAGGTCGCCGGAGCCGGTGACATTCCGCTCGACGACGCGAGCTGCGCTTTTGGATATTCTCTCGGCGTGCTTCATCATATACCAGACACTGCGGCCGGTTTGAGAGCGTGCGTTGCGAAACTAAAGCCGGGAGCGCCGTTTCTCGTCTATCTCTATTACAATTTTGATAACCGTCCGGCGTGGTTTCGCCTGATCTGGAAAACAAGCAACGCAATTCGCGCGATCATCTGTCGTCTGCCGAATTCTCTGCGGTATGCGATCAGCCAGATTCTGGCCGTCGTGATATATTTTCCCATGGCGCGCGCCGCGCGGATAATGGAGAAATTAGGAGCTAATGTCGCGCATTTTCCGCTGTCGCAGTATCGGAATAACAGCTTTTACGTGATGCGTAACGACGCGCTCGACCGGTTTGGCACGCGGCTCGAACAGCGGTTTTCAAAAAAGGAAATTCAGGCGATGATGGAAAGGTCGGGTCTCGAAAATATCACTTTTAGCGTCACATCGTTTTGGACGGCGGTTGGATTCAAGAAATGACGACAGAACTTACAACAGCTAAACCTTTTCTGTCGGTCGTGATGCCGGCCTTTGACGAGGAGAGGACTATTGGGCGCGTCGTCAAGCAGGTTTTGGAGTTGCCGTTCTTGCTCGAGTTGATAATTGTCGATGATTGCTCGAGCGACAAGACGCCCGAAATCATCGGCGAACTCAGGGCTTCCGACACGCGGATACGTGCCGTGCGTCATGAAAAAAACGCCGGAAAGACCGAGGCGTTAAAGACAGGCATCGCGTTGACCACGGGCAATATTGTGATAATTCAAGATTCCGATCTCGAGTATGATCCGCACGAGATCGCCGACGTGATCGGGCCGATCGTCGACCAACGCGCCGACGTCGTCTACGGCTCGCGTTTTATGGTCAAAAAAGCCGCCCGCGTTCTGTATTTCTCGCATTATCTGGCAAATAAGGCGTTGACCTTTTTCTCAAATATGCTCACCAACTTGAATATGTCCGACATCGAGACGTGTTACAAGGCGTTTCGCGGCGATATTATTCGAAATCTCGTGATTACGTCCAAAGGCTTTGGCTTTGAGGTTGAGGTCACGGCGAAGATCGCAAAGCTAAAATGCGCGGTGTATGAGGTGCCGATCAGCTATTACGGGCGAACCTATGCCGAGGGCAAAAAGATCGGAATGACCGACGGCATTGCAGCGGTTTGGTACATCGTCCGGTTTAATTTATTTTCCGGTTTGCGTGGCTCATTCAGGGAAATTCCACCGATGCTATCGACGCTCAACAACCGTTTGCTGGAGGAAAAACGTGGGTGAAAGTGTGGTATATCCGGGCCGCGACCTGGAAGCAATGTCTTTTGCCGTCAATTACCACAATTGGATCCTCGACGAGTTTCGGCCTTTTCTGGGTCGGCGAATCGTGGAGGTCGGTGCCGGCACCGGTTCATTTTCGGAAATGCTATTGCTCGAAAATCCGGAAAGCCTGACATTGATCGAGCCTTCCGCGATGTTCGATCAACTGACCGCAAACCTCGCGGGTCGCCGCGAAAATGTAGAACTCAGTTTTCATAACAACACTTTCAGTGAAGTTGCTGGCAAGCTTTCTGCACCGGATTCGATCATTTACGTCAATGTGCTCGAACACATCGAGGACGATCTTGCCGAGCTAAAGATGATTAGCGAAACGCTGGGCCCACGCGGACGCTGCTTCATTTTTGTACCGGCCCTTATGTCACTTTACGGTGAATTTGACCGCCGCATCGGCCATTTCCGGCGATATGATAAAGCCGAGATTGAAGAAAAATGCGGTGTGGCGGGTTTTAAGATTGTGAAATCCAGGTATTTTGATTTTTTCGGCGTCATCCCGTGGTGGGTAAAATATAAGCTGTTTCGGTCAGATTCGCTGGGAAGCGGATCAGTTGAAATGTATGACAAAATCGCCGTGCCAATGACGCGAATGTTTGAGCGGGTGATGCGACCGCCGCTTGGCAAAAACATACTTCTTATCGCCGAAAAGGCAGCGTAAATCGCCCGACTCCCGTGTTTTTCTTGAAAAGTGATAAAATATTACTAAAGGCTTGGTAACCGGCAGCGGCTTCCCCGCACTGTCGTCATATTTGCCGCCGCCCGTTAGACAGTAACGGGGCGCGGCTTATTTGCCGGTTACCATTTAAATTTTATGGGCAAGATGCCGATCACAAATGCGCTGACAATCGATTTCGAAGATTGGTATCAGGGAATTGAAATTCCTTATGCCGATTGGGGCAAGTTCGAGGACAGGATCGAAGCGGCGGGCGACAAGTTGTTAAAGATCCTGGACGAAGGCAACGCCAAGGCGACATTTTTTATACTCGGATATGTCGCGGAAAAGCATCCTGAGATCGTAAAACGCATCGAGGCCGAGGGGCACGAGATCGGGACGCACGGATTTTCGCACACGTTGATTTATCAGCAAAAACCTGCGCTGTTTCAGGAAGAATTAACGCGGGCGATCAAGTTTCTGGAAGACCTAACCGGAAAAAAGGTTCTCGGCCACCGCGCTCCGTTTTTTTCGATAACAAAAGACTCGCTGTGGGCGCTCGATATTTTAGGTGAACTTGGCATCAAGTACGATTCGAGCATTTTTCCGGTGCTGAATTATCGCTATGGTATTGCCGACGCTCCGCGTTTTCCGTATACGATAAAACGCGGAAGGCACGAGTTTGTCGAATTTCCAATATCCACGCTCAAGTTACCGGGCTTTACGATGCCGATCTCGGGCGGTGCGTATTTTCGCATCTATCCGTATCAGGTCACGAAGCAGGCGATCCGGTCCGTAAATCGCGGCGGTCAGCCGGTCACGTTTTATCTGCACCCGTGGGAACTCGACCCCGATCACCCGCGGATTGACGTACCGCGGCGGATCGCGCTGACGCATTATTTTAACCTCGGGGCGACCGAGCGTCGGCTCAAAAAGCTTCTGCGTGATTTCGAAATGGCGCCGATGAAAGAGGTTTTGGGTATCGATGCAGAAGCCTGCGCGTAAGCAAGGGCGTGACATTCAACACAGCAAGTTTGCCCTTGCTTACGCGCGGGTCTGCGGCATTTGAATTTTATGACAGATAACGTTTCACATACCGTCGAAGAGAAAGTTCGCGATCATTTTCATGATGACGCGAAAAGATTTGACGCGATCTATGACGACAAAAAGGGAGCTTTTGCCCGTTTTATCGACAATTATTGGCGCGGCGTGGTGCAAAAGCGGCTTGAGATCA
>JAYUDV010000392.1:0-17657 GCA_043739565.1 Chloracidobacterium sp.
GCGGCGAGCAAGGATCATTGCTCCCCACGCTAATCCGAGACCAAGCACGTCGCTCAAATTATGCCCCGCATCAGCAACAAGAGCGAGCGAATTAGATAGGCGCCCGTATATGACTTCGAGAATGACGAAAGCCAGATTTAGCGTGATCCCAATTGCAAAAGCCTTTCCGTAATTCGAGGGTGCGTGGCTGTGCTCGTGTCCCATTATCCTGAATTAGACCTTTTGCGATTTACTTCCACAGCCGCAATCCGAACCGCAGCCGCCCTTTTTTGTTGTCGATTTTGCCTTTTGCCAGAACATATTGCCGACGTAACCGATCGCCGCAACGACGATAAATAGCACGATAATATATTGAATATTCATAAAAACCTCGTTCGGAGTTCCAACTTTAGTTAGCAATATCTAAGCATAAGCTAACTAAAGTTGGAACCCAAGCTAAAATCCCAGTAATCTGCCGCCTTGAAAGACGATAAATGCCCCGATATAGGCCAGCACGCACATGTAAACCGTCATAAATATAGGCCACGACCAGGAGTTTGTTTCGCGGCGGACAATTGCAACAGTCGACAGGCATTGCATAGCCAACAGAAAGAAAACCATGGTCGAAAGGCCGAGCAGAGGGCTCCAAATCAGTTGGCCGTCATCGTTTTTTGCGTTTCTGACGGCGCTGAGGAGCGATTCGTTTTCCGCGTTGGCGTCGTGTCCGACGCTGTATAAAATGCTCATCGTAGAAACGAAAACCTCACGCGCCGCAAACGCCGAGATTAAACCTATGCCGATCCGCCAGTCATAACCCAAAGGCTTAATGACCGGTTCGAGCGCGTGGCCGAATTTGCCCGCGATACTATTTCGGAGAATCTCGCTTTTCGACTGCGTTTCAGCCTGTATCCGAGCTTCTTCGGGCGTACAGTTACATGTTTGCTCGATTTGTGTTTGGAGCACGTTGATGTCCTGCTGCGACGCGCGGGGAAAATTCATCATCGCCCATAAAATAATCGAAAGCGTAAGAATCACGGTCCCCGCACGCTTTACAAAAAGCCCGGCACGCGTAAACATATTTTGAAAGATCGTGCGGAAATTGGGCATTCGGTAAGGCGGGAGCTCCATTAGAAATGGCGATGGCGGCGCTTTTAAAACGGTACGCTTCAGGATAAACGCCATGATGACAGCCATTACGACGCCAAGAGCATACATTGCCAGCATTAGCACGGCACCGAGCGAAATAAAGCCAAAAACCGTCCGGCCCGAAAAGAAAGCCGCGATCATCAGCGTGTAAATCGGCAGGCGCGCCGAGCAACTCATAAACGGCGCGATCATTATCGTCGCAAAGCGGTCGCGGCGGTCCTCGATCGTCCGCGTCGCCATAATGCCCGGAATAGCACATGCAAAGCTACTCATTAGCGGCAAAAACGCTTTGCCATGAAGCCCGACGCGGCTCATCAATTTATCGAGTAAAAACGCCGCCCGGGCCATGTAACCCGTATCTTCGAGCAGTGAAATAAACAGGAATAACAGCAGAATCTGCGGCAAAAAGACGAGTATGCCGCCAACCCCGGCGATGATGCCGTCAACTATCAGATCGGTGAGCAGACCAGCCGGAAGCTGAGATCGCGCCAGATCACCCAACGCCCCAAAACCGTTTACAAGCAGATCCATAGGTAGACGTGCCCATGAAAAAATTGTCTGAAAGACAACCAGCAGGATCGCCACCAGGATAACGAGCCCAAAAAAGCGGTGCGTCAGAACGCGGTCGATCTTTTCGGAAATGCGGTGTTTTTGATGATCGCTGTGCCAGACCGAATCCTGCACGACGCCCGAAATAAAATTGTAACGTGCAAATATCTTGCCGTGCGGCCCGGCTTCGTCTTCGGTTTCGTTATAGACGTACGGCACCTGCGGCGTAGTATGCATGACCTCGCCAATCTTTTCGGCGAGGTCCAGTCGTCCCCGTCCGCTTTTTGCGTTGACCGCGACGACCGGCGTTTTCAGCAGCACCGCCAGCATCTCAATATCGATCTCGTGGCCTTGCTTCTCAAAAACATCAATCATCGTCAACGCGACAACAACTGGAATGCCAAATTCAAAAAGCTGCGTGACGAGATAAAGATTGCGTTCGAGATTGGTCGCGTCAACGACAGCCACGATCGCATCGGGCTTTGGCATGCCAGTTTGCTCGCCCGTAATAATATCGCGGGCAATCTGCTCGTCGAGCGAGGTTGCCTCAAGGCTGTACAGGCCAGGCAGATCAATGAGATTCGCGGACTTTCCGTTTAGCGTCCACGGGCCTTCTTTACGTTCGACCGTAACGCCGGGATAGTTTGCGACTTTTTGTTTTAGGCCGGTTAAGGAATTAAAGAGAGTCGTCTTGCCGGCGTTGGGATTGCCCGCAAGAGCGATGGTTATTTGAGAGTTATGTCCGTTTGCTTTCATTCATCGGCCATCAGCCGCACTGCTAAATAGTAACCTCGATCGCGTCGGCCTCACTCTTTCTCATGGCGAGGCTATAGCCGCGTACACGTATCTCTATCGGATCGCCGAATGGTGCCATCTTGACAACCTGGACCGCAACGCCCGGAATTACGCCCATTTCCATCAATCGGCGGGTTACGCTGCTCGCTCCGTTGACAGCCGTCACGCGAGCGTCTTTTCCTATTGGAAGATCGGTCAATATCATTCCTTCTTTCCCCGGCGCTTATATTTGCCGTTATCTTCAAATCAAAAATCGTCGTATTCGTAAACGAATTTCCATGTTCATTCTATCCTAATTGAAAATAGATTTCAATTTCAATTAGGTGATCAGACGCCTCCGGTAAAATAAAACCCATAAATTATTTGGAGTGATTGGTAGTACGGGCGATCAGGTCGGCCGTGTATGCCCCGAACGTAAATCGGACAGGTACGCGGTCGGCAGCCGTTAGCCATACCTTAATACCGAGACCGTCGAGTTGAGGGTTGCCGGTATTGACGGTGATCTGCTGAGCTGAGATTTTCTCGCCATTTACAATTATTTCCGCCGGATTAGAGGGCCGAAGCGTGAAAATGTATGGCCGCGATTCCCAAAAAACAGCGACACGAGTATCGTTCACAGGGCTGTTCGGATCCTTGCTTGTCCTCAAATTGAACGACCGCATCGCGTAGACCAGTGACAACAGGCTGTGCGTTCCCACCGGCCCATCAATGATCGCCGGATCACCGAAAGTGATATTCCCCGTTCGCTGATCAAACGTCACAGTTTGATTAAGCCCGGGGATTTTTGTGAGAAACGCACTCTCATACCACCGGGGAGCCAAAGTATCAGGCTCGACCTGAACCTTTACCGAATCACCCGTACGGAACGCCGTCGTTCCCGGCTCGACTCCCGTGATCGTGGCAGTAAGAAGCAGGCTGTCCCTCTTCTGAAATAGTTTTCGTTCCGCCGCCGCTAACGTGATCGCGGCCACCGGCTTGCCGACAGTCGAAATACTATAATTAAGGGTTTCGCCCAGCTCGAAACCGAGTTCTGGCGACAACGGCATATTTTCGACGTATGGTGTCGGCGAAGGTGTCGGACGCGGAGTTCCACTTGGTCCAGGCACCACGACCGGCTTCGGAGTCGGCGTAGGAGCGGGCTCGGGTTCGTCAACGTGCACGGCAAGGAGCGAGGCTCTAAACTCACCTTTTGCTGTTTTTATCCTTATCAGAACCGGAATATGATCGTCATCAGCGGTAAAGTTGATCTTAAATTCTTTGATGCCGTTTGCAGTAAATAGCTCGCTCTGAACGACCGATATAATCGTGTCAAAGTCGCCCCCGTCCGTCTTTACATGTTCGCTGCCGGTCGTTTGAAATGTCGCGGTGTAAATCTGATCGCCCTCGAGAAACGGATAGGTGCCGATACCGCCGGCTTCCCTTGCTTTGTAAATAACCGTGAGGAGATCAAAATTTGAGGTGACGTGTTTGAGATAATTATTGACAGTCTCTTTTGGCAGTGGACCGTCATTCGTAACCCTTCGGATATAGAGTGGCAAACCTGTGTCGGGCGCGGCAAAAACCTGGCGGCTCTCGTCAGCCATAAAAAACGCCGCACTCACTAGACCGAGCGTCTTAGCCCTCGAGCGTATTTCTACAACGTCCTTTCCCGAAAGCCGCCCTCGAGACGCGACATACAATTCGGCAAATCCGCCATCTGTGATCTTGCCAAATGAGATGTTGTAGGTCAGTTTCTCACCGACCTTAAATATCGACCGCGTAGCCGCAACGCCCTGTGCATAAACGCATCGTGTAACAGAGATCCAACCCGCGATCATCGCCAGTGGCAACAATAGGGAAATAATTAACCTGCGATCAGTGCCGCGACGGCCTTTATTCATAACTTGGGAATCACGTAGAAGCATTATTTAGCGGGCATTTCCTGATGAACAAATTTGTCGACGGCTTCGAGCCTATCCTTCGCCAGCGTTATCGGCCGGCCAATCACAACGTAGTCCGAACCGAGGGCGCACGCCTCCCTCAGGGTTGTTACACGCTTTTGATCGTCATCGGTTGCAAATGTAGACCGGATACCCGGCGTCACCACAACAAACTCGTTAGTAGTGATCGCGTTCCTGATAGCCACAAGTTCGTGAGGCGATGCAACAACGCCGTCGAGCCCGCATTTGGCGGCAAGGCGAGCGAGCCGAACGACATGGCTTTCTACATCGCCGCGAATTCCGATCTCATTTAAGGTTTCAACCGTAGAGCTCGTCAGCAAAGTAACACCAACGATCATCGGCCTTTTTATTCCGTCCACGGCACACGCTTCCTCGACCTCATTCACAGTTCGTCGCATCATCTCGCTGCCGCCGGATGCGTGAATATTGAACATCCAAACCCCAAGTTTCGCGGCCTCGACCGACGCTTTTGCGACTGTATTTGGAATATCATGAAATTTCAGGTCGAGAAATACTTTTTTCCCGTCGTCGGCAAGTTCGCGGACGATCGCGGGGCCGGCGGCGGTAAACAACTGCAATCCGATCTTGAACGCTCCGACGTGGCCCGTCAATTCATCCGAGATATCGCGAGCCTCCGCCGCTGTTGCCACGTCAAGCGCAACAATAATTCGGTCTCGGATGTTGGTCACCGGCGAAACGGCTGCGATCGGCATGGGCATTATTAGTCAAGATCCAGAGGATTTCTATACGGCGTGTCAGGATCGGCGTCGGCGCGTTTTAGCGCCTCTTTGAATTTCTCGTCCAGCAGCCGTTCGCGGTCTTTCATAGACGACATTTCTTGAGCAAAAACCTGTTCGCGATTTTCTTTCTGCTTACTCAGCACTTCTTGCAATTCCTCAAACGAACCGTGAACTTTCTTTTTTTCCGCATGGGCGAGAAGCGCACCCGTCTGAGCGTCTATCGTCAACGACGCATCACAGCACGGGCAGGTTACAGTGTACTTTTCCATATGCAGGTCAATTATACAATATGATTTTTTTGTGTGCCTTTTCCGATAGATCGTTCAGCATCTCCATGCTTGATGTTGCTATTTGCCCGCTCCGATTCCCGCCATTTCGAGGAGAATCGAAGTCGGTACGTCTTTAAGATCATTGATCTTATCCGATTTTGCCTCGATAACTTTTCCATTTCGCAGAAATATCTTAAAACTCTTATCCTGCGGCCCCGCCCACGTCATCTCCACCTTAGCGAGCTGCGGATGATTTTTGAATACGCGCGTCTCAATGACCGCACCCTCACCGTTCATGCTCGTCGCGATTTGCGAATTCTCCGGCGCGGGCCGAAACTGCGGCAGTGCCGGCGGACCCGATGTCGGTGCCGCAGCAAGGTTCTTTTGTCTGAGCTTATCAGCCCGCTCGGCTTTGGTTGGAGTTAATTTCACATTTGCACTTTCTGTGCCAGGATCGGCTGGACGGTTCGGATCGGAGGGGACAACCGTATTTGAATTCCGCGCGTCCGAGCCGTTTCGGTTCCCGGTCGCCAAGGTGGTCGTCGTATTCGCATTGGATGAACACCCGGCAAATAAAATAGCAACAACTGATAAAACAAAAAGTATTCGCATAGCAATGTCTGTTTCTACCGAATTTTAGATGCCAAATTCGCCTTTACGGATTCCCACTCCATCTCGATAATGCTGAAAAATACCGAATCGCGATAGCGGCCGGATTCGGTGATCATGTGGTTTCTCAAGATCCCTTCTTTTACCGCACCGAGCCGCTGGATCGCCTTTTGCGAGACTTTGTTATTTGCGTCGGTCTTAAGCTCAACGCGAATGCATTTCCACACCTCAAAGGCGTGGGTTAGCATTAACAATTTTGCTTCCGAGTTGATCGCAGTCCGTTGCCACCGTGGGTTGATCCACGTCCATCCGATCTCAGCCTTGCGATTGAGCGCATCAATGTTTCCAAATCTCGTCGATCCAACGACCTTCCCGGAAGCTTGATCAATCGTAACAAATGGCAAAGCCGTTACCCGGTCACGGTCGGCTAATGCCGCCCGCACGTACCGCTCAATATCAGCGGTCTCGGCCACAATATTATTGGTCCATTTCCATATCGGCTGGTTCAGCCCGACCTCGCACAATGCTGGTAGATGATCTATCCGCATCGGCTCAAGTTTCACATGTTTGCCCTCTAACACAACCGGTTCAACTTTCATCGCTTAAAGAATAACAAAAAACGGGCAGATCGTTCGACCCGCCCACTTCTGACTTCTGACTTCTCACTTCTGACTTCTCACTTCTGACTTCTCACTTCTAAATATCGTAATACATCGAAAACTCAAGCGGATGCGGCCGCAGACGCAGCGGCGTGATCTCGTTGTCACGTTTGTAGGTTATCCAACGTTCGATCATCGACGTCGAGAAAACATCGCCTTTTAAGAGGAATTCATGATTCGCTTCGAGCGCGTTGAGAGCCTCGTCGAGACTGCCCGGCAACGACGGCACATTTGCCAATTCCTCCGGCGGCAAATCGTAAATATCCTTATCGAGCGGCTCGCCCGGATCAATGCGGTTCTGTATGCCGTCAAGACCCGCCATTAAGAGCGCCGCAAATGTCAGATACGGATTGCACGACGGATCCGGCGGACGAAATTCGAGACGTTTGGCTTTTGGCGAGGACGAGAACATCGGTATTCTCACAGCCGCCGAGCGGTTGCGTGCCGAATAAGCAAGATTTACGGGAGCTTCAAATCCGGGGACGAGACGTTTGTAGCTGTTGGTCGTCGGAGCCGCAAATCCGACGAGTGCCGGAGCGTGCTTAAGCAATCCGCCGATGTAGAATTTCGCCATTTCCGAAAGTCCCGCGTATTGATCGCCCGAAAATAGAGGACTGCCGTCTTTCCATAGGGATTGATGGCAATGCATTCCTGACCCGTTGTCGCCGTAAACCGGTTTCGGCATAAACGTCGCCGTCTTTCCGGCCGCATGTGCCGTATTTTTGACCACATATTTAAAAAGCATCAAATTGTCGGCGGTGTGCAGCAGATTCGAAAATTTGAAATCGATCTCACATTGCCCAGCCGTCGCAACCTCATGGTGATGACACTCGACGCTGATGCCGACCTCACCGAGGATCGACGAAATCGTATTTCTAATGTCGATCAGCGTATCAAGCGGCGCGACCGGCACATAACCTTCTTTCGGGCGAATGTGATAGCCGGTATTCGGGTTATCAGCCGAGCCGTCGCGGCCCGAGTTCCAATGTCCCTCGTCTGAATTTACATAATATCCCGCCGAGTGCTGATTATTGTGGTATCTGGCCTCGTCAAATATAAAAAACTCAGCCTCGGGACCGACGTTGATCGTGTCCGCGATGCCCGTAAATTTTAAATAGCTCTCGGCCCGCTGCGCGACCGAACGCGGATCGAGCCAATAACCTTCCTTTGTGATCGGATCGACGGCGTTTGCGATAAGGCAAATTGTCGTGTCCTCGGTAAACGGATCGATCCAAAATCGTGACGGATCGGGCACAAGCAGCATGTCCGATTCGTGGATCGCCGCCCAACCCCTCAGCGACGATGCGTCAAATCCAAATCCGTCTTCAAAGCTATCCTCAGACAGCATGTCGATCGGAAACGTCAGATGATGCCACGATCCGATAAGATCGGTAAACCTTACGGAGACAAATCGAGCCTCCTGATCGGTTGCGTACGTTAATACATTTTTTGCGTTCATATTCTCCTAAATTAAAGTAAAAATATAGTTGAAAATTACAGTCAGAATCTTAAAAAATAAGATTCTATACCAACGTTTTAACGACCACAAAGACTCAGCGAAAAAAAATTCTCGAACGCTATTTTTCCGACATTTTTGTAGGATGTTGATTTTTGACGGGACTATCGGGACGTCTCAAATGAACCACAGCGAGGCGTTTGAAAATGCCACTGCGCGGGTGTACTATTGTCACTAAAATCAATCAGAGTTCAACGACTATAAAATGAAACACACTAAATATCTATCTTTCTTCGCCTTTGCGATGTTGTTAATTACGCCGTTCGCGTCCTATGCCCAAAAACTGTCCGCCGACGAGCGCAAAATAATAGAATATATCGACAGCCATAATGACGAGGCGATCGCCCTGCTCGAAAAAGTGGTCAACATCGAAAGCCCAACCGAAGACCTTGCCGGCGTTCGAAATGTCGGCACGCTGTTTGGTGACGCATTTAAGGCTCTCGGAATGTCTGTAAAATGGCTTGAAATGCCGGCAGAAATGAAGCGAGCGGGTCATCTGATCGCTGAGACGAGCGGCAAGGGCGGAAAGCGGATATTGCTGCTCGGCCATATCGACACGGTACTGCGCGGCGAAAAATACCGACGCGACGGTGATAAGGTTTACGGCACCGGCATCGGGGATATGAAAGGCGGCGATGTGGTCATCCTGCAAGCCCTACGTGCGCTGAATGCCGCGAATTTACTCAAAAATACACAGATCATCGTCATGCTCACCGGCGATGAAGAAAATTCGGGTGATCCGGTCGCGGTGAGCCGCGGTGCAATGATCGAGGCTGCAAAACGGAGCGACGCGGTCCTGAGTTTCGAGGGAGCGGTTAGAAATACCGCAACCGTTGGCCGACGTGGAGGGAGTTCTTGGACGCTGGAGGTCGAAGCGAAAACCGGACATTCCGGTCAGATCTTTAAAGAGTCCATGGGCAACGGTGCAATATTTGAAGCGTCTCGAATTCTTAACGAATTCCGCGAAAAGCTCGGACATGAAAAATACCTGACCTTTAACCCTGCCCTTTTCTTAGGCGGCACGACCGCCTCTGCAAAAGGCCCCGACGGCACGGCGTCAGGTAAGACAAATGTCGTGCCGGCCAAAGTCGTAGTGCACGGCGACCTCCGGTTTATTAGCGAAGAGCAAAAGGAATCCGCCAGGACGAGAATGCGCGAGATTGTTTCGAAAAGTCTGCCCGGCTCGTCCGCAAAGATCACCTTCGACGACGGAATACCGGCAATGACGCCGGTTGACGGCAATTACGCGCTTTTGAAACAGCTTGACCAGATTAGCCATGACATTGGGTTTGGGACGGTCGAAGCTCTCGATCCCGGTGATCGTGGTGCCGGCGATGTCGCGTTTGTATCGGGTATAATTCCCGGCCTAGACGGTCTAGGTATCGGCGGCGGCGAAAATTCACATGCCAAAGGCGAATCTGCCAGCGTGGCGACAATGCCAATGCTTACCAAGCGCGCGGCAATCTTGATCTATCGTCTCACGCGGTAGCCGTCTGGGACGCGACAATTTCGCCAACCAGATCATACTCATGAGCCTCGGTAATCTTTACGTCGTAGATCGCTCCGATCTGCGGGTCGAGGTCTTCGGGAATGTCGTTGATTAGGATGTAGCCGTCGATTTCCTGGGCTTGGCCTTCGAGCCGCCCTTGAAATAAAAGATCGGATTCCTGTGAGAGGCCTTCGAAAAGAACGCGATAGGTGTTGCCGATCTTTGATCGATTGAGTTGCTTGCTGATCTTTGCCTGTTCCTTCATCAGGCGGTTTCGGCGTTGTTTTGCTATTTTCGAATCAACTTTGCCGGGCAGATCATAGGCGGCGGTTCCCTCTTCATCTGAGTAGGTGAAAACGCCGAGATTGTCAAAGCGGCAATTTTGAACAAATTTTATCAGCTCCTCAAAATCCGCATCCGTCTCGCCGGGAAAACCTGTGATAAAGGTTGTGCGAATCGCAATGCCGGGAACGCTTTCGCGAACGCGGGCGATGAGGCGTTCCAGACTTTCACGATTACCGCCGCGTTTCATCAGCTTCAGGACATTTCGCGAAGCGTGCTGGAGCGGCATGTCCAGGTACTTGACTGCCTTTGGCGTCTCGGCAATCGCTGAGAGAAAAGCGTCCGAGATATGCGTCGGAAAAGCGTACATGGGTCGGATCCATTCGACACCTTCGATCTCGCCAAGCGCACGGATCAATGCCGCGAGGGCATCCACCTCGCCAAGGTCCTCGCCGTATCGTGACGAATCCTGAGCGATCAAAACCAATTCTTTTACACCTTGTTTCGCAAGATTTCTAGCTTCTTCGATGATCGACCCAAAACGCCGCGACCTAAACGAGCCTCGCATGGCCGGTATCGAGCAAAACGCGCATGGCCGGTCGCAGCCCTCAGCGATCTTGATAAATGCGATGTGCGAAGCAGTCGCACGCATTCGCGGCGTGTATTCATCGTAAAGATAAGTCGCGGATTTGTTGCCGATCGGTGTGATAGTAAGCTGAGTGGCGTCAAATTCGGCATCGGCGGCCTTTAGAATATCGCCAATCTGCGAGGTGCCGATAAACGCGTCGACATCGGGCAGCTCTTTCATCAGATCGTCGCGATAGCGTTCGACCAGGCAGCCGGCCACGATCACGCGGGTCGCGGTTCCGCCGGATTTCCAACGGGTCGCTTCGAGTATGGCGTCGATCGATTCCTGCTTCGCCGATTCGATAAAGCCGCACGTGTTCACCACGACCGTATCCGCCTCTTCGGCGTTATTTGTTATCTCATAGCCCGCCTCGGCAAGCTGGCCCATCATCACCTCGCTATCGACGAGATTCTTCGGGCAGCCAAGACTGACAAATCCAACTTTCTTCATAAAGTACTTTCACCACAGAGGCACGGAGGACACAGAGCAAACAAAAATTCTTTATTTAAAGATCTCCGTGCTCTCTGTGACTCTGTGGTGAGTTGTCTTCTAACCGTTCGAGCCAAACTTCAATGACATTCTGCTCGTCGGACGATAAATTTTTCTCTCCAAACCGCACACGGTTATATTTCTCCGTGATGTTGACCGCTTCGGGCATACCGACCGAGTACGCATATTCGAGCGGTGTCTGGTGCGGTGCTCTGGTAAAACCTTTTTCGGCGAGCACGAGCTGCATCCGCTCGTAAAATTCGACGATCGATCCGTGTCGCTTTGCAAAGAGTCGATTCCAAACACGGCGCCAAACCTCCAATTTTACTACCTTTCGATACACCCAGCCTAACAGCAAGATGCCAATAACGCCGCAGCCGCTGTACGCAAGGGCATATCCGATAGCGGCGAGACTCGCCGGAGCTCCCTTGTCGCCCCGGACATCCGCCCACCATTCGGCGAAAATATCCTGCGCGTGGCCAAAATATGAAGAGACCTTGCCCTGATAATCAACAAACCCATTTCGCACCGACCTGACAAGCGAACGCTGTTCCTGGTTGTCGAAAGCGACGAAATTCTGAATCCAGAATGTTTCGAGAGCCTCGAGATATTTATTAAATTGTCCCGCAATTCCTGTGGACGAGGTCGCGGTTTGACCAATGAAAGGCGTCGGATCGAAAGGCACCCATGCATTTTCCTTCGGAAAGTAAACCTCGACCCACGAATGGGCATTTCGCTCCCTCACCACCGTGACATCCGCAGTATCATTGTAGTCGCCGCCATGAAAGCCGTTAACGATCCGCGTCGCGATGCCCTGAGACCGCAGCATAATGGCCATCGCGGTCGCGAAATATTCGCAATGACCTTGACGAACATTGAACAAAAAATCCGACACCGGATCGTTGCCGCCTGCCTTTTGTTCGAGCGTATAACCAAAGCTATTTTGAAGGTATTTTTCGACGGCCGCCGCCCGGTCGTATCTATTTTTTTCTTTCCCGGCAACACTGTACGCAAGATCGAAAATACGTTTATCAAATTTCTCGGGCAGTTGCAGATAATTCTGCATTTCGGAACCGTAGCCGTAAATATCTTCCCTAAGCCGGGACCGATCAGGCAAGCTACGATCCGAAATCACCTTGTAACTTACGCGCTCATAATGTTCGTCAAAGTAAAGTCCTCCAAATTTGTCCTTGGAAATCACAGGAAAATTTCCCTGGATCGTAACAGCCCGCGGCAACGCAAACAGGACGGGCGTATCGAGCGGCTCACGATAGATGGTCTGAACGACCAGATTTTCGCGTCCGGAGGCAAAATCTACCTGAATGAGGTCGTGATCGTCTTCGACAACAGGCATTTTCATGCCGGTTGTCGATTTACTCCACGAGTGGCCGTCAAATGTGTCAAGAGCAACGCCGCGAAAATAGAGGCCTCCCTGGCCGTCCGTATTTCCCTCGAGTTTGACCCGCATAACTACTTCATCACTTTGCTGAATGTCTCCGATGCCGCCAAGTCTGACCGAGTCGGAAAATCCCGTTCTCGTCTTGAGTCCGCCCTGATTGCCTCCGAATCCGGCCCCGCCGACGCGAGGCAGCATAAAAAACAGCGGAGCGGCCAGCAGAATAATAAATATTATTAATGTTATTGCCGTTGTGGGCAGCCGTCGAACTGGTAAAATGCTCGACTGCTCTTTATCCGGTGAGTTTTCACTAACCGGCCCGGTTGCCATTTTGTTCTCAACAGTTCGCGATGTCTTTCTAATCTCGAACGCGATGACCGCGCAAACCATCACGAGCAAATACGCAAGAAAAGACACCAGATACAAAGCGCTGATGCTCAGGCCGGCGGCGAGGAGCACTTCGAAAAACGACATCAGATAAAGAAATATCCAATCGCGGTCGCTCTTTTTTTGCAAAAGCTTTATTGCCGTCAGTGAGAGGATCATCCGGGCGAGAATTCCGGCAAGTGCCGTCTCAGAGCCGTAAAGAGAAATGATCTGAAACCGCCATACGAGATAAAAAACCGGCAACGCCAGGACGATCAAAGCCGTACCAATCTTTTCGGTAATTTGCCATCGCGATCCTTCGAGGACCCAGGCCGCGATCATAACGGCAATAAACAAAGCGGTACCGACAAAGCCAAATGTCCCCGAAACCCACAGTGAGAAGAAGCCGCAAAAGACGGCCGCGTAGGATACAAGACGGAAGAATTTCTCGAAGTTCATTGCAGAATCACTACGGAGTACACGCTCTAATTATAACTTTCAGGCAAAATGTTGTCGAAAAATTTATTTAGACGGTATAATCCATTTATAATGATGACCACACAGGAAATTATCAGGATGGTAGAACGGAATATGAACAATAATCCGAACCCAATGATCGCGACGGATGCCGGTGTGCGGGCGGTAAAGAAATATGTCGCGCTTGCAAAAAAACACAAGATCGATTTTGCGCTCGTCGGTGGTATCGCAATGCATTTCTACGGCGGTCCGCGATTGACCAAAGATGTGGATGTTATCGCGTCAGGCGTATTGCCCATCGAAGCCGAGCGACAGTTGGGCTTCGGCGGTGAGCGGTATCAAGTGCTAATCGGCAAGCTGAGAGTCCCTCTGGATTGGATCGTGCGAAAGGACGAGGCCCGCGTCTTTTATGAGAAGGCATTGCAAGAGGCCTATCAACTGCCAAACGGACTGCCGATCGTAACAGCGGAGTGGCTCATTATACTCAAATACATAGCTGGACGCTTCAAGGACCAGCAGGACGCAGTTTTTCTCTTGAAACAAAAAGGTCTCGTCGACCGCAAACTTATCCGCCAAAGAATCACAGACACACTCGGCCGCTCGGGCTGGGCCGCGTTCGCCGCCGGCCTAAAACGCTGGTACGACCTCGCCGATGGAAAGATTACCACCGAAAAAGAAGATTACGAGGCGGATCGGCTGTGATCTTTAGCACGCTGAAGCGTGGACTCTAAACGAAAAGGGCCGGTGCCGATGTTGTTTTATATCTGGTTGTAATTGCGTTTGGAATTGAACGGAGGATCGATGTAGCAAAGATCAACCGTTTCCTCACGAATATACTTTCGAAGGACTTCAAGATTATCGCCGTAAAAGAGTTTGTTCATGGGATGCTCGCGGAAAATGTAGCACTAAGCATATAGCATGGCAAGAATAAGCCTCGGACGAGCCGAGCCTCGTGAGAAATTCAGGTCGGATCAGGAATTGCTTTGGACACTTCACCTGCAATCCAACCGTCAACAAAGAGCTGCCCTTTCGTATTTAGCTTTGCGAAATAGGTTACAAGCGGGCCATTTGAAACCGTCTGAATGTCTATCAAATTCGATGCAACGAGGGGTTCGCAATCGCCACCCGAAAGCGCGAGTTCCCCCATTTTATTAAGAGCCAGGAGCAGGTCAGGTGGTCGGTGGTCAGTAGCCAATTGTAGGACTCAAAGCCGACGCGATAATTAATTTGGGCGATTTACACGAATAAGTTTGCCGGACATTTCACTCAAACCTATGCACGACTGGTGAATCCGATCCGCTTGCTGCGCAAAATCGGTGTCGAACGTACACAAGATAATCCCGGCATGTTGGGGACGAGTATTATGCAAGTGAAGGAAATCGATTCGATTCATAGTCAGGACCGCTCGTTCGAGTGTTGTTGAACGCCGTAGCACTTTCTCGTCCACTATCGCTTGATGAGCACGGCCATCTTCGAAGGCAGTGAGCACATCATGCCCAAGTCTTCGCAATTCTGCGACCACGGGCAGAGGAAAATTCTCGTCAGCGTATAACCGCATCAATCTTCCCGCTCATTGGCCTGAATTTGGGATTCGATCTCGTCAATATGCGACTCGGCATAGTTCCAGGCATTAACGAGATCCTCGGCGGTCAGTCCGGGATAGCTCTTGAGGAGGTCGCCTTCACTAAGACCAAGTTGGCGGGCCCGGTAAAGAAGCCAAACCGGAATGCGCGTCCGGTTGATGCAGGCCACGCCGCCCATCACGCCGTCGTTCTTTTCAATGCCTTCGTTGGAATCACGAGAAAATTTCTTGAGTAGTGTTTTACGATCCCGATCCGACAAACCAGCAATTGCTATTTCGGTTTGCTTTAGCACGTCCACTGAATTCATACGGCAAATTATAACATAGAAAAACCCGCTCAAAATGAGCGGGCTCTTCTCCGGCATACATCTGAGGGCAGTTATTTGCCCGTATTGACGTACTGGATGCAGTCGCCCTGATTTTTGAACTTGCGCGGTATGGTAAACGTCGCCCATCCG
This sequence comes from Chloracidobacterium sp., assembly GCA_043739565.1. GTDB lineage: Bacteria > Acidobacteriota > Blastocatellia > Pyrinomonadales > Pyrinomonadaceae > OLB17. The sequence goes on from JAYUDV010000392.1 coordinate 15,370, forward strand.
CCGTTCTTGCACTGGTCCTTGTTGGTCGGCGGACCGATGCCAACAGGCATGCGGGTGATGTTTATCTCATCAATGCTCATGAAAACCCCAAGCCCTTGCGTTCCGTCAAGGTTAGTGCAGGGGCTGTGCCCGATCGTAAACGGGGCGGTGGGATTTACGTTTGCCGCCGCCGAGGCACCGCTGCCATCCGGAGATCCATCGACGTTTATTGAAACGCCTGTACTGCTTCGATTGACGACAATGTGATGCCATTGATTGTCCATCACGTCCGTCTGACCGACAACGTTAACATAGTTAGGGCCGTCCCCGAACTCGACAAGTATCCTGCCCAGAGGATCATTAGGGGTAGGCCTTCCAACACGAATGTCGAACCATCCGTCGGACGGATTGTTGCACCCTGACCGAGCGCTCATTACACTCCATAATTGCCCATTGGAGGCGAAGCCACTCTTGAACCAGAAATCGATCGTGGCAGAGTCGGTGCCAAACGTCCCGACAGCCGTGTCGGTTTCGATGTAGCCCGGGATCGGTCCCGCGCCAAACGCTTGGTCGGCTGACGCTCCGGTATATCCAGCTAAATAAACCGCTGGACCGAACCACGTCCCGTTGTGTGTCCCAGAAACGTCATTAGTGGTGCCGTCGGCGTGATATGTAATCGTCGTACCGGCTGCATCAACCGATGGCGCGACGATAAAGGAAATACTGAGCGACAGGATCGCGACCATCGCCGTTAACGCAACAAAGTGCTTGCTTGCTTGCTTGCTTGAGTAGACTTTCATTACAGATTTTCTCCTTTCGAAAAGGCGGCAGTCGGCCCGTCTTACGAGTCAATGGGCTTGGATGGTGCTGCCCGCGAGGGAGGCGCTCGAAAACCTACTTGGGCGGCCGTTCCGCCAGTAGGAAACCCCTTGGTATCCGGATGGAATAAATGTAGAGATACGTAATATACGCGCGTTTCCAGAAATCTCAAAGCAGAGGAACTGGACAACGCAAAAAGCCCGCTCGTATTGAGCGGGCTTTTCTTAAATTAAATCCGGTGACTTCTTTTACAATGGTGAATTGTAAATGGTGAATGGTAAATAGCTAGAACGAAAACGATCACTTCGTGTTCGGGATGGAAACGGGTGTGGCCACTCGGTAGTGTCTTAATTTGATTTTTCGTATTTGCCTGGGTATTTCCAAGTTGGATACTTGAAAATGCGGTTGATGTTGTATGACAACGGATTATGCACATTTGTAAATTGCATTCCAACATCGTCTAAAATTATGACTTGTTCGGTGTGCGAGACGAACAAACCCTTTACGATTATATGCGCCTCAGACTGGTAAATTAATTGAAATATTGGAACGAGTTGCTTGTCAACAATCTCTATGGCGACATCGTTGAAATTTAGATCGTATCCAGGGGGTATGGGATCATGTTCGCCATTGGTCATATGGAATGATTTTGGTGAACCAGGCAAATATAAACTACAGGTAAAAGATAAAATGTCCTTAGGCATAAATAACAAAAAAGGCTTCCAGCCGTCTATCTCGATAGGCCAATCAGGTCGTTGTTGTAACCGTGCCGTGTGGAAAATTCGATCTGTAGCCCCCATTGTCAATTTGATTTTGTCAGTTTTCGGGCGAAATCTTGGCAATTCTGGTACTGACGGTAATTTTACTATTTGCTCGATGTGTTCTTTTATTTCGTCCGTGGCACCTCGAATATGGTCAGGGGTGGCGGGGTTAAGGCGTTCAACGCTCTCTCTAATTTCGGCGATGCCCTTGCGGAGTTTCGGAGATTCCGGAGGAGACGAGCGTGGTAGCGGTGAATTTAGCTCATTGACCTCGGCTGTTTTGGCTGCAAATACATACACTGCGCCGCCACCGAGAATTCCGGCGATTCCTAATAAGATTAAAGGAACGCTATTTACCCACATTCCTAATCCAAATATTACGCTGCCTGTAAGCGCCAGTGCCCCAGAGGTGGCAATCGTTAAATGAGAAACTTCAGTCTTTTTCGTTTCGCTTTGGTCGGGGTATGGATCGGTGTTTGTCTTGGTTTCGTCATTGGCACTTTGTTTGGTTATTTCATCGTCTCTCATAGATTATTTTAATCGTAACACAAAAAGGACTTGACAAATATTATTTATCGTGTTACATTTATTCTCATAGTAGAGAATAACTTATATGGCAAACGTTCTAAAGACTGAAAAACAAATCGCGGTAATCAGTGCATTAGCCGAAGGCTCAAGCATTAGGTCAATTGAAAGAATGACTGGCGTAAATCGTAACACGATAATGAA
>JAYUDV010000393.1:0-2939 GCA_043739565.1 Chloracidobacterium sp.
CTATTCCTGAGCCATATGTGCCCTCAATCGTGACCGTGGCCGTCGAGAATCAAATTCGTGAATTGTTCAGAGAGATCGAGAACCGGATACGGCAGCTGAGGCGCCTGCCGCAAATCGGCGAAGGATGGATTGGCGAAGCAGAACTTTTTAGAAAACTGCGAAAACAATACCCTGACGAGAAGATAATAAAGCACGCGAAGCCGTCATGGCTTGCACCGCAACATTTAGACATCTATTTTCCGAAACGGAATATTGGGATTGAATACCAAGGTATTCAGCACTTAAAACCTGTCGATTTCTTTGGAGGTTCTAGTGCTTTTGAAACACAGAAAGTCCGAGACGAAAGAAAAAGGTTATTGTGTAACCAGAATAGTTGTTCGCTGATCTATGTGTATGAAAGTTATGATTTTGCTGAGCTGACTCGGGAAATCTCGGCACTTGTGTCCACATCGTGCAATTAAAGCGACGCTAGACGAGGACAACGACATTCCACTAACGCTAAAAGAAATGCATTAAGACGATGAAAACATTAATCAAAAACGGCCGTGTCGTTACTGCGGTTGACGACTATCGCGCGGATATTTTTATTGACGGCGAGACGGTTACGACTATCGGCAAGACGCTGGGTATGGAGGCGGATGTTGTGATTGATGCGCCTACGGAGGCTGGTGATCCCTGGCGGGATCGATCCGCGTGACAAATATGGAGCTGCCGTTTGGCGGGACGCACTCGTCGGACGATTTTTTACGGATGCAGCAGCGGATTATCAGTCGTAAAACCCTCTGCGATAGCGGCATCGAGTAGTTTGTTGTCGGATGCTAGAAAGATCGGGGCAGTCAGGTTAGCTTTTTGTGCAGTTGTGCGAGAGAGTACCGCGGAAGCAAGTTGGACAGCATCGCCGGTGCGTAACGCGTATGTTTCGAGAATGCGTTGAGATTCAACGATCACGAGCGGAGTGAGTTGGACCAAACGATATTCGTTATTTGAAATGATCAGAAAATCCTCTGCGATTTGAGAATATTCAGACTGCGTAATCGACAGTTCGCGTCGGTGGCGATTGAATGAACTAATTACTTCGACAATGCTTAATGTTGATGTAATGATTCTATTTGCTGTCGTTGGAGCGACCAGACCTTTCACCCAATCGCTGCCGACCTCACGGACATGCAATTTGACCAAAGCGCTGCTATCGGCGTAGAAAATCTGACTCATCCCCGGTCGCGGTCCTCGCTGATTAAATCACCGAGAGGCCTGTCGCTTGAAAAAATTTCTGCAAGCTCGGCTCTGCGTTTTTCGCTAATTTTGGTCGCGCGCCTCCTGATTGGGAGGGACAACCCAGCAGCTTCGAGCGCCCGGCCAACCTTGTCGTTAAGTGAATCACCATTCGTGTGAATAGTTATTTCAACTTCCGAATGTTCCGGCAAATCGAGCAACACAGTCGGACGCAGGATGCCATTTTCGTAGATTGCGGTGGTTATTTGATCCATAACAGCTTTATAATAACGTAAACCAGTTCAAAAAGAAACGAAATATAAAGATGAAAACACTTATCAAAAACGGCCGTGTCGTTACTGCGGTTGACGACTATCACGCGGATATTTTTATTGACGGCGAGACCGTCACGACCATCGGCAAGAAGCTCGATATTGAGGCCGATGTTGTTATTGATGCGTCGGGCAAGCTGGTGATTCCCGGCGGGATCGATCCGCATACGCATATGGAACTGCCGTTTGGCGGGACGTTTGCGTCGGATGATTTCTTTACCGGAACGCGGGCGGCGGCGTTTGGGGGGACGACGACGATCATTGATTTTGCGGTGCAGACGAAGGGCGAATCGATGACTTCGGGCGTCGATGCGTGGCACAAAAAGGCCGAGGGCAAGACGGCGATCGACTACGGCTTTCATCTCATCACGACCGAGTTCGAAGACGGCGACGAGCGCGAGATGTACAAACTGATGGACGAAGGCATCACGTCGTTCAAGCTGTTTATGGCCTATCCGGGCGTGTTTTTGGCGGATGACGCAACGATCTTTCGGGCGATGTCGGCGGCCGGACAGCGCGGCGGGTTGATCTGTATGCACGCCGAGAACGGCATCGTGATCAACGAGATCATAAAACGCTTTCTCGCCGACGGCCGCACGGCTCCGAAATATCACGCACTCACGCGGCCGACAATTGCCGAGGCCGAGGGCGTTCATCGTGCGATCGCCATTGCCGAAATGGCCGAGTCGCCGGTTTATATTGTTCACTTAAGTTGCACCGACGCTCTCAATGAAGTTCGCCGAGCACGCGACCGGGGCATTCCGGCATTTGCCGAGACTTGTCCTCAATATCTTTTCCACTCCATAGAAGATTACGGCGACGACTGGGATGGTGCCAAATACGTGATGACGCCGCCGCTTCGTGAAAAGCACAATCATGCCGAGCTTTGGAAAGGCCTGAAAATGGATGACCTACAGGTTATCTCGACCGACCATTGCCCGTTCTGCATGAAGGAGGGCCACTTCGGCAACTACAAGCAGAAACCGAACGGTCGCGACGATTTCTCGAAGATCCCCAACGGCGCGCCGGGCATCGAGACCCGGCTACCGTCGATCTTCGACGGCGGCGTTCGTGCCGGCCATATCTCGCTGAACCGGCTGGTCGAGGTCACCGCAACCGCTCCAGCCAAGCTATTTGGCCTGTTCCCGCAAAAAGGGACGATCGCGGTGGGAAGCGACGGCGACATCGTGCTGTTCGACCCGGACGAAAAGCACATCATCTCGGCCGCGACGATGCACACCCGCTGCGACTACACCCTGTTCGAAGGCAAGCAGTTGGTCGGGCGTGTCAAGAAGGTCTTTTTACGCGGCCGAATGATCGTCGACGGCGACGACTGGTTGGGGCGTCCCGGCGAAGGCCGTTTCATAAAGCGGGGCGAAGCGGGCGGCTTCTAGC
>JAYUDV010000394.1:0-47036 GCA_043739565.1 Chloracidobacterium sp.
GTGGCCGGCGAAAGGTACTCAGGTGTGTCGGTTGCAAGCAGGATCAGGTCGAGGTCCCCGGCCAACATCCCGGCGTCGGCGAGAGCATTTTCCGCAGCAAACGTTGCCAAGTCCGCCGTGCTTTCGTCATCGGCCGCGATATGCCTCTCCTTTATTCCAACGACGCTTGTGACGAATTCGTCGATGTCCTCGCCAAGGTTGAGGCTAAGGTCGGCATTCGTTAAAATTTTTTCCGGCACGTAAATCCCCGTACCGATTATTTTGGCGTCTCTCATTGGGCGTGTGTCAGAAAATCGACCACGATAGAATTGAACCTTTCGTACTGCTCGACAAAGAACATGTGACTGCCGCCATCAACCGTTACAAGCGTTGCGTGCGGTATTGTCGCCGCGAGATTTATCGAATTCTGCATCGGAACCACCGTATCACGGTCGCCGGTCAGCACGAGCGTTTCGCACCCGATCTTCGAAACGCGAGCCGAAGCGTCGAACGTTGTCGCTGACGACAACTGATTTAGATAAACGTATTCGGGTACATTGTTTTGCTCGCGCAGCAGGCAAAAATCATCGACGATGCCGGGTGATTCCACAATAAATTCTGGAGAAAATGCCATAGCCAAATACTTGCGAATACGCTCTTTCGAATTAAGGCCTTTCGTAGCCGCAAACGCCGTTAAAATTTCCATCGAGGGCAGCACGTGGCCCGGGCCACCATAACTCGTACACGCGAGACCGAGTTTGTTGGTCCGTTCCGGATATCTTAACGCAAACTCCTGCGTGACAAATCCGCCAAATGAGGTCCCAAGGATATTGGCCTTTTGGACGCCGAGCTCATCGAGCAGCAATCTGACGTCATCGGCAATACACTCGATCGAATTGGGATAGTCTGCCTTAAGGTGCGAACGTGAAATCCCGCGCGGATCGAACGCTATCACACGGAAATGCTCTGAAAGAACATCGAATTGGAATTTCCAACTCCAAATACCCGAAGCAAAGCCGGGAATGAGGACGAGCGGATCACCCGATCCAGCCGTCTCAAAATAGATCGTCGCACCGGCGACATCAATGATCGGCATCTTTAAGTTTGTCCAAAATTACTGTCGGCTGAAAAACTAGAGAGCAGCGAGTCAAAGATTCGCTGCCCCCTTTGAAAGTTTCTAGAAACTCAGTTTAAACGCGAGTTGGATAACACGCGGGCCAGCGCTTGCTCGCTCGATGACGCCAAAATTCGCACCGATCAGATTGTTGTTCGGATTTGCGTAATTGACAAAATTGAAAGCATTAAAAAGCTCGGTCCTAAATTCGCCTCGTACCCGCTCGGTGATCGGAATCAGCTTGATGAACGAAATATCCACGTTTTTCTGGCCAGGCCCGGTAAGGAAATTCCTCATCGTGTTCCCGAACGGCGCGGACGATTCGAAGGTCGGATTCGTCACCGTGCCGACAGCCGTCGAACACGTCGCAGTTACGCAAGATCGCGAAAAGGCTGCCGTATTAAAGTACGCATTTAACCGAGTACTTGCGTTACCAGCGGTATAAATATCGCCGGTATAAGCACGGTTGGAATTTGCACGGCTGATGATCGAAGTATCGTTCGAATTAACGATCGAAAACGGCAGACCGGATTGGGCCACGATGATCGTCGCTACCTGCCAATTGTTAAGCAGACCGCTCACAAAGCCGGATCCGTAGTTATGCTTGGGCAAGGCGTAGACGCCGCTGAGGACAAATCGATGTTCGCGATTAAAATCCGAACGCCCGCGATTGAGCTGCCAGTTCACCTGATCGCCGGGAATATTCGTTAGTTCGTTAAGGGCCGATCCCGAATAATAATCGATCGACACGCCGTGTGTATATGCCGCCAAAAACTGAAGTCCGTTGCTAAATCTCTTACTAAGCGACATCTGCAGCGAATCGTAATTCGACAGCGACGTTGTCTGAATCTGTTGAACTCCGCCCGTCGCGTTCTTATTGCCCGAGATCACAGACGTTGGGAAGCGGGTCGTAAACGCATTGGTCGTTGCGTTGTAGATCGGCTGATTTAGCGTCACCAATTGCAGCAAATGGGTGCCTTTATTACCGACATAGCCGACATCAAGAACGAAATTGCCTTTGATCTTCCACTGCACACCAACGTTATATTGCTGAACGTAGGGCGTAACAAGCTTCGGGTCTACATAGACGCCGGCGATCGGAACTCCGACAAACGGAGCAATACTCGAAAGCGGCGACGGGATAGTTGCAGCGGTCGGAAAACTGGAGGGTAGTGGGATAGGAACAAAAGGATCTGCAAAAGTCCGGGTCGTAAACGGGCTTCCCGGCAGGCCAACGCCGAGGGCAAAATACGGGTAATTAAAAAGCTGCGTATTCGCGTATCTAGTCGAAATGCGGTCGTAGTAGATACCGTATCCCGCTCTGATCACCACGTTATGTTTTTCGCTCGCCAAATAGGCAAACCCGATTCGCGGTGAAAAATTGTTTTTATCCGTCGGAACCAGTGTTTTTGGGACGGTTGGAACCCCGACGAGCGTTCCGCCAACCGCCTGTACAAATCCGTTCGGCGGCGATGTCGGTGTGGCGGTCGTGCCGACCACAGCCTGATCCGGCAGGAAATTGACGAGTCGTCCGTGCTCTTCAGATGGTAAGCCGTAATAGTCATATCTGACGCCAAGATTTACCGTCAAACGGTTATTGATTTTCCAATCGTCCTGCGCGAATCCGTTAATGTCTTTTACGCGAAATGAGCGGTCAAACACGCCCGAACCGATAAGCGACGTGCCCACCCCCGAAAGAAAACCCGCAAAGCTGGAAAACAACAGCTGGCCTCTCGAGAAAGCGTTAAAATAAAACTTAACGGTGGATGCGCGATATTCACCGCCGAATCTCAGGCGATGATTGCCACGGTTTACGGAAAGCGTATCGCCAAATGTGTGGGCGCTGATTCGCGATGACTGGTCGGCAAGCGTCGCCGATCCAAAGAAAAACGCCGAGTCCGTTCCCAATACACGGATCGTCGGAGCACCCGCGAACAGGCTGCCCAAAGGGCTCGTGATGCCTAGTTGCGTTGCCGTAAATGGTTCCTCAGGAACGCTAGTTACCAATAAGCGATTAAAACCGTAACGGGCCTGGTTCACCACATTCGGTGAAAAAACGTATGTATCCGTTATTGAATAAAGTTTCTGTTGAATCTTGAGATTGCCCCCGAAACCAACGAGCTGACGTTCACCATTGCCGAGACCCGCAAAATTATAGTTGGCCTGAAACGTCGGGTTGTCCGCAAAAAAGAATTTTGCCGAAAGATTGTGATGGTCCGACAAAATAAAGTCGCCGTTGGCATTAAATTGATTTTCCCTGAATCTAGAAACTCCCGACTGCGGGACCGTAACCGCACAGGACTGAATTAGTGTTGTCACTGGACAGTTGACCGGACGAGCGGTCGCTCCCGATGATGGGATCGCAAAACTTCCGTTTGGCAGTTTCGCGTTGAGAATAGCAAGTGAGACAGGATTTGCCGTCACTCCAAACGTGGCGAGAATTCCCGCCGCGGTCCTATTAGCATCGGTTAAACCCAGCGCGATCGCCGGTGACGTCAAACTGTTAGTCAGCGATACTCCGTTTTTTTCGCGGGTCCCCTGATACGAACCAAAAAAGAAAACACGGTCGCGTACCACGCGCCCGCCCAATGTTCCGCCAAACTGGTCCCGTGACGCAATGGGCTTTGCCAATCCCCGCGCCTTAATAAACGGCTCGTTCGCGTTTAAGGCTTTATTTCGCAAGAAGTAATAGGCGTTGCCGTGGAAATCGTTTGAACCGCCGCGTGTAATGGCTTCGATGCTGCCGCCGGCGTTGCGCCCATTTGACGCATCGTAGAGCGATGTCTGAACGATGAATTCTTGTAGGCTGTCGGTCGCCGGTACCGCGATGTTGGGCGTCGAATTTGTTCCGATCGAGTTAGCGTCGATGCCATTGATTTTGACGCTGTTGCTCGTCGTTCGCTGGCCGTTGACGCTTATCGTCGCATCACCGCGGCCGAGATCCGTGCTGTTTGATACCGACGATTGGGCACCCGGCGACAAAGCCAGAAGTTGTTGAAAATTCCGGGACGGCAAAGGCAGTTGCCGTAAAGTGTCGCCTGTTACGGTGCGGCCGTTCTGCGATGTTTCGGTTTGGACAATCGGTCCGTCAACGATAACAGTTACCTCGTCGCCCGAAACCGATAGTGAGGCGTCCAGCGAGGTCGATTGAGCGATGTTCACCGCCGCCGTCGCCTTATAGGCGCGAAAGCCTTGCGATGTTATCTCGATCGAATACTTGCCCGCCGGCAAAAGCGTTACAGTAAATGAACCGTCGCCATTCGTTGTTGTTTCCCGCTTAAAATTGGTGTCCACATTCGTGACTTTGACCCCCGCGCCGCTGACGACAGCCCCGTTAGGGTCTGTTACCGTGCCGCTAATCTGTCCGGTCCCACCCTGGCCAAACGCCAACGCGGCGGAAAACAATAAAAATATCCCGCCCGCCAAAAAATTATTTTTTAACATATACTTGCCTCCGTTAATAAAAATGAACGTCCGTTTTTTTTAATTCTTAAATTAAATCGGCAAAATCGCCAGGCCTGACTTATCCGCTCAGCGCCTTATTTGCCGTTTTTTTGAACCTCGCTAAACTGTCTTCGCTCAAGACACCGTACGCGAAAATCTTGGTCAAACAGTTCAATGCCTGTTCATCCGTCAATCCCAGATGCTGATTGCCGCCGAACAGTTTTTCCACCAGAAAATAGTTAAAAAATTGCATATATGCTGCGGTAAAGGCCGGAGCAGCGTCGACGCCCGTCCGCAGATCACCTCGTGCTTCGGCTGCGATAAATCGCGGCCCGAAAATTTTACGGAACCGGTCCGTTATTCCGTCAAACATTTTGCGGAAATGCCGGTTTTGAAATTCAAGCACGTCTATATACATCAATAGCCAAAAGTCGGAATGTTCGTTTACGAGCCGACCGACGCTTTCGCCGAGTTTGCGGAGACTGGCCGGCTCCATAGGTTCTTCGATGTCCGCAAAAATCGTTTTCAGGTATTCGTCAATCACCGTTAAGTATCGGTTGATTATCGATTCCAAGATCGACTCCTTTGTCTCATAATAGTTGTACAAGTTACCCAATGAAACGTCGGCCCGTTTCGAAATGTCCCGCATCGACGTCGCGTGAAATCCCTGCTTAATAAAAAGCTCGCGGGCCGCATCCTCAATGGTGTCTTTTTTGACCTGTATTACGGCGGCACTGAGTTTCGGCATAAAAAAACGAACGCTCGTATTTTTATATGAAAACTATAGCCGTGTCAATTGCAAAACAAGAAAAAGTTCAAAAACTACTTATTTGCTAATAGACGCCATCGTAACAAGTAGGAACGCGACAACGCCGGCCGGCCAAAATCCTGGTGTGACCGTGGGTAAGTTTACTCACCGCTCTGATCCAGCAGTTTAGAAACGAGGCCGGTCCAGCCCGTTTGATGGCTTGCGCCGAGGCCTGCACCATTGTCGCCGTGAAAATATTCGTGAAACAGGACGTGATCGCGAAAATACGGATCGGTCTGGAGTTTTTCAGATGCACCAAAAACCGGCCTGCGGCCGCTTTCGTCTTTTAAAAAAATATGTGATAACCGCCGCGACAACTCCTGCGACACCTCCCACAGATTCATCATATTACCTGAACCGGTCGGGCATTCAACCTGCAATGCGTCGCCGTAGTAGTGATAAAAACGCTGAAGCGATTCGATCAAAAGGTAATTTACCGGAAACCATACAGGCCCACGCCAGTTCGAATTTCCGCCAAAAAGTCCGCTTGTCGATTCGGCAGGCTCGTAATCTACCCGGTAATCGACGTCATTTACATGCAAAATATATGGAGCATCCTTGTGATATCTCGACAAAGCGCGAATTCCGTAGGGCGAGAGAAATTCGCTTTCGTCGAGCATGATTTTTAATACTCTTTCCAACCGGTCGCGATATGCGAGCGCCAATAGGCGTCGTTCGCCCATTCCCGGCGTTCGCGCACAGTTTATTTGGGCTGTAAGATCCGGCCGGTTGTCGATAAACCACTGCATACGCCGCTGAAAAGCAGGCAGCGCCGCCAAAATATCCGGGTCGATCGTTGCTACCGCAAAGAGCGGAATCAAACCGACCATCGAACGCACTCTGATCGGCATACTATAACCGAGGTTATGAATATGCAGGACATCGTAATAAAATCCGTCATCTTCGTTCCAGAGCGAGACTCCGTCCTCACCGAGATGATTCATCGCATCCGATATAAAAATAAAATGCTCCCAGAATTTACTGGCCACGTCCTCGTAAGTATCGTCCTCGATGGACAATTCGAGAGCAATAGCCAACATGTTGAGACAATACATCGCCATCCAGCTTGTTCCGTCCGATTGGGCCAGCGTGCCGCCGGTAGGCAACGGCTGTGAGCGGTCGAATACGCCGATGTTGTCGAGGCCGAGGAAACCGCCTTCAAAAACATTGTTGCCTTCGGCGTCCTTGCGGTTAACCCACCACGTAAAATTTAGCAGCAGCTTTTGAAAGATGCGTGCCAGAAATTTGCGGTCGCCTATGCCGCGACGTTTTTTGTCGATCTGATATACCCGCAACGCAGCCCACGCATGGACCGGCGGATTGACATCGCCAAACGCCCATTCGTACGCCGGAATCTGCCCGTTTGGATGCATGTACCATTCGCGGAGCATTAATATTAGCTGCTCCTTGGCAAATTCGGCGTCAATGAGCGCGAGCGGAATGCAGTGAAACGCCAGGTCCCACGCCGCATACCACGGATATTCCCACTTGTCCGGCATCGAGACCACGTCGGCGTTGTAGAGATTAGGCCAGTTGTGATTACGGCCTTCGAGCCGCGAAGCGGGCGGTTTCGGCATCGCCGGATCGCCATTTAACCAATCACGAACAATGTAGTGATAATACTGTTTGGACCAGAGCATTCCGGCAAATGCCTGACGCTGTACGCTTTTTGCGTCATCAGACAAATCGCCCGGCGCCAGGTCCGCATAAAACTCGTCTGCCTCGGCGCTCCGCAGATTAAATACATCGTCAAAATCGTCAAACGCCGGACTGCCACTTGTCTTTCCCTTTGCGGCCTTTGCTTTTTTGGGCAAAAGGTCCTGGTCGGTAAGCCGCAGGCGAATGCTCACGGTCTGTCCGGCTGCGACTATCACATGATAATTTGCCGCCGCCTTGGTACCGGATTTTGCGGGATTGACCGCGTCTGCCTGACCGCTAACGACAAAATTATTGATCGCGTCCTTAACGTACGGAGTGCGGTTCGGAGCGCCGAAAAGCCGTTCGTTGTTGGTCTCATTTTCGGTAAAAAGTATCTCGGGCAGATCGTCGCAATGCAGCCAGCGTTTTCCGTTGGATTCCTCATCAATCTCGATTACGCCCGCGCCCGATGCCTGTATTCTGCCCGTTTGTTCGATGCCGGTCCATGTCCATCTATTGCGGAGCCAGACAGTCGGCAGCACATTGATCGCCGCGTCCTCAGGGCCGCGATTGGCAACCGTAACCTTGATCAACATGTCTTCGAGGTCGGCCTTGGCATACTCGATAAAAACATCGAAATACCTATTTTCATCAAACACACCCGTGTCAATCAGCTCAAATTCGCCCTGGTCCCGGCCCCGGTTACGGTTCTCTTCTATAAGATGCTGGTACGGAAAAGCGGCCTGCGGATACTTATACAAATATTTCATGTACGAGTGAGTCGGCGTAGAATCGAGGTAGTAATAAAGCTCTTTGACATCCTCGCCATGATTGCCTTCCGGGCCGGTCAGTCCAAAGAGCCGCTCCTTGATGATCGGGTCATTACCATTCCAGAGCGCGACTGAAAAACAGATTTTTTGGTGGCGGTCACAAATGCCCGCGAGGCCGTCTTCGTTCCAACGGTACGCACGTGAACGGGCATGATCGTGCGGAAAATAATCCCACGCCGAACCGTCCGCCGAGTAATCCTCACGGACCGTGCCCCATGCCCGTTCGCTCAAATACGGCCCCCAACGTTTCCAAGGTTTCGCCCTCGCATCCGATTCGCTAAGGCGTTTGTTTTCTGCATTCATAATGGTCGTGCGCTCGTCTTATATTTATATGTTTGAACCACATTCTGATGGATTGCAAATTTATTTTGCGACGTTCGTCATTTATTTGACGTCCGATGAGTAGTAGAATTAGGGTATCAGGAGCGAGGTTTAATATGGACTTTTATTTTTTGCTTTTTTCTCTCTTTTTCCCCAGGCTGGTCATGCTCGTATATCTTGTCGTGTTTCCGAGCCTATTTCCGGCAAATTGGGTTCCGCAATGGGCGGACATTTTGCTCGGCGTTTTTGTGCCGCGCGTTCTGATTTTGATCTACATCTACCAGAATATGGGAGCAAATAATATCTGGTTCGCGGCCCACCTGATAGTCATGATCCTCGCGTATTTCGGCGGCGGACGCGAAACACGTCGGAGACGAACGCGGCGTCGCCAAGCGTAACGGACATCGGGCAGTCCGTTATTATGGACGCCCAATCGATCTTGCTTTGCGGCGTTTTGCATTAGTTCAGAAAATCTTCGCGAATCTTCGGACGGAAGTCAATTATTTCAGCCTGCCTAAATGACCTTAGGGTGGCAATTTTTTGTGTGTCGCTAAAATTGACCTAGTAATTTCCTGATTCCTTTAGATTTCTAAGGACTAATTTGCGTTATAATGACGACACAAATATTTATGGAGCCTCTCGCCAATCAGATCAGGCCGCGAAGCCTTGCGGAATTTGTCGGCCAGTCGCATCTGGTCGGGCCGGATAAACCGCTGCGGCTGGCAATCGAGCAAGGCCACATTTTCTCGTTCGTGCTCTCGGGTACGCCCGGAACTGGTAAGACGACGCTCGCCCGCATATACGCAGGAGCCATTAACGCTCAATTTTACGAGCTGTCTGCCGTCTCGGCGGGAAAGGACGACATTCGCAAGATCGTAAACACGCCATCAATCGACAACCGGCCGCGTGTGCTGTTTCTGGACGAAATTCATCGGTTTAATAAGGCACAGCAGGATTTTTTGCTTCCGTATGTCGAGAGCGGCGATCTCGTTTTGATCGGCGCGACCACCGAAAATCCTAGTTTCGAGGTGATTCCGGCCCTTCTTTCGCGTATGCGCGTTTTCGTGCTCGATGATCTCTCACCCGAAAATATGGCGGCGATCATTGACCGAACCGGCTTTAATCTCGATCCGGTTGCCAAAGACTGGCTTATCGAAATGGCAAACGGCGACGCCCGCCAGGCGATTACGATGCTCGAAAATACATCGCATCTGTATGACAAAATCACGCTCGAAACGCTCAAAGAAACGCTCCAGTCGAAATTCTTGCGTTACGACAAGAAAGGCGAGGAGCATTACAACGTCATCAGCGCGTTTATCAAATCGATGCGGGCGAGCCGACCTGACGCTGCATTATATTATCTCGCGCGGATGATCGAGGGCGGCGAGGACCCGAAATTTATCGCCCGCCGAATGGTGATCTTTGCCTCCGAAGACATCGGCCTTGCTCAGCCGACGGCATTGGTCGTCGCGAACGCCGTTTTTCAGGCCGTAACTATGATCGGGATGCCAGAATGCACACTCAATCTCGCCCACGGCGTCGCATATTTGGCGAACGCGGCCAAAGATCGTTCGGCGACAAACGCCATCGGCGCCGCCATGGAAGACGCCAAAAAATTTGGCAATCTGCCAGTTCCGATGAAAATTAGAAATGCCCCGACAAAACTGATGAAAAACCTCGGTTACGGCAAGGACGAAGGAAACGACCCCGATGGCGATCTGCTGCCGGAGAAGCTAAGAGGTAAGAAATATTTCAAGTAAGAATTTTCACCACAGAGTTCACAGAGATAGAAAGGAGATATTTAATGATGGGTAGGTATATATTTGGGTTATTTCTAATGTCGATCCTTGGTTTGAGCACATTTGCCCAAACCGACAAAGATTTCGTCTCAACCCGCGAGATGGACCGCATCAATTGGATGGAATTTAAGGAAGTTGTTCCGTCCAAAACATCCACGGTTTTGCTGCCGACCGGCACGCTCGAACCGCACGGTGTCATCAATAACGGAGCCGACAATACCGCTCCATTTGCGATGGCAAAAACTATCGCCCGCCGGACGAACGCCATGATCGCGCCTTTGCTGCCATACGGCATCACCGGTTCGCTCGAGGCGTATCCGGGAGCTTTTCAGATCACCGAAGCGGCTTACCGTCCGTTCGTTAAACAGATTCTCGAAGGCCTTGTGAAAAATGGATTTCGCAGCATCATTATTATAAACGGCCACGGCGGCGGGCAGACCGCTGTCTTGAATTCGGTGGCGGCCGAGGTCGCGATCGAAAAACACGTGCGGACGCTCGTCATTAACTGGTGGTCGTTTGCCTCGGACGAGACCAAAGAGGTCTTTGGCGAAGACGGCGGCCACGCGGGAAACAATGAGACGGCTTTTATCCAGGCGATCGACCCGACGCTCGTTCACGCCGAAAAATACAAAGGGCCGGAGATGGCCACTGCTCTTCCGACACCCGGAGCATGGACAGCCGTGCCCTTCCCGTCCTCGATCGAACTTTATCAAAAAAATCAGGGCTATCCGGTATTCGACCAGGCAAAGGCCGATCTTTATTATAAAAAGGTCACCGACAAGGTCGCAGCATTGATCGTGGACACCGTCCGAAAATGGGACATGGCCGGCTTATAGTATTCTTGAAACTTTACAAAACATTGTTCGTCTAATACCATGACCATAATACGTTTTTGGTCATTGGTCACGATATGAGGGATGCAGTCCTACAAAAAAGTACTCGCGACGCGATCCTCGATGCGACCGATCGTTTGCTGACCACGTACGGCTACCGGAAAATGACGATCGACGATCTTGCCCACGAGGTCGGCATCGGCAAGGGCAGCGTTTATCTACACTTTACTAGCAAAGAGGAGATCGCACTTTCGCATATCGATCGCATTATCGAACGCCTCAAGAAAAGTCTGCATGCGATAGCTGATAAGCCCTCAGACGCCGACGGGCGGTTGCGTGAAATGCTCATCGAACGCGTTCTCTTTCGTTTCGACAGCGTTCAGCATTACGCCCAAGGCCTAAATGACCTGCTCTCATATCTCCGGCCAAAGCTGCTCGAACGCCGTAAACGCTATTTCGACGAGGAAGCGCGGATCTTCGCCTCGGTCATCGCGGACGGGCAAGCCATGGGCCGTTTCGCATCCGGTGACGCTTTCGATATAGCCCAGACGCTGCTTTCGGCGACCAATTCCCTGTTGCCATACAGCCTAAGCGCGGTCGAGCTCGGCGAACGCAAGGAGCTGGCCGAGCGAACGCGAAAGATCGCCGATATTCTGATTAGAGGGCTGACTGGATGAACTTGGAAAAGTAGATTTTTACTTTTTTCTTTTTACTTTTTACTTTTGCCTTATTTCACCGTTTCCAATAATTCTTGATCTTCAGATCCAGCATCGGAAAAGCGCAGTATTCGACGTTGCGGCCTGTTTCGCGGAGTTTTTCGACCATGTTGATAGCCGCGTCGGCGTTTCTGGTGTGGACTATTATAGTCGCGGCGCGTTGGAGATCGGGGCGTTCGTTTAGCCATTCGACGATGGCAAAACCGGTGTTTTCGTGATCGTCGTGGTCGTTTGATTCGTAATGATGCGGCAGCAGATCGTGGTCGAGGAAGATCGCATCATAGCTGCATTCGGCGAGCAGTTCCTTGGCCTCCTCGACATTTTCGGCAATGTCGAGATTATCGCCGTCAAATCTTTTGGCAAACCACCTATGCCGACGAGTGTCGTCGTCGAGCAGCATTACATTGATCGCCGCGCGATCGGCGCTCAGATCGGCTAAACCCAGTCTTATCAATATGCTGCGAATAATACTCATGACGGTTGCTTCTAAAACAATATATCATACCGCTTATCCAGAGACTGACAGCCAAACTTGAATTCGCGTTGGTCGGTGCTATAATCCAGTAATCCGATCGGATGCCTTGCGAAAATGCCCCCTGAAAACGTAAAAAATCATAACCTCAAAGCCGTGCCAAAGCTCGTCGATCCCGACTCGGCGGAGACGGACGGCGAGATCGCGGAGTGTCCGATGTGTTTCGGCACCGGTATGGAGGTCGTTCCCGGCAAAGGCGCCCGTATATGCTCGTGCCGTCAACTTAAGAAGCAATTCGGTCAATTTGAGAGTGTCAGGTTGCCGAAGCGTTACGACGGTTTTCACTTTCATAACTATAAACCGCAGACGACTTCGCAGGAGACAGCCTTCAAATTTGCGACCGGTTTAACGATGGAATATCCGGCGGTCGACCGCGGCCTGTTGCTTACAGGAAGTGTCGGCGTGGGCAAAACGCATCTGGCCGTGTCGATATTAAAAGGGCTTACAGAACGAGGATTTACCTGCCTTTTTTACGAATTCGGCTCGCTACTCAAAGAAATCCAGGGTTCATACAACGTCCATACACAGTCTTCCGAACTGGGCGTTCTTACTCCCGTCCTAAATGCTGACGTTCTAGTCCTCGACGAACTCGGCGCGTCAAAGCCGACTGATTGGGTGCGGGACACGATGGCACATGTCATAAATACTCGGTACAATGACAAAAAACTGACCATCTTTACCACCAATTATCTAGACGAAAGACTTAACGATCGCGAAGAAGTGCTGGAGGACCGCATCGGTACGCGGCTCCGTTCGCGGCTTTACGAGATGTGCAAAACGGTCGTCATCACGGGTGACGATTTTAGAAAGAGATTTGACAGAGCGTCTCACCTCCAAAAATAATCTTTGAATTGCGATCTCTGGCTTAATCGTTTTTGACCCGTAAAAACCCCTGACCGGTCTATATCATCGTCACTCCAACTCAGGCCTAACGCAAGTAAATTTCACTGGACGAAATGATCGCAAATGTGTTAAATTTCTTTTAACTGTGTTGGCGGTTCTTTTTACACAGATAAAAACTTAAGAGGCCCATCCCTCGATTACTCAAATTATTATGCTCACAGCCGATCAGGTTCTAAATAAAGGACGTTACCGAATCGTCAATACTTTTCAAC
This sequence comes from Chloracidobacterium sp., assembly GCA_043739565.1. Classification (GTDB taxonomy): domain Bacteria; phylum Acidobacteriota; class Blastocatellia; order Pyrinomonadales; family Pyrinomonadaceae; genus OLB17. The sequence continues at coordinate 13,130 of JAYUDV010000394.1, forward strand.
AAAATGACGCCGGTGGCATGTACGAGGCCTATGACACCATCAGCAACACAAACGTGGTGTTAAAGGAAACGGTCGGCAACATGGGAAAGGTCACCACGTCCAGCCAGATGGAAGCAATAAACTCTGAGTTTCTGGGCCGGGCCAAAACGCTGACCGAAATTAAACACGGTTCGCTCGTCAGCGTTCAGGACTATTTCGCCGACATTGACCGGCAGTATCTCGTGCTCGAACCTGTGACAGGTGTTGATCTGTCGAAATTTCTCCTGCCGGACGAACAAAGGCCGGCCCTTGCGGACGTTCTATCATGGGCGGATCATCTGCTCGACGCTCTTCAATTCCTGCACACGCGTCAGACGCCGATAATTCACGGTGACATCAGGCCCGAGAACGTAAAGCTAACCTCCGATTCGAATGTAAAGCTTTTGACCGCTCATGCTTACACCGACGGAGCATCCGATATAATAACGCACGCTCCGACCCAATCGTCCGATAGTAGCGGCGTCCATTACCGTCCGCTCGAACAGCTTTGGGATGGGTTGGATGCGTTGTCGCAACGCGTGATCCTAAATCATTATGACGATGCCTCCGAGCGGTGGCTCCTACAGCCGCTAAGCCCCGCGACCGACCTATATTCGCTTGGCGCGACACTTTATGGCGTTCTAACGGGTTCGATTCCCGCCGATGCTCTTGATCGTTCGATCGCGGCGCTAGAAGGTAAGCCCGACCCGCTGCCGAACCCATCTGAGCTCGACAGCGCGATCCCGCCTGAGATATCCGATGTCATAATGAAAGCGATGTCCCTTCGCCGCGAAGACCGATTCTATTCGGCGGTTATACTTCGCCAGATTCTGCGCACTGCCGCTTTCCGAGTTAAGGAACGCCAAGCCAATGATTTGGAGATCCCGGCGCCCGGTCATCTTGAACCGCCCACCGAAACCTACTTAGATGCGACTTTATCGGCCGTCTCACCAACGGAGCAAAGCGGCACCAGCACAGACGAAAGGCGACGCGAGATCGAAACCGAGCAGCAGCGTCTGGAAATTGAACGCGAACAGTTGGAAAAAAGGCGTCTCGAACTAGACGCCGAGATGGAACTCCAGAAAGCCGAGCAGGCGCGAATTGAGTTTGAAGTTGAGGCAGCCAACCAGAAGATCGAAGATGAACGACAGGAAGACGAGGCGAGACAGGCATGCGAACTAGCGGCTAAGATACTTGCTGACAAGGTAACCGATATCGAGGCGCCTTTGCTCGAACTCGAACCGTTCGGCACGCCGCCGGAAAAAACTACTGAATCATCTGAGACACTCGACGTCCCCGAATCTCTCGCCGGTCGCAGCTATTTAGACACTGAGCCCGATGAGCCGAATCTTGACTTTGTATTGTCCGGTTTCGAGGAGCAAGCCGACGGCCTTTCCAATCGGCGAGCACCGTTAATGGTACGTGTGGCCGTCGTATTGCTGATCGTCGCGATCATCGGCGTCTGGAAATTTACCTCATCCGAATCGCCCTCCGTCTCAAGTTCTGCGGCGGCTCTCCAATTAAACGCTCCTGCGCAAACAGAAATTCAAACACCGACCGATGATGATCGTGATTTGACTCAGCCGGCACAATCCGTCATTGCCGAGCCGTTGCTTCCGACATCGTCACCCGAGACGATTGAAACCGCTACGCATGACAAAGTGATCTCCAAGGCAATTCCACAGACCATCGCGCAGGAGAAGATTAAGAAACAGGCCGTTCCGGCACCGGTAAAGGCGCCGGCCGCCAAAAAGGCAGTAACCGTTGACGACCTTATCAACGACCACTAATGGGATTTCGCCCGCAGCAGCTCCAGATATTAAATCCGTGTCAAAAGCTGAGGAATATATGAAACGACTAACTTTACCGACATTGTTCAGAACGTCTCAAACGTTCATAGCGTTCGCCATGATCTTCTGGCTTGCGTTAATATTTACCTCCTTTGCAAACATCGCCATCGGCCAGCCCAATCAATTAATGCTCGCCGACATTCTGATCGGCTTGCGTTCGAAAAAGGTTACACTTCCCGAGCGAAACAAGATTCTCGCTGAGGCGGTAGTCGTAAGAGGTGTTACGTTTGCACTGAATCCAGAGATCGAGAAAGAGTTGGCTGATACTGGCGCCGACAAAAATCTCATTGATTCCATAAGGGCAAAAAGCCATATTCTGAAAATTTCGGCCGTAGTTACAACTCCGGTAGTAACTATACCCAAAACCGAACCGATCGCCGCGCCGCCGCCGCCGGACTTTTCGTTCTATGAAAAGCGGGCCGACGCGAGCCTTTCAAAAGGAGAATTCGACTCTGCTCTTACCGACTATACAAAGGCGATCGAGATGAATGCTGCGTCGCCCGAGGCATTTCTGGGCCGCGGCATGGCGTACGCCAATAAACAGTCCTTTGACCTTGCCGTTGCTGATTACAATAAAGCCATCGAGCTAAAGCCTAAGTATTCAGCGGCGTACGAAAATCGGGCCGAATCTTTCGAGAAAAAGGGCGAAAAAGAAAAGGCCGTCGCAGATTATGACAAAGCGGTAGAGTTCGAATCGTCCAATGAATCTGCCAAAGCCGGGGCCGCGCGCCTCCGCGCCGAGCAGGCCAAGCTGGTGCAGAAGCCCGAGCCGGTCGTCGCCGCGCCGCCAATAGTAATTGCTGCTCCTGTTCCGGAATTTGTCGATCTGGGTTTGCTTACCAGAGCGGCCTCGATCCGCATGGTTACACCCATCTATCCAATTTTCGCGATCAAATCAAATATCGGCGGCCTAGTACTTGTAAACGTAACGCTTGATTCGGAAGGTAATGTTCAAACTGCGAAAGCCGCAAGCGGACATCAATTTCTAAAGCAGGCCGGCGAGGATGCCGCGATGAAATCCAAATTTAAACCGGCAATGGCAGGGGATAAAGCCGTAAAGGCCAAAGGATATATCGTTTACAATTTTACGCCACAACAGTAGGGCGGCAGTCCGTAAAAGATCAATAGTTTCCGACGACAACATTGGATTTTATCCCGCTTGCCTCTTGAGCGATCTTGACGCCCACGCTCGCTCCGATTCGTGTGGCACCCGCTTCAAACATTGCCCGCGCGTCATCAATTCCCTTTACACCGCCGGATGCTTTCACACCGAGAGAGCTGCCCACGGTTCGCCGCATGAGGGAAACATCGTCCGCCGTCGCACCGCCTTTGGCAAAACCAGTCGATGTTTTTACAAAATCCGCTCCCGCATTTTTTGCCGCGAGGCAGGCACGAACTTTTTCGTCGTCGGTCAAAAGCGCCGTTTCAATGATGACCTTGCAGAGAATGTGATTTTCGTGTGCGGCTTCGGTCACGGCGCGGATGTCGTCCTCGACGAGACAATCGTCACCGGACCTGAGCGCTCCTATATTGATGACCATATCGACCTCGCGGGCACCGTTAAAGATCGAACGCCGGGCTTCGTAAGCCTTTACGTCCGGCAGAGTCGCTCCAAGAGGAAAGCCTATGACGGTGCAGACGGGCACGCCGGTTCCTTTTAGAAATTCGGCCGCCTTTTTAACCCAGCCCGGATTTACACACACCGAAGCGAAGCCAAATTGAGCCGCCTCATCACATAGTTTCCTGATGTCAGATTCTGTCGCTTCCGGCTTTAACAGCGTGTGGTCAATCAGGCTGGCCCAATCATGTGCTGTCGCCGTTTCGCCAAGCACGATGCCGATCCGCTCGGCACCGGCGTCAACTATTCGTTCAAAATCGGCACGGCAAAACGTCGGGCAATATTCCTCGCCCGTCAGTTTTGCCAGCACCATATCGGTGATCTGGTCGATCAATTGATCGTAATTACCATTTTGCTGCATAGTCGAAGACGTTATTTTATCACTTTCGATACTGCTTTTCGATATTGTCGATCTTGCCGACGCGTTTCTTATGCCGTTCTTCGCTGATGTCGGTCGAGACAAACGCCTCGACTATCGCCTTGACCTCTTCAAACGTATTTTGCCCGGCGCCGAGCGTCAGCACGTTCGCTCCGTTGTGTTCGCGTGAATTTTTTGCGAGTTGGGACGAATAACACGCAGCCGCGCGAACATTCGGCACCTTATTCGCGGTCATCGCGCTGCCGATCCCGGCACCGTCGATAATAATGCCGACATCGACCTGCCGTCCACTGACCGATTTGGCGACCGCGTGTGCAAAATCCGGATAATCGACCGCGTCTTCGCTATCCGTTCCAAAGTCCCGCACCTGCAAACCCATCTCCGTCAGGAACCCTTTAAGTTGCTCCTTCATCTTAAAACCGCCGTGATCCGCACCAACCGCGACCGAACGCACCTTTGCCGTGCTCTTTCTCGACTGTTTGCGGATAAGCTCGATCTGCCGGTCATTGACGATATCCTGTGCGAGAGCGGTAAATCTCACATTTTCCGCAACGCGAATCTTCGAACCCGGCTCAAGTCCCCGAAGATCGTCCTCGGTTATCAGCGATTTTGCCGATTCATCGCGGTCGTATTCCTTGCCGAGCTTATCCCGGAGCGAATTGACAATCACGTGTTCCGGCGTATATTCGACAGGTGGCGGCAAAGCGCTTTCGCCCTCGGTCGGCACGGTGGCGAGTACCTGCCTTACCAATTCGCGAACGCGATCGCGTGTATCATTATTTGCGTCAGCCATAATGTCGTGTCAGTAGCCCGACCGTGAGAAAGGGCATTTGCAGGCGGCCTCAAATCCGCTCGGTACATTCGTTTTTCTGTCCCTTCAGCTTGAAAACTACCCGATGTTTGAATAGTATTTCTAAATACCCATTCTTTCAAACCAGCGAGGAAAATATGGCTGCTGAATCCACCAAAATTGCATCAACCGAATTTACGAACCCCAACCTCGAGGTCCTATACTCCGGCGATCAGATACAAACGCGCATTCGCGAGCTTGGTGAGCAGATAACCCGTGAATACGCGGGCCGCGACCTCGTGCTCGTCAGTGTTTTGAAAGGTTCTTGCATCTTTCTTGCCGATCTGATGCGAGTGATTGACCTGAGCCTGACGATAGATTTCATGTCCGTTTCGAGCTACAAGGACGGTCAGAAATCGACCGGCGACGTGGAAATATTAAAAGATCTTAGCAATTCGATTCGCGGCAAAGACGTGCTCGTCGTCGAGGACATCGTTGACACAGGCTTGACTCTCTCGCGGCTGCTCGACATTCTCGGTTCGCGTGGCGCCAACTCAATAAAACTCGCGAGTTTTCTCGATAAACCCGAGCCGCGTATTAAAAAAGAGCTTTTGATCGATTACACCGGTTTTGTCGTCCCAAATAGATTCGTCGTCGGCTACGGCCTCGATGCGGCCGGTCGATACCGCAACCTTCCATTCATCGCAATAGTCAAAGATCCGTCGGCCGCTTAAGATATTTTTGCCGCGAATAACGCGAATAAACGCAAATGAAGAATTGAGAGCGAAAAAGGGAGCCCGTCTGCCTTATATTCTTTTATTCGCGTACATTCGCGTTATGCGCGGGCAAATTCTTTTTGACGGATTGACCTTACCTTCCGTTTTCCGTATAATTTGAGGTTTTCGACTTGTGCGCTAAATAGAGCAGGTCAACAGGAGCTAACACGAGAAATGAGTTACGCGATTATCAGAACGGGCGGAAAGCAGTTTGCGGTTGAGGGCGGCGAAACGCTTCGTGTGCCGAGAATTGCCGAAAAGGCAGGTAAGAAAGTAGCAATTGATGCTCTCCTAATCGGCGAAGGCAAGGATGCCAAGCTCGGCGGCGGTGCCACCGTGGGCGCGACGATCGTCGCTCACGGCAAAGCGGACAAGATCATCGTCTTCAAAAAGAAACGCCGAAAACAATACAAACGCAAACAAGGCCACCGTCAAGGCTTTACGGAAATCAAAATTGAAAAAATATAAGTCGAGCGGTCGATTAAATAGTGTCAGCCAACGGATCTTTTCTGCTACTGACTACTGGTTACTGACTACAGACTACTCAAATTTATGGCACATAAGAAAGGTGTAGGATCATCCAGAAACGGACGCGACTCAAACGCACAGCGATTGGGACTTAAGAAATTCGGCGGTCAGCTCGTGCTTGGCGGCAACATTTTGGCCCGCCAACGCGGCACCAAGTGGAAACCGGGCAACAACGTCGGCCGCGGCAAGGACGATACGCTATTCTCGCTGATAGAGGGCTTCGTCAAATTCGAAGACAAAGGCCGCCGAGGCAAATTCATCAGCGTTTACGCCGAAGGTGCAGCCGAGCTCGCACCGAAAGTCGCGGCAGAACAGGCCGCTTAACACCGGGCTTAATCCAAATAATCTAAAAAGGGCAACAGAGACGTTGCTCTTTTTTTATTTGTATTCCAACCTAGACGAGAATTTTCAGTTTTGCTCCGCTACTTGATATTGTTCGAGTTTGCCGTCGGGCATTTCGTAGGTCCAAGCGGTTAAGCTTTTTCCAGCAAATTTCACTTGATACACCCGCAACGTCATGCCGCCGCGAAGTGCCTGCCGAACCTGGATAAATTCTTGCGGTGCTCCAAGTGGGGCGAGGCTGCCGGCGAAATCTTTTAGGGCCTGTTCGCTGAAGTAGCTGTTCGCATTATCCGTGAAGAGCGAGCGGTCGATCGACCCGCGCTCGAGTCCCTCGAAGATCCTGCGTGCCTGCGCGAGTTTATGCGGAGTCGCCGGGTCATCGGTCGAAAGAAAAAGGGGAGCGATGGCATTGGCGATCGCGCCTGCGGCTGATGCCGCATCCTGATTTGTGAGCACCACAACCGCCACGCGTTCATCCGGAAAAACGATGTTCTGGGCGGTAAATCCGGAGACCTCGCCGCCGTGCGACACGGCACGATGCCCGGCCTGCATCCTTACGTCAACACCCAAGCCGTAATGCGATCCGATGCCGTTTTTGAGCAGCACTTCGGTTTCAAAGTCCCGGTATGACGAGGGTTTCATCAGCTTTCCGTCCATGATCGAAATATCCCATTTTGCGAGGTCCTCGGCTGGCATTCCCAGCTCTCCGGCGGCAAACAGCCAACCTTTACCTTCCTTCGGTGCATGACGCAGCGGCCCGAGCGCATAACGCAGGTATCCAGTCGGGTCATTCTCGCCCAACTTTGCCTGATCGACATCCGCCACGCTTTTCATTCCGAGCGGCTTAAAAACTTTCTCTTGTAAGAATGGGATCAGTCCCATTCCGCTGGCTTTTTCAACAATTACACCGGCAATTACGTAATTGGTATTGCTGTATTGCCATTTAGTGCCGGGCTCGAAATCCAGCGGCTTGCCCGCCCATTGATCAATGATCTCTTTAGCAGTTATCGGCTTAAGCATAATTGGCATGACATAATCCTGAGGCCAGTAATCCTGATATCCGGATGTGTGAGAAAGCAGTTGGCGGATGCTGACCTCATTTGCCCGCGTAAGTTTGGGTAGAAATTTTGCCACCTTATCGTCAAGCGACAGCTTGCCTTGTTCCTGTAACAACAGGATTGCGGCCGCAGTAAACTGCTTGCTGATAGAGCCGATACTGTATCTCATGTCCGTCCTGGCCGCCGTCTGCGGATCGATCCGCGCATTACCGTAAGCCTTTACAAATGCGATCTGGCCGTTTTTCACCACGGCCACAGACGCACTAGGAACGCCCGAACTTGCCAGCGCATCGGTCGCAATCTTGTCGATTTGTGTGATCAAATCCGGCGAAAGCTGGCTCTGAGCTGTCAAAGGAACGGCGGCGAGAGCCAGAATAATTGAAAGCGTGATGCGAATACGTAACGGTGATGATCGATGCATATAAATCTCCTTGTCAGACAATTAAACGTCAGGTTGGCTATTAATTACAGCCGCCGAAGTGGTTTCTCGATCCAAGATCGCACCGAAAGTTGGGGAAATCCGAGCATTTCGGTTTCAGATTCTGACAGATTTTAGCCAAATTCGGGAGAAAATGATGTCTTTTTTTCACGTTTGAAATTTTTTTTTATTTTTTTTCGACTTTTTTTTTATGCTTCAGATGTTGAGCATTAATATTTTCTATATTCGTAACTTATGCCAGCAAATTACTTGGGTTGTTTCCCACATTTTTATCCACAAGCTTATGACAGTTTTATCCACAGGATTTCCACAGAGTTCCCGTAAAATAAGGGCAATAGTTAAAGTATTTTCTACTTGACATCCGTTTTTTCGGGTGTAAGATAGCTTCACAGTCGAGATTGCTTACGGGCATTTTGACCGGCACCGAGAGGTGGAACGGAGGTGGTGACACACCGTTCGAGGACAGAAGGAGCGGAATGCCGCTGTCCAGTACGCTCGGAGTCGAAGCCGAAAGGCTTGCTGAGTGACGCCGCAAGGCGACACAAGTTGTTCGGATAAAAACGGACAACGCTGGCGAGAAATGATCGTCTCAACGGTGCTACGCCGCTCATATTCTTCGGAATTTTGAGCCTCGTTGCCGGGAACGTAACCGGCGGTGGAGGAAAAGCCACCAAAAAAAGACCTAACGGTACAGTACCTTAGGGTACAACCAGTTTGGATTTATTCATTTTGGGTGCTGACCGGGGACGGCTCTCCGCAGAGCGACTTCGGAATACAAAACCGGTGGTTTGAACGTGTACATGCGAGAACCGCCAAACCCCTTTGACGTCGCTTCGGCGACTGAATAAGAAAAATAAAAGCGTCGAAACGAGCAATCGGGACGACGCTTTTGTTTTTTTTAAAAACCCCTCGGTTTGCTAATCCAAAATCCAAAATCTAAAATCTAAAATCACGAATGTTTATCGACCGTGTAAAAATCAGGGTAAAGGCCGGTGACGGAGGCAACGGCGTCACGGCTTTTCGGCGCGAAAAATTCATTCCGCGTGGCGGTCCTTCCGGCGGCGACGGCGGTGTCGGCGGCAGCGTCTGGATGGAGGCGGACGAAGGCCTCAATACGCTGCTTCACCTCCGCTATAATCCGGAGCACAAGGCCGAACGCGGACGGCACGGTGAGGGATCAAACCGATACGGCAAGGATGGCGAAGATGCTCTCGTAAAGGTGCCCGTTGGAACTCAGATCTTCGATCCCGAAAATAACGAGTTGCTTTTCGATTTTACCGAGCCAGGCCAGCGATACCTCGCGGCCAAGGGCGGTAAAGGCGGTTGGGGCAATTCACATTTCGCAACATCCACGCGCCAGGCTCCAAAATATCATTACAACGGACGTCCCGGCGGCGAAGCCGAGCTGCAACTTGAGCTAAAATTGCTCGCTGATGTCGGACTGGTCGGATTTCCAAACGCCGGCAAATCGACGCTGATCTCGGTCATCTCGGCCGCAAAACCAAAGATCGCCGATTATCCGTTTACAACGCTCGAACCGAATCTCGGCGTCGTCGATATGGGCGAATTTCGCACATTCGTGGTCGCCGACATTCCCGGCTTGATCGAAGGCGCAAGCGAAGGGGCGGGTCTCGGCGATCGCTTTCTGCGGCACGTCGAGCGGACAAAACTGATGGTCCATCTCGTCGATGTGTCGTCGCTGTCTGGCCGCGACCCGATCTCGGACTATGAGATCATTAATAAAGAGCTTTCTAATTACGATGCGAATCTAGGTGCTCGTCCGCAGATAGTTGTCGCGACCAAAATTGACGCTCTCGACGAACCCGAACGGCTTGAGGCCCTCAAGAAAAGAGCTAAAAAAGACAAAAAAGCGTTCTTAGCGATTTCATCCGTTACAAACGTCGGCGTAAAGGAACTGGTTAGCGCTGTCGCGGCGCGTTTAACTGAAATGGCTGTAGAGGCCAAAGAGGCCACTGAAAAAATCGGAGTATCCTAATTTCTTTTTCTTTCTCTGTATACTCTGTGCTTGGGTGGTGAAATAGTCTTTAATGAAACGAATCGCATTTTACGGAGGCAGCTTTGACCCGCCGCATCGCGGACATCTTGCGATCGCGGATGCGTTGCTCGAACAGTTCAAACTCGACGAGTTTGTTTTCATCCCGGCGTTTCACGCTCCGCATAAGCTGAAAAAACAGCCGACATCCGCCTATGACCGATACGCAATGCTCTGTTTGATCACGGCTGCCGACCCAAAAATAAGCGTTTCAAAGATGGAGATCGAAATGCCTGAACGGCCTTATTCAGTCGAGACTCTCTCACGCCTAAAAACTGAAATGCCTGACGATGAGGTCTTTTTTGTGATGGGAGCCGACTCGTGGATGGACATCACGACTTGGCGCGAATGGGAAAAGGTCTTGTCGATGACAAATCACATCGTCGTCACGCGTCCGGGTAGTGAGGTCGGTATTGGCCATGTGACGGATGAAGCCCGCTCGCGGATAGTCGATCTGCGTCAAGCTGGAAAAGCGGAGAAGAGGAGAAAAGGAGAAAAGGAGACTCCGCACTCATTCCGCACTCCGCACTCGATATACATCACTAACGCCGTAGAGATAGGCATATCCGCGACCGAAATTCGCCGAAAGATTCACGAAAATGACCAGTCGTGGCTCACGGATGTCCCGGCTGAGGTTGCAAATTACGTCGAAAAATATCAGATTTATAAGTAATGGAAGAAACACAGGAAAGATCGCTTCAGCGAGAAGCGGTTAAGATAGAGATAGCCGAGACACCCACACCGTTTGCAGAACTCGACCCCGAATTACAACTAGCCATCCGATGTGCCAGCGATAAAAAGGCGTTTGACATGATCGCTCTCGACCTGCGCGGCATTGCCAGTTTTACCGAGTTTTTTATTATTGCAAGCGGTTCTAACCAGCGCCAGGTCCAGGCTATCGCCGACGAGATCAACGAACAGCTAAAGAAACAGCTCTCAACGCGGGCAATTCGGATCGAAGGCTACAGCACCGGCGAATGGGTTTTGCTCGATTACGGCGATTTTGTCGTACATATTTTCAACGGGGAAGCTCGTGAGTTTTATGACTTGGCTAGATTGTGGCGAGACGCTCGACGAGTAGAAGTTCCCGAAAACATCTAATGAAATTTCGTTTTGTCTGGGTCGGAAAGACCAGGAACAAAAACTATCTAGCGCTGCAGGAAGACTATTTGCAACGTCTTTCGCATTTTGTAAAATGCGAAACCGTCGAGATTCGCGATTCCGCCACCCACGAGGGAAAAAAACATGAGGGCAAACGAATTCTTGAAAAACTGAATCAAACACCCTTTGTCTGTTTGCTCGATGTGACGGGCCGCGGGCTTTCGTCGCCGGAACTGGCAAAAGAGGTTGAAAGATGGCAAAGCTCCGGAACAAAGGAAATATCGTTCGTCATTGGCGGAGCGGATGGCGTGGCGACCGAGGTTGCTGAAAGAGCCAGCCTCGTGCTATCTTTATCGCTTCTTACTTTTACGCACGAGATGGCCCGCGTCGTAATGATGGAACAGCTTTACAGGGCGTTTACGATAATCAAGGGGTTTCCGTACCAGAAATGAGTAAATCAAATTTGAAAGATATCAAAGAAAAGCTTCTCGCTGAGCGTGGGGTTTTAATACAAAAACTAAAAGACAACGACCTGTCGGTTGACGATGCGGAAACACCCGATCCGGTAGATCTCGCGGTCAGGAATTATTCCAAAAACGTAATGCTGGCGGTTTCGGAGAACGAGAGTAAACAACTCGCGTTGATCGACGAGGCTCTATTGAGGATCGACGACGACGAATACGGCGTCTGCCAGAACTGCGAGAAAGAAATCAACCCTAAGCGTCTAGCTGCGGTCCCATCGGCGCGCTTTTGCCTCGAATGTCAGGAGTTGCTCGAAAAGGGCTTGCTCGACGAAGAGTAGGCTTGAACGAATGTTCACGGCGCTTCAAAATTCTCTCCTTTCGATCATCTATCCGCAAGAGTGCTCGGCTTGTTTAGGGCAGGTCGAGAGCTTTGACGACGGTGTCGCCTGCGGCGAATGCTGGTCGGCGACCCGTATTTTCATCGGGTCTGAGATGCTCTGCGACAAATGCGGAGCTTTTTTTGGCGATACCGCCGCTCCCGTTCCCGTTTTCTGCCACAAATGTGACGAACATAAATACGATAAAGCCGCAGCGGTGGGAGTCTATGAAAAAGCCCTGTCGGCAACCATCGTCAATCTCAAAACGACGCCCAAAATCCCGGCCCGCTTAAAGACCCTGATACCGGTCGCGTTAAAAATAGCCGCTTTTGGCGAAGTCGACCTTATACTTCCTGTTCCGCTTTCGAGAACCCGCCGACATGAGCGAGGATTTAATCAAGCGGAAATTATTGCCGCAGTTGTTTCCAATGAGCTTCGAATTCCGATGGATCGTTCAAGCCTTGTCCGAAAACTCCACACACCGATACATCGCGTCGCTATGGATGATCGAGCGAGAGAACTGACAGTACAAAATGCGTTCGAGATCGCCCGTCCTAAGTTGATCGCCGGCCGCAACATTCTCCTCGTTGATGATGTTTTCACCTCCGGGGCGACAGCGTCAGGTTGCTCCCGGGTCCTAAAGAAAGCCGGTGCGGGCAAGGTAAATATTTTTACGCTCGCCCGGGCGGTTATGAATTAATCTGGAATTACGGATTGTCTTTTGCTTCAATCGGCACATCACCCGATAATCCCCAGGGTATCGCAAACACCGAGCCGTTAGAACTACGCAGCCCATACCACACGCCCGTACTCGGCCTATACACCGCAATATCCTCTTTACCATCGCCGTCATAATCCCCGATAGCAGGAACGTCGCTGCTGATTCCCCACCCGATTCCTTGGAAACCACCAGTCGAACTCAATAACGTGTACCAAACCCCGTTAGAACGCCGGTAGACGGTAATATCCAGTTTGCCGTCACCGTCGAAATCACCGGGTGCGGGGAGGTCGTTACTCAGACCCCAGCCGATAGAGTTGTATGCCCCGTTTGAGCTATTTATTCGATACCATACGCCGGTACTGTCTCGGAAAACGGCGATATCGTATTTCCCATCGCCGTCATAATCGCCGGCCACCGGCGTATCTCCCGGAAGCCCGTATTGGGTAACAGTAAACTGGCCATCCATCGACCGAAGCGTGTACCAGACTCCGGTTGAAGGGCGGTAAACCGTATAATCCGCTTTTGCGTCGCCGTCATAATCACCGGCAGCAGGCACATCTCCGAGGGTACCCCAGTAAACCGTTGCTATCGTATTGTCGCTGCTTCGAAACACATTCCACGTACCGTTCGACGGCCGGAAAAAAGCAAGGTCCACAATGTTGTCGCCATCAAAATCTTCCGGCGTAATAATGTCATCTTGGGCCCCGCCAAACTGCTGGACTCGGTATGAGCCGTTCGAACTATTGATCGCCCACCATACGCCCGTAGTCGGTCGATAAATAGCGATATCGGACTTCAAGTCGCCATCGAGATCACCCGATGCCCTTGCTCTTGTGATCTTGTCGATCTGTCCGTTGCTATAGCACACATAGATCTCGCCGTCCTCGTCTTCGCCAAAAGAAACCACTTGACGCGGCGTATCCTGTAGCAATACCTGAGCATTGTTGTACCACATCCATATTTCGCCCGTGCAGTAATCCGCAAAAGTGTAGGCGCCGACCGGCAGACTTGCCTGCGTGCCGCGGTACACGTAGCCACCCGTTACCGAGCAGCGTCCCGCCGAATGTGTATATGTGAAATACGGCGGTATTTGTGTAATGGGCGTGGCACCTCCGCTGCATAAGACCGGATCCAAGCCGGTGCATTGATTACCTTCATACACGCGCCAACCGTAATTACCGCCGCCGGTAATTATATCGAGTTCTTCAATCGCATCTTGACCGACGTCGGCGACGTAGAGTTGGTTCGTACCACCGCGGTCAAAAGACCATCGCCACGGATTTCGCATACCGATTGTCCACAACTCCTGACAGGTGTTTCCCCCTGTTGTACTCCCATTATCGCACCGGGTGGTATTTGCACCGGTAAACGGATTCGTTGGCGGAATTAAATATGGCACGGCGGAACCAATCGGTACGTTAGGGTCGATTCGCAGCATCTTGCCCAAGAGCTGCGCTCGATTCTGCGCTCGCAGGCCGGGATCATTTGCCGACCCTCCATCGCCCATGCCTATGTATAAATAACCGTCCGGACCGAATTCAACCATACCGCCATTGTGGTTGGCGAATGGTTGCGGGACGGTGAACAGAATGCGCTCGGTCAAAATGTCGCCGAGATTCGGATTTCCAGCTACCGTAGTGTATTCAGCAACGACGGTTGTGCCGGTGCCAACCTGTGTGTAGTTGACGTAGAATTTGCCGTTCGACGCGAATTGCGGATGAAACGTCATGCCCAGCAGCCCGCGTTCGTCCCCAGACGAGCCCGGAATAACGATCTTCGAGCTAAGATCAATGAAAGTCGTCGCGGTCGATGCTCCCGGTTGGAAAACCTTTATGAGACCACCCTGTTGGACAATAAATATTCGTTTCGTACCGTCTTTAGCGCTTCTTAGTAGAATTGGTCTGCTTAAGCCAGTAGTAAAAGTCTGCAACCTAGGAGTGTACGGAGCGGCCACGCCTTGCGCGTAACCACCGAAGGTAAAAGGTAACAAACAGAAAAACAGTGCGGCTGTATTACCAATTTTATTCATTATAACTCCAAATTTAGTAACTTGAGATTGCTCACATCAGACCTAAAATAGGCCGAGTAATGCGTGTTTATTTAAGACGACTATGCGGCCCGTAAGGCTTACAAATCTTCAGGCTCGAGAGGTAATATTTCAAATAGAATTTCCTGTAAAATCGTTGAAACGGTTTAAACTCTTCCTAATTGTAACGATTGTACGGCGGGCCTGGCAAGGCATTTAAAGTCGGTAGCGCACTCTCCGTTTTCGCAGTTCCGCATCGTCGTTCTCAACATTTTGCAGCCGCATCGTAATATCCGCAGTCATGCGAAAATCGCTCTTTACACCATTTTTAAGATGGAAATATCCTGCGGCGGCGATCATCGCGGCGTTGTCGGTCGAAAGATGCCTGGATGGGAAATATACCGGAAGGCCGAGTTTGCGGGCCATTCCATCGGCGGCTTCTCTCAAGGCGAGATTACAGGCTACGCCGCCCGCAACAATCAAAGTTTTCGGCTGTAATTCAGCGGCAAGCTTCTCCATAGTCCCGACGAGGGATCGGACGACGGCCACCTGAAAACTAGCGGCAAGATCCTTGATGGCTTGATTCGCCTCACCTCCATTTTTGGAAGGCTCAATTCCCTGCTCACGAATATACCGGGAGACGGCCGTTTTCAGGCCGCTAAAGCTCATATCCGGCCGGCCGTCGGAGATCTTTGCGGTTGGAAATTTCACTCGCGCGGCTTCGCCCTGACGCGCCAGCCTTTCGATCACCGGACCGCCGGGATACCCGAGGCCGAGCATTTTCGCAACCTTGTCAAACGCCTCGCCCGCCGCGTCGTCACGGGTGCGCGAAACGACCTTGTATTTGCCCTCCGTACGCACGTGAAAAATGTTTGTATGTCCACCGGACACAATTAGAGCCAACGCGGGATATTGCACTGGCGGATTTTCGAATGCCACGGAATAGACGTGACCCTCGATGTGGTTGACGCCGACGATCGGGATACCTAGCGAATACGCGAGCGATTTTGCATAACAAACGCCGACCAGCAGCGAACCAATGAGTCCCGGTCCCTGTGTGACCGCGATCGAATCAATTTCGCCGAGCGAAACATTGGCGTCCGACAAAGCTTCCGATACAATAGGCTGAATTTTTTCAAGATGTTCGCGAGAGGCAAGCTCCGGCACTACGCCGCCCCAAGGACGGTGCATGTCAATCTGCGAAGCGATGACAGAAGAGAGAATCTCGGTGCCATCTCGCACGACGGCGGCGGCGGTTTCGTCGCACGAACTTTCGATTCCTAAAACTAGCATGCCTCTAGCTTATCAAAGTCCCGTGAAAAGCGTCGTCTCATCCACAAAGCATAGGCCGTTGCCCACGGATCATTGGCGTTAAATGGTCGCTCGGCGCGTACGGCTTGACTTAGATTGCTTTCGGGTATACAAAATGAGAATTCGTTTAATGCAGTAGGGTCGTTCTGGAGGTTCTAAATGGGACGTAAAATATTAGCCGTCGTGGTCGCGATGATCGTGGCAATTGCAATCATGATGATCGTGGAAATGGTCAATTCAATGGTAGTTGCGCCGCCCAGCGACGCCGTGATGAAAGATCCGGCCGCATTGCGCGAATTCATGGCGAACGGACCTCTAAAAGCATATTTGATCGTACTTTTCGGCTATGTCCTTGCCTCATTCGCCGGCGGTTTTATTGTCACCAAAATGAGCCGCCGCGAGAGTCCGGGCACGACGCTGCCGATAATTATCGGCGTGCTGCTGACGTTGGCGATGGTTTCAAATATCTTAATGCTGCCCGGTCAGCCGCTCTGGTTCATTATCGCAAGCCTGGTCGTCTTTATTCCGCTATCGTTGCTCGGTCACAGGTTCGCGAGATAATGATCACGGTTTTTTCCCTTCGTTCCACGCCGGCTTGAACTTGTTTTATCGGAAGCGGCGGCAAAGCCGCTAATGTTTCAACGACTATTGGTAAGTCCGAGACTCACCGCAAATAGATGGGCAAAGCCCGAGAAGAGATTCAAACCTCCCGCAAAAAACTAACGCCGTCCGCGATCCTCAAACCAAAATTCTCCGCAACCGTCTGGCCGATGTCGGAGAGCGATTGTCGCGTGCCAAGATTGACGCCTCCTTTCACGTTTTTGCCGTAAACGAGGAGCGGGACGTATTCGCGGGTGTGGTCGCTTCCCTCTTTGGTCGGGTCGTTGCCGTGGTCGGCGGTCATAATGAGGAGGTCGTCGTCGTTCAATGCGTCGATGATCTCGGGCAGGCGGCTGTCGAAATGTTCGAGGGCTTTAGCATAGCCTTCGGTGTCGCGGCGGTGACCGTAGAGCATGTCAAAATCGACAAGATTGCCAAAGATTAGCCCGTGCGAATCGGCATTCAGCGCATTTATCGTTTGGTCAATCGTCTGCTCGTTGTTTTTCGCGGTCAAATCCTCGGTCACGCCCATATTGTCATAGATTGAGGCGATCTTACCTATGCAGACTACATCGAGGCCGGCAGTTTTCATTAGCGGAAGCAAATTGTCCGATGGCGGCGGCACGGCGTAATCGTGACGATTTTCGGTGCGTTTGAAATCGGCCGCGTTCTTGCCCAAGAAAGGTCGGGCGATCACCCGGGCAACTTCGTCGTCACCGTGCAGTATCTTTCGAGCGATCTCGCATATCTCATATAAGCGGTCGATGGGCACGATCTCCTCATGCGCCGCGATCTGAAAGACCGAATCGGCGGACGTATAAACTATCGGCTTGCCCGTACGGACATGTTCGTCGCCCAGATCTTTGATGATCTCGGTGCCGCTCGCCGCGTAATTGCCAAGTACGCCGGGGATAGACGCTTTAGCCACGAATTCACTAATAATACGGGGCGGAAACCCGTCAGGGAAAGTCGGGAAACCGGTCTTGAGAATTATCCCCGCCATTTCCCAGTGCCCGGTAGTCGTGTCTTTGCCATTCGATTTTAAGATGCATTTGCCATACGAGCCGATCGGCCCTGCGACCGGCGGCAGGTCAGCCAGCGGACGAATATTCCCGAGTCCGAGACGCTGCAAATTAGGGAGTCCGACCTTACGCGATTCCAAAATATGCCCTAGCGTATCCGCACCCGCATCGCCCCAAGCGGCCGCGTCCGGCATTTCGCCTATACCGGCGCTGTCCAAAACCAATAGACAAATGCGTCCAAATTTCGTTTCCATTTTTACTACCACCCGTGCTTGTCCAGAGAGCCGTCAAATCGGTGTGTCGTCCTGAAATAAGTCTACACTTTTCGCCTCAACCCGCAATTTGAAGCGCCCGACGTGTACTCTCAAACCCAAGATTCATTATACGATAATCTGTTACAGATTGTTCAGTATTTGATCGATGCAACGATTTTATTTTTGATAGCGAATCCAGATGGTTGAACTGCGGGATTTCGCGTTTTCACCCTTAGTTCACGGGGGCCGAGTAGCCCTCGCGGGCCCTAACTTGCGTTCCGGCCGGAACGGCTTTCAGCTCGACCTTAATCTTCCGGTAGGTGCCGTCGCGTTTATCGTTCGATGAGTAGTAGCCCAGAGTATATTTGGTGCCGATCTCATCCGCGACGCCCTTAAATGCATTCCGGGCCTCGCTCAGATCGTCGACCGGAAATACGCGGCCGCCAGAGGATTTTGCAAGGTCACTCATTTCCGAGTCGGCGATCTCGTAGAGCTTTTTGCTGATCGCGAGCCGCTCAAAATCACCCAGCCCGCAAAAATTAACCGCCTTTTCAATATTCGCTTTCGGATTAAAACTCCGGTAATAACGCTTGATCTGCGCAGCCGAAAACCTGATAGCCGTGTGACAATCACCCAGCAGGGTCTCTTCGAAAAACTCGCGCGTATCGACCTTAATAAAAAAGGATATGATCCCTGCCTGTCCCAGCTCCTGCTTGGCAGACAAAAAATCAGCGGCACTTGTCGAATCAACTCCGTCGGTCAGGGCGACAAGCGCACGGCGACCGCGAAATTCGTCTTTCGGGGCGTCTCGAAATACTTTTTCGACTACCTGCAGCAATGAATCGTAGTACGGTGTACCGTTGCTTGTCTTAATGTTGGCGATCGCGGCATACAATTTTTTGCGGTCGTCGGTCAAAGTGCTAAGCACCTCGCTCACCGCAAATGACTGAGTTGAATTGCGTTCCGTATTGAATGCAATGATTGAAACGCGATCGCCCGGTCGTAAGCTCGCGACAAAGTCCTGTGCCGAACGTTGAATAAGCTGAAGATCGGCCCGCGTAGAGCCTGACGTGTCGAGTAAAAGAGCGACCTCGAAAGGTGCCGCTGACGCGGAAAAATCTACAACGTCCTGCCGTTTCCCGTCTTCGTAAATTACAAAATTCGCCGCATTAAGCCCGCGAACGGGCATTCCATTCGCGGCGTTTACCGCAATCGGCACGTCAACAAGCTGGGTGTCGACGCGGATAACGTCATCTTTGGTGACCGGTTTGCCTTGGCATGCAACGGAAACCGGAATACCGCATCCAACTACCAACACTAAAATGAAGAGCAGTGGTCGCATCACAAAACGAGTCTCTTAAGGTATCAATTATTATAACAAAATTTTTAAGCGCCGACGGACGTTTTTTTAAATTTATCTATAGGTAATTTGTCGATCTATGGTATGATTTTTTTTACTTACCTATAATATAGGGACAAATACAGAGATTAAGTTTGAAATCCGAACCTTTTGCTTGCAGTTTTCGACTGTCCGCGGCGATCACAATCTATTTTCGAGGGGAAATTATGAGAAATAAGTCTTTTCTGAATCTTTTGCTATTAACATTTTCGTTGTGCCTGGCATCCTTTGTTCCGGCATTTGGTCAGGCAGGCGACGAAGCTGTTCCGGCGTCTCCGGAAAACTCGACGACTATCGTTATTAGTCAGGCCTACGGCGGCGGCGGGGGAACGGGCTTTTACCAGTTCGATTACGTTGAACTCAAAAATATTTCAGGCGCTGTTCAATCTTTAAATGGCCTGTCCTTAATATATGGATCGGCGACGGGCCAGTTCGGCAGCGTCGCGACGAACGTATTCGCGCTTCCCAATACATCGCTCAATCCGGGACAATATTATCTTGTTCAATTGAGTCCGGCGGGTGCGTCTGGTGCAGCATTGCCCGTGACACCCGATGTGATTACGACCAACCTCAACATGTCTGGCACTAGCGGTAAAGTTGCCCTCGTCACTGCGGCATTTACCGCCAATACGTGCGGAGCCACTGCGACGCCTTGCAGTCTGCCTAATCCGGCGATTATCGATCTGGTGGCCTGGGGCACTTCGAATAATGCCGAGGGCGGCTCGCCCACCAATGGCGGAGCGGCACTAACGTCTGCTCAGGGAAATGTACGGGCTTCCGGCGGCTGTGCCGAAATCGATAATAACAATTTGGATTTTCAGGTTGTCACAAACCCGGTTCCCCGCAATACAAGCACCGCTGCGGCCCCCTGCGGATCTGTTAGTGTTGCAAAGTTATTCACATCTTATTTGAACGGAGCCAGCGAGGTTCCGGTAAATGCCTCAGCCGGAACTGGCTATGGACGCATTGTGTTAAATGCAGCCGAAACTCAGATCACCGCCTCTTTTTATTGGAGCGGTCTGGGAAGTTCTGCGGTAGCGGGACATATCCACGGGCCAGCGCCCGCTGGAGTAAACGCAGCCGTTCTTTTCCCCATGAGTCCAATTACGGCGGCAACTAGTGGTTCTGCCGAAGACCGCACATTTACGGTAACCGCCGCCCAGGTAGCCCAATTGAGAGCCGGCCTTTTTTACTTCAATATACATAGTACAAATTTCCCGGGTGGAGAAATTCGTGGACAGATACTTCCTACTTCCGCTGCCGCGGATTACAGCGGGGACGGAAAAACCGATTTTGGAATATTGCGGCAGGGTTCGGGCGGAGCAACCGGTTCTCAAACCTGGTTTATAAAAGTCAACGGCAGCCCCTCGGAAGTTCAGAGGGTTTGGGGATTTAATTTGGATGTTCCCGTGCCGGCCGATTATGATGGCGACGGTAAAGCGGATATAGCTGTTTGGCGGCAATCCGGAATCCCGACTTTCTATATTTTACGGAGCAGTGACAGTACTTTTCAGGTCACTCAGTTTGGCGTTTCCGGGGATACGCCGATCCCGGCGGATTATACCGGAGACGGTCGTGCCGATCCCGCGATATATCGTGCGGGATCACCGAGCACTTTTTGGTATTTCCCGAGCAGCGGGCCTTTCGTCGGTCGTCCGGTCGCAGTGCCTTGGGGAGGTGCTTCGGATATTCCCAATCCGGGTGATTTTAACGGCGACGGCAAGGCTGATTTTTGCGTAGTCCAGTCCGGCGGCGGTTTATACTCATTCAATATCCGCTATGGCACGGACACCGTCGCCCCAGGACAGCCCGATTCGCTTACGTTTTTCGGCCTGTCCACGGATTCAGTGGTTTCGGGTGATTATGACGGTGACGGGAAGGCCGACCTCGCTGTGACCCGTGTCGAAAATGGAGCTTTCTCCTGGTATTATCTCCCCAGTTCCGGAGGCCAATATCAGAGGCTCGTTTGGGGTCTGCCGTCAGATGAGCAGGTGCCCGGCGATTATGATGGCGACGGGAAAACCGACGTAGCCGTCTGGCGACCGAGTTCGACTCCTGGAACGAGTGCGTTTTATGTCCTCGGGACGCAGAGCGGTTTTATATTTCAGCAGTATGGTCTGAACTTTAATACCGACACTCCCGTTAACTTCAACGTGCTTCAATAACTAGTTTATTGTGACGAGAAAAAGGGCTGAGATCTGATCTCGGCCCTTTTTGTTTCTAAAATGTAGCGAAAACCGTCCGCTCTTAGATGTATTTGTCTATTACCTTAGCGATCGCTTCCCGTGACACCGAGCCAACGATCCGCTCCTGTTCCTTGCCAGCCTTAAAAAGCACAAGCGTCGGGATCCCGCGAATTCCAAACTGTTGAGGAACGTTAAGGTTCTCGTCAACGTTCATTTTGAAGACGCCGGCTTTACCGTCGTACTCCTCGGCTATCGCCTCAACAGACGGTGCGATCATGCGACAGGGGCCACACCACTCCGCCCAAAAATCAACCAATACGGGTTTTTCCGAACCCAAAACATCAGCTTCAAAAGCCGTATCCGTAACCACCTTTGCAAAATTTCCCATTATAACTCCTTCAATTTATTTACGATCACAATCCGTAAATTTGTTGTTTATATTAACTTTTCGCCAGCTTTTTGCCAAATCCGCCTTGAGATTGAGCGTCACGGAGGCCAATGCCTTGCTTATCAGGCACAATTCCCGTTGACCGCGTATGCTTATATTTTTTCACTCATTTTTTCTCTCTTTTTTAAGTCTATCGATTTACAGACGCCATCATTTCTTTGGGATAGCGTAATCCGGCCGCCGCATCAAGCGGGAAAATTGCGTCCATCCGTGCTGCTTCCTCATCGGTTAGGACAACATTGGCCGCCGCCGCGTTTTGCTCAAGATACTTTCGGCGTTTCGTTCCCGGTATCGGAACGATGCTCTCATCACGGGCCAACACCCAGGCGAGAGCGATCTGCGAAGTCGTAACGCCTTTCTCATTGGCAATCTCCTCGACCTTAGCAACCAGAGCCATATTCTTTTCAAAATTCTCGCCCTGAAAACGCGGCGCATGTCTTCGGTAATCGTCCTCGGCGAGATCGTCATATTTCTTGATCTCACCCGACAAAAATCCACGGCCCAAAGGTGAATACGCGACCAACCCGATGCCCAGCTCGCGACATGCATTCAAAACGTCATTCTCCTCCACATCACGCGTCCACAGCGAATACTCCGACTGCAAAGCAGTGATTGTGTGGACGGCTGATGCCCGATGCAGCGTCTCGGCGGACGCTTCGGACAATCCGATGTGCCTGATTTTGCCTTCCTCGATCAGCCGCGACATCGCACCGACCGTTTCCTCAATCGGCGTATCGGGATCGACGCGGTGCTGATAGTAAAGGTCGATCTCGTCAACGCCGAGCCGCTTCAGGCTTCCCTCAACCGACTGCTTAATGTAATCGGGTTTACCGTTAATGCTGCGATTCGCCGGATTTACGGTGTCGCGCACGATCCCGAATTTAGTCGCGATGACAATACGATTTCGCTTGCCCGCGACCGCTTTTCCGATCAATTCTTCATTGATATGCGGCCCATACATGTCCGCCGTATCGAGAAAATTGACGCCGATCTCTAATGCTCGGTGAATCGTCGCAATACTCTCGGTATCATCGCGGCCACTGTAAAACTCCGACATTCCCATGCATCCCAGCCCGACGGCCGAAACTTCTAAATCACCTAATTTTCTGGTTTTCATACTTCCCCTTTTTATCGTTTTCAGATCTCGACATCGGTTTACTCCAAAACGCTTTCATAGCCATACTAATTAATCTTTACTGCTTTCATTCTATTCGCTATTAGAGATGTGCCTTATGCCGCCGCCGCTTGTTCCAGCGTCGGGTAATCGGTGTATCCTTTTTCGCCGGTATTCGAATAAAAAGTCGAGCCGTCCCACGTGTTTAATTCTGCATTTCGTTTGAACCTGTCCGGTAAATCCGGATTTGATAAAAATAATTTGCCGTAAACGATTGCATCCGCCCTATTTTGGGCCAATGCCTTTTCACCGGATTCTTTTGTAAATCCGCCGTTTACAAAATATACGCCGTGAAATAACGGACGCAGCTTGGCGTTCCAATGGATGTCCATTGTCGGCGTTTCTTCAAAACCGATGTGCAGATACGCCAGATTCTTTTTGTTCAGTTCACCTACGATATATGGATAAAACTCTTCGGCGTTCGCATCCTGCATGTCATTAAAAGGCACGGTCGGCGACAGTTTTACACCAAGCTTTTCGGAGCCGATAGCATCGCTGATCGCATCCACGACCTCAAACAAAAATCTGGCGCGATTAGGGTCCGTGCCTCCATATTCGTCGGTTCGCAGATTCGTGTTTGTCCCGAGGAATTGATGCACGATATAACCGTTCGCCCCGTGAAGCTCGACGCCATCAAATCCGGCTTGTATGGCGTTCTTCGCCGCCGTCGCAAAATCGTCGATGGTCTGTTTGACCTCTGCACTTGTCAATTCCCTCGGTTCGACAAATTCTTTCATTCCGGCGTCGGTGTAATTTTGTCCCTTTGCCTTGACGGCGGACGGTGCAACGGGCTTTTCAATTCCCTCCGGCAAAAAGTCCGGCAAGGCAATTCTGCCGGTGTGAAAAAGCTGCATAAAAATCCGCCCACCTTTCGCATGAACGGCATCCGAAACCTTGCTCCACGCTTCGATTTGCTCCGCGGTGTAAATGCCAGAGGTTCGCACATAGCCTTTCGCCATCGGCGAAATATTTGTCGCCTCGGTAATTAACAAGCCGCTCGAAGCTCGTTGCGCGTAGTATTTCGCCGCATAATCTGGCTGCACGCCGTCGTCACTTGCCCGGCTCCGCGTCATCGGAGCCATTAATATCCGGTTTGTCAGTTCCAGATTCCCTATTTTTAATTTGTCGTAAAGTCCCGCCATTATTATCTCCCTATATCCTCACAACTATCTTTCCAAAATGAGCACCGCTCTTCATATATTTCAACGCCTCGCGGGCTTCGCCCGATTCGAAAACCCTATCGATCACCGGACGCAATTTAGAGGTCCCAATCTCTTCGTTCATGTCTTCAAACATTTGGCGAGAGCCGACAAAAATTCCCTGGACGCGAATTCCCTTCATAAAAACGGGGATCGGGTTAAACTCGCCGGTCATATCGAGAGCGCCGATGAGCGCAATATGGCCACCGACCCTTACGGCTTTGACCGATCTTGCCAACGTGCCCGTGCCGCCGACTTCAACCACATGGTCAACGCCGCGTCCGCCGGTCAAATCAATCACAGCCTTGTCCCAATTTTCATGAGTCCGGTAATTTATCGTCTCATCCGCTCCCAACTGCTTTACTTTTTCGAGCTTTTCATCGCTACTCGATGTCGCGATGACCTTCGCACCAAAAAGCTTTGCAATTTGAATCGCAAAGACCGATACGCCGCCGGTACCGAGCGTGAGTACGGTGTCGCCTTTCTGCAGCTTTCCTGAAACGACGAGCGCATGCCACGCAGTCACGGCCGCGCACGGCAGAGTTGCCGCCTCTTCGTAAGTAAGATGCTCCGGAACATGGACGATCGACTTCGCGTCAAACGCCGCGTATTCACGCAAAACGCCGTCAAAACTACCGGCGCCTATCGCCGTTTTTGCCTTTTCGGCCGTTGGGCCGCCATCGATCCAGCCCGGTATCACCGTTGAGCAAACCCGTTCACCGACTTTCCATTTCGTGACGGCCTCACCGATCCCGACAATCTCGCCCGCCGCATCCGAAAATGGCACGGCGGGGAAATTCATTCGCGGATTATAAGCTCCGCCGACGACCATCACATCGCGAAAATTTATCGATGCCGCGTGAAATTTAACCAAAACCTCATCCGCCGTCGGTCGGGGCATCTCGCGCTCGACCGCGTGCAGATTATCGATGCCAAATTGTTCTAGTTCGTATACTTTCATCTTCGATCAGACGCCGGTTGAGCGTCGTCCAGTCCTATTCCAGTGTTCACCATTAGTTGACTGCTCTGTAACTTCCTTTGATACAAATACGATAAAAAAATTAGACGTAACCTGCTTCGATCTTGCCTATCACGTCATTAAGCGTATATTGCCGTAGCTTGTCACCTACGGTCGTGTCGATCTCTTTCTGTAGATTGCAGAGAAAGGATTCAATATTCTTACCCACAGGACAATCCTGATTCGGAGATTTTGGGTGAAGCGCAAATATTTCGCCGCAGCACACCGCCTTGTAAATCTCGCACAGGCTGATCTTCTCAGGTGTACGTGCCAGCCGCGTCCCGCCAAACGCTCCGGTCTGCGAAACAACCAGATTTGCATTGCTCAACTGACCCAACAGACGCCGAATAACGACCGCGTTTGTATTGACGCTGCCCGCGATATACGCGGACTTGACGTTTCCCTCACTCGACCGGGCAAGCATCGTCAAAATATGTACCGCCATTGCAAATTGGCTGTTTGCCGCCATAACTGTAACAAGTATAGTTACAGTTGAAAGGACTGTCAAGTCGGAAATAGAATGAGATTTACAATTGTTTTAAGGCTTAAAAGTATTCTTTTTCAAGTCTTCCGCCCGCCGTTTCTTTGCGTCCAAGAGTTGTTGGTCCCCAGACATCTTAGACATAACGTTATTATCCAAAAGCAAGACGGAAAAAGTTGACAGGTTATTTGGATAAACCGAGAGCGAAAAGTCGCCACAATATATTCCTTGAGATCCGGCAGGTCCATCATTCCAGGAATTAAGAGGAAGTCTCAATCGATTGGCGACGGTCTTTCTGAACTCGGTTAAACCAGACCATTTAATTGAATTGTTATAGAAAACATCAATGAAATATAACTTGCCATGATAAAAGGCGACGGATAGTCCAAATAATCCGTCCAGGTTCCGCACAAAGCCTGCTAAGGCACCGGGAAGTGACGTTTTTTTCAGAAGCAATTTAGTTCGCAGCTTGTCTTCGACATCCCTTTGAGTCATTCCTAGCTTTAGATTCTGCACTTCGGGAGACGTGCCGGGTACGCACCTACTTAAAACATTCCGATCAGAAATACGATTTGAAACCGGAGACGTGGATGGGATTCGAATTTCCCGACCTTCCGAAAGTATAGACTCGGGCAGCAGGCCATTGAATATTGCTACATCCGGAGGGTTCGCTTGATTTCTTTCTGCCAGTTTTTTGATAGTATCACCAGCACGAGCCTTAACAATGCGAATCTTATCTTCCCCGTCCTTAAACGACAACTCAAGCCGAGAAAGTTCATCCAGCGGCGATGGCTCAAATTCTTGATAGTTAAAACCGCCGTTCACCTGATCTGGAGTAATAGGCCCCTTATTGGTAACTGCTTTTGCGCGTAAAACAATCGGTTTCACGATCATCGTTCTAGCCATCTGAGCAACATTGTCAGCCAAAACGGCATCAACGTTCCACGTGCAGGTCTGCGCCAAATTTTTAACTTGAGGAAGCTGGCCGTCGGATGGGAATTCAATGCGGTAGATTGTCTCAATAAGCTGGTTGTAACAGCCCTGCAGTTTCGGATCTTTCTGGATATTCAGCGTCGAATAAAGAAAAACCTCAACCGATTTGTTGAATTTCTCACCGGCAACCGAGCGATTATTGTCCATATAGGCAAGCAAACCTTCCCTGAACAAAACTCCGGCGTCGAATAGAACCGTGTTTACGGAGGTTTGAGCCGCAGCGACCTCGGCGGTGCGAGTCGCATCGGAAGTTGCGGTACTTGTTGTTGTTTGGGCCATTGAACACAATGAACCTAAAGAAAAAATAACGATCAACAATAATGATACGTAAACGTGTTTCATGGAAAAAGCGGCTACTAATAATCCGGTTAGTTGGGATAAATTTACACAAACTTGGATAAATGTCAATCAAAAAGCCAAGCCCGAAAATCAGACTTGGCTCACGCAACAGGAACAAATGATCTAACTATTGATTAATAGCCGAGGGCGGGATACGGATCTCACGCCCCGCCGGAAGTTTTGAATCCGGCAATAGACCGTTAAAGAGAGCCACTTCTTTTGCAGAAGCCTTTTCTCTAGCCGCGATAACAATTATAGTCTCTCCCATTTTCGCCCTGACTGTTTTAATCTGCGCTGAGTTAGAACTTGAGACTTGCGATGTCGGACGCTGATAGACGATCGTGTTGACGTTGTTGCCGGTCACCGGAACAAAGACCTTGCCGCGCGGCGTTGTCATTCCCGGATTTGCCGCGACGAGATCGGTAACGCTAACACCTGTTCGGTTTGAAATCGTCTGCCAGGTTTCGCCGTTTGACGAGTTAGCAAGATTTGTATTATTGATCTTCGAAGCCGGAATGCGGCGAAAAACCGCAACGACCTCATTCGCCTTGCCGGCCGGGACATTAATAATGTAAGGCTCCGGCGGCGTTACATTGCCGCGAAGATGCGGGTTCAAATAACGCAGATACTGCACGCTCGTGTCGGCCGCCTGTGCGACAATGCTCAAATTTGTCGAAGGCGGGATGCGTATCCGATCGTATGCGAGCGACGGAGCGGGACGTATATGGCCAAATCCATACTGATTCGGGCTGTTAGCTATTAATATCGTTGCCAAAATATTCGGGACGTAGTTACGGGTTTCCTGAGGAAGATATGCGAATGCCTGCCAGAAATTTTCAACTCCCGCCCGCCGAACGGCACGATCGACATTTCCTTCGCCGGAGTTATAGGCCGCCATAGCGAGCTCCCAGTTGCCGTGGTAACGATTAGCGAGAAATTTCAGGTATCGAGCAGACGCATGCGTTGCCTCGTCAAAGCTGTTTCGCTCGTCAACATAGGCATTTCGATTGAGGCCAAATCTCGTCCCGGTTCCCGGGATAAACTGCCATAAACCAGAGGCGGCCGCCGACGAATAGGCGCTTGGCTTCCAGGCACTTTCGACCTGTGCGAGCCACGCGACATTTTCGGGCACGCCCTCTTCCTTAAAGATTCGGCGGGCCATCCGCATAAACATGCCGGATCGATAAAGACCGACTTCCATCGTGGTGCGTCCGCGTCCACGATAGTAATTGATAAACTGCTGGATCATCGGGTGGACCTGAAACGAAAACCCGAGGGATTTATTCGCCACCGCGTACTGGATGTATTGATATTGCTGCTGTGCCTCGGGGTTGCTGTCGATCTGCTTTTCGTCCGTGGTGAGTTCAAGTTTTGAAAGCTCATCAAGCGGCGACGGCTCAAATTCCTGTGAGTTAAAACCGGCTTTTGACTTATTTGCCGTATTGGGGCCGATCGTGGCCACCGTGTTCGCTCCCGGAACGGCTGGTTTCACTATCGTCGTTCGTGCCATCTGGGCGACGTTATCCGATAAAGCGTTATCAATGCTCCACGTACAGGTTTGTGCAAGATTTTTGACCTGTGGAAGTTGGCTGTCCGATGGAAACTCAATCCGGTAGATAGTCTCGATAAGCTGGTTGTAACAGCCCTGCAGTTTCGGATCTTTCTGGATATTCAGCGTCGAATAAAGAAAAACCTCAACCGATTTGTTGAATTTTTCACCGGCGACCGAACGGTTGTTGTCCGTGTATGCGAGCAGGCCTTCCTTAAATGAAACGCCGGCATCGTAGAGAACCTTGTTTACCGCTGTTTGGGCCGCCACGACCTCCGTTGTGCGTGTTTCGTTGCTAGACGTCGAACTCGTCACTTGAGCCGTCGAAGCCGAATTAAATACTAAAAATATAAATGCTGTAAAACTTAAAACTTTATAAATACTTGCTTTCATTGAATAATTTTAACGCTGTCAAATCGTAAAAGTTCCGCGTTCTTCCACACCGGAAATGGAGCGAAATAATAACCTTTTGATAATACCACTTTCGAGACTGTCGCGTCAAAGGGAAAACCCTATACAGAATAAGGACATCTGCCCTTTTAGGACGCCTTTTGCACCTTCGCTTTTGCCTTTTCGACGGGCAATATGCTCTCACGCAATGCAGCGTCAAAAACCTGCTGCACATTCTCTACAAATATAAATGTCAAATCATCGCGAACTTCCTGTGGAAGATCTTCGAGATCGCGTTCGTTCGGCGCGGGCAAGATGACGGTCTTGAGTTTTGCACGGCGAGCGGCGAGTAGTTTTTCTTTGACGCCGCCGACAGGCAGTACGTTGCCGCGCAAAGTGATCTCGCCCGTCATCGCGATATCTTTTCGCACTGGGCGCTGCGACAGAACCGAAACCAGGGCCGTCGCCATTGTGATCCCCGCGCTCGGGCCGTCCTTTGGTATCGCGCCTTCGGGCAGATGAATATGGATGTCAAAATTATCGAGCACTGTCTCGTCGATCCCAAGTTCAGCGGACCTTGCTTTTGCATACGAAAACGCCGCTTGAGCCGATTCCTGCATGACCTCGCCGAGTTGTCCCGTAAGGAGCAACTTGCCTTTCCCTTTCGTCTTGAGTGCCTCAATAAAGAGAATATCGCCGCCGACCGCCGTCCATGCAAGGCCGGTGACCGTACCGATCTGATCTTTTTTGAGCGCCCCTTCGTTAAATATCCGCGAAACCCGCAGATAATCTTTTAGGTTGTCGGCGGTGATACGCATCGGCTTAAATTTGTCTTCTAGCTCGGCCTTGCTCCGCGCAACCTTGCGGCAAACCTTACCGATCTCGCGTTCGAGCTGTCTGAGACCGGCTTCCTGCGTGTATTCACTTATGGTTTTCGCGATCGATTTTCGCTCAAATTTTACGTCGTTTTTAGCGAGGCCGTTTTCTTCGATCTGTTTCGGTATCAAATGGCGTTTTGCGATCTCAAGCTTTTCTTCCTCGGTGTAGCCCGACAGCGAGATCGTCTCCATACGGTCGCGCAACGCCGGCTGCACCGTGTCGAGAATATTCGCAGTGGTCATAAACATCACGTTCGACAGATCGAATGTGATGCCGAGATAATTGTCACGAAACGAAGAGTTTTGCTCCGGATCCAGCACTTCGAGCAGAGCGCTCGACGGATCGCCGCGAAAATCGGCTCCAACCTTGTCGATTTCGTCGAGCATGATCAGCGGATTATTTGTCCCCGCCTGTTGAATGGCCTGAATGATACGTCCCGGCATCGCACCAACGTAGGTGCGACGGTGTCCGCGAATCTCGGCTTCGTCGTGCAATCCACCGAGTGATAGACGCACAAACTTGCGGTTCAAAGCCCGCGCGACCGAACGTCCGAGCGACGTTTTACCGACTCCGGGAGGTCCAACCAGACACAGAATCGAGCCTTTTGGCTTTTCGCGGAGCTTTCGCACAGCAAGCGATTCGACGATGCGTTCCTTGACCCGTTCGAGGCCGTAATGGTCGTCGTCGAGTATCTTTTCGGCCTTTTTTAGGTTGAGATTATCTTTCGAAGCATTCGACCACGGCAGGTCTGTCATGATGTCGAGCCAATTTCGAAGCGTCGCCGTCTCCGCCGTGTCCGGGTGCATTCGCTCGAGTTTTTTGAGCTGCCGCAGGCTTTCTTCCTCGGCGTTTTCGGGCATTTTGACCTTTAGTATCTTGTCGCGATACTGCTCGATCTCTTCGTAAAGCTCATTGCCCTCGCCAAGTTCGCCCTGAATGGCCTTGAGCTGCTGTCGAAGGAAATATTCCCTTTGCGAGCGGTCGATGTCCGAACGGGCCTGAGTATTTATCTCTTGCTGCACCGTGAGAACGTCGATCTCTCGGCTCAAAAGATCGTTGACCCGCCGCAGACGCGGCACTGGATCGGCAATGTCCAAAACGCTCTGCGCGTCCTCGACCTTTAGTTCGAGATTGGACGCCGCTAGATCGGCAAGGCGACCGGCGTCATCGAGATTGGCGATGATCGCAAGCACCTCGGGCGAGATATTTTTGCCGAGACTGCCAGCCCGATCCATCGAGCCTCGGACATTTCGCACCAACGCCTCGACTTCCAAAGAATTCTCTGGAGCAAGTGGTTCCGAGATCGGCGTGACCGTCGCCTTGACGTACTCGCCGCCGCCCGCAACCGAATCGACAACACTGCGCGACAGCCCCTGGATCAGAATGCGAATACGTCCGTCCGGCAGCTTTAGCATTCGCATAATGATCGCGACCGTGCCGACCGAGTAGAGATCGTCCTGTTCGGGTTCCTCTTTGTTAACGTCCTTTTGCGAAACGAGCAGAATCATCCGGTCGTTTTTCAACGCCTCCTCGACCGCCCGGATCGAGCGGTCGCGGGACACGAAAAGCGGGACGATCATGAATGGATAAATGACAATATCGCGCAGCGGCAGCACCGGCAGCTCCGGCGGGATCTGCATCATTGGCTCAATTACATCGGCATCGGCCAGTGCGACAGGAAATTCTTCGAGGTCAACCATAACCTTCTATGTTAGGGAAAATGAATGGAAAGGGCAACGAGGCGAGCATTGGGGATTTTAACGCAAAGTCGCAAAGACGCCAAGTCGCAAGGAAATCAATTTAACATGTTGGAAACGAAATAGATTTTCTTCCCTTTGCGTCCTGGCGACTCTGCGTTAAATCTCTTACTTCTTCTTTTTCTTTTTAGCAGTCGAGGCGGCGGTGCGGGAGCCAACCAACACCTTAAGCTCGGACATAAATTCGGAGACGTCGGCAAATTCGAGATAGACGGATGCAAAACGCACATACGCAACCTTATCGAGAGCTTTCAGGCGTCGCATTATGATCTTGCCGAGTTCGCTGGTCGCGAGCTCGCGGTCGAGCGAATCCTGCACGTTTTTCTCGACTTCATCGACGATCTGTTCGAGCTGGCCGGTCGAGATCGGACGTTTTTCGGACGCGCGAAAGAGTCCCGAGAGAATCTTGTTTCTGTCAAAAAGCTCGCGCTTGCCGTCTTTTTTGACGACCATGTACGGTATCTCGTCTATCCGCTCGTAGGACGTGAAGCGGCGGCCGCAGCCGAGGCATTCGCGGCGGCGGCGGATCGAATCGCCGTCCTTTGATTCGCGTGAATCGACGACCTTATCTTCGATATGTGAGCAAAATGGGCAGCGCATATAACAGTTGTCAGTTGTCGGTGGTCAGTTGCCGCATTCAAAGTCAGGCGAATCGGATTCGATCTCGCGTTCGGCATTCTCGCTCGACAGTAGGCTTCGAAACCGCTCAAAGCTTATATCACCGTGAAAGAAATAATATAACCCAAAAATGACCGCAGGTGCGAAATAAACGAGGTGCATTATTATCGAGACGGCCGCCGCCTGTTCGCGATCGACGCTCAAAAATATCAGGCTGCCGGCCGTCGCGGCGTGAAATGCTCCGGCCGCGCCGCCGGGCGTCGGCACGAGCGACCCCATCGATGCGACGCCCATCACAAAGATAGAATCGACAAAACTCAGCGGCAAGCCAAATGCCAACACAACGAGCCACGTAGGTATGGCGATCGATAACCACAGGGCGAAGGTCCAAAAGCTTACCCAAAATATCTCTCGTGGGCTCTTTAATATCTCGAGCGATGTTGCAAGCTGCCGCAGCAGACCTAAAAACAAAGTACGAAGACGTTCCGGTATAAAACTTCTATTCGTGAATTTTTCAAACCAGACAATTATCCGCCCTGAGTTTCGATAGTAAACGATCAAGCTAATAAAACCGATGATCGCCCCGGCCAACATTAGATTGCCGACAAGTTTGATCGATGCGAATTCGGCCTCGTGACCGGCCGGCTTCTTAAACCAGATAAGGCTGACTGAAAAAAAACATATCAGCGAAGCCAGATCGAATACGCGTTCGACAAAAATCGTGACGACCGCCGCTCCTGGCCGCACACGTCTATCACGCATCGGCAGCCACATCGGACGGACGATCTCACCCATTCGGCCCATCAGGAATATCGCCGTAAAGCCAACCGTCGTCGTAGCAAACAGCTCTTTGAGACTCGATTTGGTTATCGGATCGAGCAACACCTTCCATCTGACCGCTCTCAAAAAATACCCGAAACAAATGATCAACGTCGCCGCGATCAAATACCACGGATCGGCCTTTCTAACACTTGCGGTAACCACCTGCCAATCCAAATTCCGGCCAAAAAACCAGAAAATTCCGACCATTACTAACAGCAGTACGACGAATTTAATGTATTTGCGCAAAACTCTGTGATACCGGTCACGTCACCGGCTCCCTTATAAATCCTGATATTCGCATCGACGATCTCGCCGGAAAAGCAATAAAGACAAAAGATACCGTATTTCGAAAGAAAACCTAAATCGACGGTTTGATTTGACCTTCGTCGGGCGACGCCCGTTGATGTGTGGAACGGCGATAAACGGGCACGTGCATTTCACAAACGTTTATCTAAAGCGTAAGGACAAATTCCTTCGTAAGGAGGAGATCTAAGGCGGAATCTGCTATCTTTTTGTTGGAACTTTTAGTTTTTGGCTGTCGTAAGAAATTCTTGACAAGGCTGAGTTTCGTGCTTTTGTCCGTTAATGATTTTATTGATCGAAGCCCTTGCTCGCGTGCGGGCGACTGACGGAGAGACTTTTGGAAGCTTTACAGGCTGTAAACCAGATTAATGGTGCGGAACTTGTCCGGCGTGCTCGCATGGGCGACGGGGCGGCGTGGGAAGATATTGTCTCAAATTTTTCGCGGCGGATATTTAATCTGGCTTACCGTTTTACATCGAGCGTTGACGCGGCCGAGGACCTGACGCAGGACGTTTTTATACGGATCTACCGTACGCTTGACCAATATGACGCGAAACAGGGCGACCTTTCTAATTGGCTGATGCGTCTCGCCCGCAATTTGATAATTGACGATTACCGCCACCGC
>JAYUDV010000395.1:0-2937 GCA_043739565.1 Chloracidobacterium sp.
GCATCCAATTTCAAATCGATAAATCTTAAAATGGCATCTAACATGTTATATTTCAATATCTTCCGGGAACTCCCGGAACTAACGTTGGGACACTAGTGAAAGGGATTATAAACGACTTCTCCCACAAATACGATGATTTTTCGGCCCCGATTAAATCACGAACACGATAAATCACGAAGCGTTTATTATTTGCTCCCAATACAGGCTTTGAGAACGGCCCATTCAAATAATTTGCCGGACAACAAGGAGTAAATCATGCGAACTAGAATCCATTTATTAAGCGTGTTGATGTTATTAGGGGTAATGACGCAGTCGCTGTCGGCCCAGACGACCGAATTTACGTATCAGGGCAGCCTTAAAAGCAGCGGGTCTGTTGCCAACGGGTCGCATGATTTTGAATTTGTCTTATACGACGCTCTAAGCGGCGGTAGCCAGGTCGGTTCGACCATCGCCGTAAATAGCGTCACGGTCACCGATGGCATATTCTCCGTCAAACTCGATTTTGGTGCTGCGTTTCCGGGAGCTGGCCGCTATCTTGAGATACACGTTCGGCAAACGGGCGGCGGTGCATTTACGGTGCTAACGCCGCGACAATCCATTTCGAGCGCACCTTACGCAGTAAAGAGCCTTAACGCCGAAAATGCAGCTAATGCTGTCAACGCAACGAATGCGGTAAACGCAACGAACGCAGCGACGGCCACCAACGCCGGAACAGCATTGAACGCGGTCAATGCTGCAAATGCCGTCAATGCTACGAACGCAACAAACGCCGTAAATGCGTCAACCGCGACCAATGCCTTTCAACTCGGGGGCGTGGCCGCCAATCAATATGTCGTAACAACGGACGCGAGACTGACGGATGCCCGTTCACCATCGGCGGGAAGTACAAATTATGTTCAGAACGGGACAGTTCAACAGGCAACAAGCAACTTTAACATCTCCGGCAATGGCACGGCCGGGGGGACGATGGCGGGTAACTCTGTCAACTCAGCAACGATCTACAATATCGGAGGCAATCGGTTCTTAGCGACGGGCAGCGGCTCTGGTACATTCGCAGCCTCAAATACGTTTACCGGCTTTTTCGCCGGAACATCGAACACGCCCGATCCAGGAAACGGTCAGAACGGTAATTTCAATTCCTTCTTTGGGAATGGTGCGGGCCAACTCAACTCAACGGGTTTCGGCAACTCGTTCTTCGGCAATTTGGCAGGACAATTAAATGTCACGGGGGCAACCAACAGTTTCTTCGGTTTTCAGGCGGGTAATAAAAACACGAGTTCTAACAATTTGTTTTTAGGTTTCAATGCGGGATTTAACAGTACGACCGGCACTGGCAATTCGTTTGTCGGCACCGGGACCGGCAGCAACAATGTTACCGGCAATAACAATACCGCCCTCGGCAACGCCGCTAATTTCGGGGCAAATAACCTGACCAATGCCACCGCTATCGGTGCAAGCGCACTAGTGAGCCAAAATAATTCTCTCGTCCTCGGCAGCATAAACGGAACAAACGGTGCCACCGCCGACACAAATGTCGGTATCGGAACAACGGCTCCCACGGCAAGGCTTCACGTTGTCGGCAATGGCCTTTTTACGGGAAATGTTACAGTGGGCGGCACCTTGAATGCGACGCTTCCCGTTCCGTTAGTGCTTTCTGGTTCTGTAAGTTCGCAAGGTGTAATACAGGTGACGAATACCAATGGGCTTGGCAATGCTATCTATGCCACGGTCAATACAACACCGAATGGTTGCCAGAATTGCGCCGCCATTCGCGGCGTAAATGCCACGGGTCTTGGGCCTGGGATCTACGGTTCAACGACCCAAGATTCACCAACCACCGGGAACATTGGTGTGTTGGGAGTGACGAATAGTGGCGTCGGCGTCCGAGGTCAGGCCGACAACTTGGGCATTGGGGTCTATGGAGGCAGCATCACAGGGGTCGGAGTTTCGGGTCAGAGCGGTAATAGTTTCGGCGTGGCCGGCACTTCTCAAATCGGTGTCGGGGTTAAGGGACAGACTGGCGGCTCGGGTGTCTCCGCTGCGGCAGTTTACGGAGAAAATCTCTCAACCGGAACCGGCGTATTTGGGACTAGCACAGGCGGTTTCGGAGGGTATTTCGTAGGCAACGGGTATTTTAGCGGCAATGTCGGTATCGGTATAAACGCTCCGGCAGCCAGACTTCATGTCGTTGCCGACGGAGCCGTATCCTCCGACTGGCAGATCAGTCAAATTAGAATAAGCGGATCGACTAATTCCAACCGACGGCTGGCACTCGGTTATGACACCTCTTCCAATGTTGGGGTTATCCAGTCGGGCGAAGCGGGTGTCGCTTTCACAACACTTTCACTTAACCCGCAGGGCGGGTCGGTTGGCATTGGCTTGATCGGGCCAACCGAAAAGCTGGATGTGGCGGGGAATATCCGGCTTGGGACCGGCACGACCGGTTGCTTATTCAATCGCGGTGGATCGGTAATCGTCGGGACATGTTCGTCCGATAAGAGATTTAAGAAAAATATAGCGCCGTTCGGCAGCGTCATCCAAAGGTTCCAAAGCCTTAGGCCGGTGTATTTTGACTGGCGGGCCGATGAGTTTAAGGAGAGGCATTTCGGAACCGAACGGTCCTACGGACTCGTCGCCCAAGACGTTGAAAAGGATTTTCCGGAACTCGTAACCACCGATGAAATCGGTTATAAAGCCGTAAATTACAGCATGCTCCCATTGATAACAATCAAGGCCGTCAAGGAACAGCAGGCACAGATCGAAGCGCAAGCCCGTCAGATCGAGAAACAAAACGCGATCAACAAAAAACAGGAAGTAGACATCGATAAACAGCGGAATGAGATCGAGGCTCTAAAGACCCTCGTCTGCCGGAGCCACCGCCGGGCCGCAGTGTGCAGAGCTAAAAACTGATCCGAAATTTACTTTTATTAAAGGAGT
>JAYUDV010000396.1:0-2935 GCA_043739565.1 Chloracidobacterium sp.
ATCCGGATCTCTGCGACTGGGTATCGCGACACGATTACCGACCAGCATGAATCCATTTTGACGGCATATTTATCAAACCCGTCTCCGGCCTCGGTCGTGCTCTTTATCGCCGACGACCTGAATGGCGTCCGCAAAATGTCCAAGCTCCTGAAAGAGAATTCGACGGCCGTCGAATTTAAGCCTTTGGCTGATGCCGAGCTACTGGATTGGGCAAGGAATAAGTTCAAAGACGCCGGGGCCGAAATTGA
This sequence comes from Chloracidobacterium sp., assembly GCA_043739565.1. GTDB lineage: Bacteria > Acidobacteriota > Blastocatellia > Pyrinomonadales > Pyrinomonadaceae > OLB17. Next base: position 249 of record JAYUDV010000396.1, read on the forward strand.
CATATCCACGATGAATCAGTTCATTGGCCGCATCGGGCCGGATGTGAGGCGGCTAACCAACGAGATCAATAAACTCGCGACCGCAGCATTGCCGGGCACTGTAATTAAGGCCGAACTGGTCGAGATGCTTGTACCGAACACGCGTGAATTGAGCAATTTTGCGTTCACCGATCACCTAATCGCCGGGCGAAGGCCACATGCTCTCGCGGCGCTCAGAAAAACGCTTGACGACGGGGCCGAGCCTCTCGCGTTGCTCGGCTTGATCGCGTACAACTACCGGCGTCTGCTCATCGCCAAAGAAATGATGTCACGCGGCGTCGACCGGCGTGAAATTGCCACGGCTGTTAAACTTTTTGGACGCGGCCAGGACGATTTTCTTGCGGCCGCACGGCGGGCCGACGTGGCCAAACTTGTTTCCGCTGTTCACAGCCTCGCAAAAACAGATCTCACAATCAAAACCTCAAAAGGTGGCAGTGGTCCCGCGGGCGCGCGAATGCAGCTCGAAATGCTGGTTTGCGAATTAGACGCCGCCGGCAGTTAGATCTGTGCCATACCCGCAGACTTATTGAAAAAGTTATAAAGATCGTTGTAGTCACCGACCGCCCGGTTCAATATCAGCGGTAGCTGCGGTAGGTCATTGGTGTTGACGATAAGATTTAGATTACGCAAAAAGCCGTCGTGGGCGTTCATCGTCGTGCCGCCGTCCTCAAGCGAGATGAGGAAAAGACGCCGCCTTTCAGACGAATACATCGAGTTTGCCTTTTGCTGGATCACGGCCGCGCCGCCCATGTCGGCGGCAAAATCCGGTGAAAAAATAACGATCTCGGTTTTGCCTTCACGGAGGCGTTCGTTCGCCTGTGCCGGCGTTTGGGCGACATAGACCTTATAACCTGATTTTGCGAGCAGTCTGGCGGTCTCGTCGCTCTTTTGTCCGAGACAAAGCAAGATTCTGCGAGGTTTTTGATCGTCCTCGGTTTCGCTTTCGAGTCCGTCCTTTCCTAACTGAAGTGCGTTCATCAACGACCGCAGCGCATTATTGATCTGAGCGCCAGATTCCTTGGCTGCAAAGTCGTCGGCGCCATCAGCAGCCGGTGCGGCCGGCTGGCTGGCCGCCAACTGCTCGACCGTCGAAAGGCCTCGACCGGAAGCGTCTTTCTGCACCCGAAGCAGATTCTGGCATCGTGGACAGCGGACCGAGAAATTCCCGCTCGGGATCTTTGATTCATCCAGCTGTAAAGAAACTGAGCAATTATCGCATCGAATTATCATAATAGTTTTTAGCGGGGCGACCGGGTGGAAAGCTGCTGAGAAATCTCATTTTTTCAGCCCTGTTCGATCATGTTAAGCACTGAATCGGGGTTCTCGGCCGGCGGCGGCGGCACCATCGATTTACCCAAAGGCGTGGGCCGATGGGAGTTCACATAATCCTCGGTTGACGACAGGCCTTTCAGCTGTAGCAGTAAATTGTTTTGATTGGTCGCAAAGGACAGGCCGTCGTCCATAGTGATCAGATTTTTCTCGATCATTTGGCGGAGAACAGAATCAAAATCCTGCATTCCATCGATCTCGCCGTCTCGGATCGCGTCCAGTAACGTCTTGCCCTCGGTCTCGCCTTTTTCAATATATTCGCGTGTTCGCGGATTCGATCTAAGAATCTCGACTGCCGCAATGCGGCCCCGGCCGTCCGCAGTCGGTATCAACCGCTGAGAGACAATATAACGAAACGTCTGCGCCAGTCGTGTACGGATGACCCGCTCTTCGTTTTTTGGATAAAGGCCAATAATGCGGTCGATCGTCTTTGAGGCGTCAATAGTATGCAGCGTCGATAGCACGAGGTGGCCCGTCTCGGCGGCTTCGAGCGCGATCTCGGCTGTTTCCAGATCGCGCATTTCGCCGACGAGAATTACCTTAGGCGCCTGACGCAAAGCGGCCCGCAGGGCTGAGGCAAAATCCTTTGTATCCGACCCGACTTCGCGTTGATTGATCGTGCTTTTCTTGTGAGAATGGAGAAATTCGATCGGGTCTTCGATCGTGACGATGTGATACGCCTTGGTCTCATTTATCCGGTCGATAATCGCCGCGAGCGTAGATGTCTTTCCCGAACCGGTAGGTCCCGTAAGCAATACGACCCCGTTACGTATATTTGCAATGTCAGCGAGTTGCGGAGGCAGCCGAAGGCTCTCGAACGTAGGAATCTCGTGCGGGATCACACGCATCACTATCGAATATGAATTGCGCTGTTGAAATGTATTCACGCGAAAACGGCATTTTCCGGGCAGAGCATAGCTGAAATCGGCGGTACGATATTTTACCAGTTGAGCGGCGGCGTCGGGATTATCACGCATCAGCGACATCGCTATCATTTCGGTCTGAAACGCTGAGAGCTTGCCCAAACCGATCGGTGACGCCGGATAGAGGACGCCATTTATTTCAACCTGCGGTTTCTGGCCGCAAGAGAAATTCAGGTCGCTGACATTCTCGGAAATGAGCAGCATCTGCTCAATAATAGGTGCTACGTCAAGCAAACTCATGATGTGGATTTACTCCTAAAAGTGGTGGAAAAGGAAGGAAATATCGTTGGTATTCCAAATCGGCGGAGTATTTTCACTGGATCCGCCAATCAATATTATTACGTAAACCGAAACGTTATGCAAGTAAAATTTTAACCATGCCAAACAATGTTAGGC
>JAYUDV010000397.1:0-7594 GCA_043739565.1 Chloracidobacterium sp.
AATCCGGCAAACCAGCAATCCGTAATGTTTTCGCGCACCAGATATTCGTTGACGAGTTTATAATTTTGTCCCCAATCAACGCTCGAATCGCGGAAGATCTGATAAGAATTTTCCGTGCCGCCGAAAAGGTCGTTGGCAAAAGCGATGTAATTCGGCGCGGTGCGAAAGGCGGCGACGGCGTGAAAAATCAAGACCGCAATGAGCGCGAATCGTAAATAATAAAACCGCCGACACACCCAAACCGCCCCGACCGCCGCCGCGACGATAAAAAAAGCGTAAACCGGCAAAATATGCCGTACGCCGATATTCATTTTCGAGGTCAGAGCAAAAGCGAAAAACGCTAATGGAGGTGCGAGTATGAAAAGCATCTCGCGCCGCTTTTCCCGATTAAAAAACGGAAAGAGCAATCCAAACGGCAGCAGCAAAAGCAAAGCAATACTCGATTTGACGGCAAATGCAACCGGAAAATAAAACCATTGTCCGGTGGCGTAATTTTGCCCGAAAATAAAAGTGTTGCGGCTGTTTGTCGCGACGATATCGGCGAGTCCGAAAATGTATGACTCGGGAAAAATGCGCAGTTTACTCACCAATGAAACGACTTTGGCAGAAGACGATTCGACCATTTCCGGCCGCCCGTTGTTTTTAATGTATTCCTCAACCGAAACCATATTTTCATTTGGGTTCGGCAGGGCGTTATAACTGAAACCGTAAAACGACCAGAGCAAAACAAGACCGATAATGAAGAATCCGGCGAAAGCGGCTGTTCGGCGAAAAATCATTTTCGGCAAACGAGTTTCAAATTTACGGAAAAGAGCAGCGTCGGCGACGAAAACCGCAAACAATATGGGAACAAAAATCACCGCCGAATGTTTCGCCGCAAGCATCAGCCCGAACGCCAAACCGACAATCGCAAACCGCGCCCAGGTCGGATTGTTCGCATAACGGTACAGCGCGTAAATTGCGCCGAAAGCGGTCGCCGTCAAAGCCATATCGGTCGTTACAAGCGAGCCGTGCGCGATTATATTCGGTTCAAACGCCAGAATCGCCAAAGCCGTCAAGGCTTCCACGCGCCCGAACATTTCCAGCGTCGCCAAAAACACCAGCGCCGCTAAAGCCAAACTCAAGAGCGCCGCCAAAAGACGCGCCGGAATCAAGACCGAATCCACCCCGTTATCGGTCAAAAATTCGCCGCCCAAGTTGAACATTTCGCTTTTCGGCGTATAGCGCGAGCCGCAATCGCCGTTTGGCTTGACAAGCGACTCTCGGAACGGAAGCGAAACGGTCGCCAGCAATTTCAGCAGCGGCGGATGTTCGGGATTGATGCCGAAATCGCCGCACTGCCAGTATCTGTAACCCGCAACCGTGTGAGCCGGCTCGTCAAACGTCGCACTCGTCCGCGTAGCGTGAAACCAAAGCTGAAACACGAAAAAGCCAAAAAGGAATACGACAATACCCGCATATAATCCTTGCGTGAACTTGCGATTTTCGTAAAACGATAATGGATTAGCTAACTTTGTCATAAAGTTTTATTTCCTGCGGTTCTGACATGTCGCCCGATTTCACAATTGGGGCACCTTCATCGTCGTTCACGGGGCTTCCCGCGTTTCGCGGCACTTAGTCACGTCGTTTACGGCGTGGTCGGCGTCGGTCAAGAGATCGAGAGGGCGTTTTAACGTCCTTAACGGTTTTGGCTTAAGCCGCTTCTTTGTAAGCCCGTTGAAACGGGCTAACGATTCAATCTCAATCTTATTCGACGCCGTAAACGGCGTGGCTATGTGCCCTTTAGGAAAGCCTCGTGAACGAGGCTAATCGTCCCACGGCTCGTCGCCTATATCTCCGATCGTTCCCTCGATCCATTCAAGGGCTTCGGCATCAGCGTCCAGATCAGCCGCCATTTCTTGGTAGCCCTTTCCAATTCTTCTTCTAGGCTTGTATCGCACTTTGAACTACTCATCTTCCCTCGGCGCCTCGACCGGACATAGAATGACCGCCTCGCGAAGAGCGTGGATCTCTTCGGGTGTTTCCGGCTGTTTGAAGACATAACTCTTGCCCGCGTCTGCGTCGTATCTGATATTGTTCGGCGCCTCGCCGGTGCAAACCTGACACGCGACACATTCATCCTGCTCGATCCAAAACTTACCCTCTGCATTTTGTGGATGTTTCATCTCGCTCTCCTCCTAAATGTTTTTACGCTCTCACCGCTCTCACTTCCAGATACTCCGATTCGACCTGCGTCGTTCCGTCCGTCGCAAGATTATTTTCCGTCCAGAGATGTTCCAGATCATGTCGCAGAGCATTTTGCCCATTAGCGTCGAGCGATTCAAAAGCTTTCTGCGTCGGGCCAAAGTACTTACGGAAATGCTCGACGACCTGAGCCGGACCGAACGGATAGGTGAAGTGGATCTTTCGCCGAATCATCTGCAGATCTGATATACCATCGGCCAGACGCTCGCGCACGGCGTCCTCGGTTCCCCACAGTATTGGTGAAGGCATCCCCGGCGGCGGCTGAACGTGTTTCGCACTTGTTTTGAACATCTGCCCGGTGAAAGCCTCGGGCGTCCAGTTCGCCATCGCGATCAACCCGCCCGGACGGCATACGCGCGTTAGCTCGTCGGCCGTGACATCAGGTCGCGGAGCAAACATCGCCCCAAACATCGTTATCACCACGTCAAAACTTCCGTCTTCGTAAGGCAATGCCTCGGCATCGCCGACCTCGAAAACGGCGTTCACGCCTTCCGTAACGGCTCGCGCCTGCGCCTGCTCGATCAGATTAGGAGCGATGTCGATGCCTGTCACATCCGCCCCGGTCTTCGCCGCCGGAATAGCGAGATTCCCCGTTCCACAGGCAACATCCAGAACACGCATTCCGGGTTTTAGATCACGCCGCGCGACAAATTCCTCCGCTCCAGCCTCGATCGATTTCGCGATCTCGCCGAAATCACCCGCGATCCACGTCGCCCGCAAGCGGCTTTTCAGTGCCTGCATTTCAGTTGTCATTTCTGTGCTTTCCATAATAAAACCTCCCACTTGTAATCCCTTTCTTATTTTTTTACTTTCGCCTGCTTCGCGTCTACAAACCCAATTTTTCGCTTCAAATATTTCGGGTCCCGCATTATCTGGCTCAATAAACCTGATACAACACCAAATTTCTGGCCGTGATAGTCGGTTACTTTCTCCAACTCATCAACGCGATCTGCCAAATCTTGATACAAATCCAACATCGTCCGCATTTTCACAAACGCCCGAACGACAACGATGCTGGCTTCAACTGCTGTGGCACTGTTTAGAATGCTCGCTAACATGACGGCTCCGTGTTCCGTGAATGCAAACGGGGCATATTTGATATTTCGACCCCGCCGTGTTTTGCTTTTGTTCAAGATCACAGTTTGTGATCTTGAAGAATCCATCCTCGTGATCTCTTCATCAGAGAGTTCGAACATGAAATCATCGGGAAAGCGATGCCGATTGCGACGTACAGCTTGTTTAAGGACCCGCGTTTCAACTTGGTAAACTTCCGCCAGATCGCTATCCAGCATGACCCGCTGACCGCGAATGACGTAGATCTTGTCTTCGATTCCTTCAATTACGGCCAGAGCCTGATTTTGTTCGGTCTTTTTTGTCATATCGAACTGGTCGCAATTTGCGACCACCTCTAAGGTCACAAATTGTGACCTTGAACGTCCGCGTTCTATTTCAATCCGTCACATTACACAACCCGATTATCGGCTGATGCAGCATCGTGATCTCGGCGTTGCGGCCCATGTAGCTGCGGGCCATGGCGATGGCTTCGGTTAGATTGTCGGCGCGTTCCCAGCCGAGCATTTCGGGGACGTGGGCATTTTCGGCTCCGGCGACTATGACGTGGCCGATGTGCTGGCGGCCGTTTTCGCCCCAATACCACATAAAGAACGGATGCGCTCCGTGATAGGCGTTGCCGCGTCGGTACATTTCGATGTAGGCGGGATTCGACGCGAATTCGCGCTCGTATTTTTCCCGCAGATAAAAGGCATCACGCGATTCGGGCAGCAAACGGTGGAAAAACTCGATGTATGGAGCGTGGAATTTATGATCAAATTCGTCAAAACACGGGTGCGTAATGATCATCACGCCGCCCTTTCGCAGCAGAGGCTTGTTGCGATACATGTTGAAGTGATACCCGAGCGCCATCACCTGCACGAGCAGCGGGTTGAGCGCCGAATAGACGTTGTACGGCGAAATATCCGGAATGCCCGAGATCAGGATGTCGCACTGGCCTTTGACCGGAATTTCGTATTGTTGGTAATTTTTTTCGAGAATTTTGTCGTGGACCGGCTCCGTTTTGCCCGCATAACAGGCGATCAACTCATATTGAGCCGGTATCGCGTGGAGCAATTTGCGGCGGGCGGCACGAGGTAGATTTGAGAATGTCCGCTTCATCGCCTCCCACTTCATGCGGTCGCCAAACGAAAATTCGTCCTCGTTTCGCGTCAAAATATCGTAGCCTTCCGGGAACATCTTGTTGTTGAGCGCCGTCTCGATGTGAAAGACCTTGCATTGCTCATCGACCAGTTTCCCAAGCCGAATAACCTTGTGATTCAGCTCGGACGCCGGCGGATCCATATATGAATGCGAATCGCGGATCGTCTGCGGCTCGTGGTGAGCACGCAGAGATTCGTAATCGCACAGCCCGACCGCGACCGATTTATGCCCGCCGTCCATAGGCACCAGATTGATATTTAAATAAATGAGCAGGTCGCTCTCGATCGCGCGTTTATTGACCCGCAGCGGCTCGTTGTGTCGGGTGTGGCCGAGCGTTAAGAGGTTGTCGTCGTCCTCGGCGTCGTGGTTGTAATAGCGGTCGGGGTGGTATTCGTTAAAGATCACCGAGCCGACCATCCGCTTCATTTCCCACGCGGTCATCTTGCGGTGAAGCGAATTTGCGATGATCAGATGAATGTCGTCCACCCCATTCGCGCCGCACATATCGAGCACGACCTCGAGCATCGTTTGCCGCATATCGGGCGTCGCCATCGGCGGCAGCGGCAGCGAAATGTCATCCATCGCGATCGTCACCCGCATCCCCGGCTCAAGCAGCGCGTAAAGTGGCTCCATCTCAAGCGGGTGATTTATCGCATAGCGGATCGCTGCCTCGCGATTAGGCAACCCCTTTATCGGCGGATTCGGATAAATAACCCGCGTCCCAATCGGAATGTCCTCAATAATAAAATCCTCGCCAAACGGCATGATCCGCGGCGCGGAATCTTTGTCGATGTAGACGATCGATTCGTGTGTTTTGCGTCTTAACTGTAAAGCCATAGAAATTCTCTTTATCTGCGTCTATTTGCGTTCATCTGCGGCAAAATTCTTACTTCAAATCCAATATCGCCCAATCATGCTGCAACGCCGTTTGCTTTAATCTAAAATCCGGGCACACCGCCACAGGATGCCCGACGATCGAGAGCATCGGCAGGTCGGAGATGCTGTCGGAGTAGGCGTATGAATCGGACAGGTTGATGTTCTCGCGTTCGGCGTATTCGCGGATCCATTTCGCTTTTGTGGCGGAGGCCATGACGGGCGGCAGGACGCGACCGGTGGCGTAGCCATTTACAAATTCCAACCGGTTCGCAACGCAATCGTCGATGCCGAGGTGCGTCATTAACCGGTCAATTGTAAAATCCAACGCGCCCGTCAAAACGACCTGACGTTGGCCGATTTTTTTCCCTTGAGCTATTAATTCCGGCGTTCCGGGGAATATCGCCGGTTTCAGGACTTCCTCAAAAAGCTCTTCCGAAAAATATCGAAGCCTGTCCTGCGAAAACCCTTCATAACTGCGGAAAAAGACCTCGTTAAATACGTTTCGAGAGTAGAGATCTGTAATGCCAAAGAAAGGCAGTTTGGCGAGTGTGCCGACGCTTTTTTTCGCAGTCTGCCACAGGCCTTGCTGACGTTTGGCGTAAAAGGCGAGCGTGTGGACGAGATTGGTGCTGACCAGCGTCCCCTCGAGGTCGTAAAATGCGGCGGCTTGTCCGTTTTTGTTCATTAGCGCCTTCGTGCTATTTTATTTACACTTTCCCTTAACTAACTAATTCGGATGTAAGAGCATCTTAGCATGTGACAGGAGATTTGCTACACAATGAGAAGAAATCATTACATTTTAATTACAATTGTAATTACATTGTGCGTACAGAATGGATGCACCTCTTCCCCCGTAACAGAAACAGTGCTGTTGGTTAAGAGCCAACAGGAGATCTCAGCGGTTATTGCCCGGTCCGATCTACTATTCAAACAGCGTGCAGATCTTTCAAAACTGCACGAAGCCGTCGACCTTTTGGCCGGTTTTCGAAGCCCCGATCAGCGTAATTTTGACGTGGAATGGAAATTTGCGAAATGCAGTTACTTTTTGGGTGTAGCCACCAAGGACGAGAAGGACTCTGAAAAGATCTTTACAAAGGGACGCGATGCCGGAAAAATAGCATCGTCTTTAGACCCGACAAAACCTGACGGCTATTTTTGGTACGCTGCCAACCTCGGCGAGATTTCGAGGCTTAACCCCGTGACTGTCGGCATCAAATCCGTTGACGACATAAAAAGCTCGATGTACAAGGTAATCGAGATCCAGCCCGGTTACCAAAATTCGAGTGCATATGATGCACTCGCCCAGGTCGAAATGGAAACCCGTGTCTATGGCGGAACTACTGACAAGGCTATTGAGCTTTTGGAAACGGCACTTCAGACCGAAAAGCATAACGGTGAACTTAGGCTTGACCTCGCCGAAGCCTACCTGGCCGTGAAAAAGAAAACCGAGGCACGACACCAGCTCGATCTGTTGCTCCAAATGACTCCCGATCCGGACTACGTGGCCGAACACGCAGAAAACGTTGCGCAAGCGAAAAAAATGATTCAAACGAAATTTTAGTTGGCTGCGGAGCAAATTGGACTATGATTTCCCGGTTCACTATTTACGTATTGTCATTTTCCCATTACAATTCAACATATTAATGCGGCGAGCTATATTTCCGGGTTCATTTGACCCTTTAACAAACGGACATCTCGATATCATTAGGCGCTCCACGCCGCTTTTTGACGAGATGATCATCGCCGTGTTGAATAACGCGGACAAGCAACCGATGTTCTCCGTCGATGAACGCTGCGCGATGATCCGCGAGGTTTTGCCGACGGTCGAAACGGGCAACTGCAAGTTAATAGTGGACAGTTTTTCCGGCCTCACAGCCGATTTCGCACGAACGAGCGGTGCAACGGCGATCGTTCGCGGCATCCGGGCGGTCAGCGATTACGAATACGAACTCCGCATGGCCCTAATGAATCGCCGCCTAGAACCCGAAATCGAAACCGTCTTTCTGATGGCCGGTGAAGAGTACTCTTACGTATCTTCGACGCTGATGAAGCAGGTCTTCGAACTCGGCGGCCGCGTCGCGGGATTGATTCCCGAACTTGTGGAGGCGAAGATGCGCGAAAAGGTAAGAGCGGGGATTTAACGCAAAGGCGCGAAGCCGCATAAGAAATTTACATCGCTTCATCGTTTCTCAAACCTTGCGTCTCTGCGTCTTTGCAACTTTGCGTTAGAGTAATCTTATGGCCACCACGTTCCCCGTTT
>JAYUDV010000398.1:0-7581 GCA_043739565.1 Chloracidobacterium sp.
TCGGCCGCGTTGTTAAAACGGGCCGTGATGTAACAAAATTTGCCGAGGGCGATATTGCAGGCATCGGATGTTTCGTCGATTCGTGCCGTGAATGCGCAAGCTGTAAGGACGGATTTGAACAATTTTGCAGTAAACAGGCGGCTTTTACGTACAACGGCACCGAGATGGATCGCGTCACCCCGACCTTTGGCGGTTATTCCAAGAATTATGTGATCGACGAGCAATACGCTCTGAAGGTCGATAGTGGCCAGGAACTATCGGGCGTTGCGCCGCTGCTGTGTGCGGGGATCACGACATACTCACCGCTCAGGCGTTTTAACGTGAGCGCGGGGCAGAAGGTCGGCGTTGTGGGACTAGGCGGTCTCGGGCATATGGCCGTGAAATTGGCGGTTTCGATGGGAGCCGAGGTGACCGTTTTCAGCACATCGCCGTCTAAAGAAGCTGATGCTCTCAAACTAGGAGCACACCATTTTGTAGTCACCCGCGATCCCGAAAATCTGACGCCGCTTGCTGGCACGTTCAATTTTATTCTCGATACTGTTTCCGCAGACCATGATGTGAGCATGTACCTGAATCTGCTAGGCATTCGCGGTGCAATGGTCGTCGTTGGCGTGCCCCCGAGTCCGGCGGCGGTTCATTCGATGTCATTGATTGGCGGTAATAAGATTCTCGCGGGGTCTTTGATCGGCGGCATTCCGGAAACGCAGGAGATGCTAGATTATTGTGCAAAGCATAATATTACCTCCGAGGTTGAGGTGATCCCGGTTGACCGCGTGGCCGAAGCCTATGACCGGACAATCAAATCGGATGTCCGATACCGGTTTGTGATCGATATGGAAACGTTGTAAATGAAATACGTCGCTCTGCTGCGCGGCATAAATGTTGTCGGCAGGAACATGATCAAGATGGAGGCCCTGCGAGCGACATTCTCGGCGCTCGGGTTTGAGAATGTCCAAAGCTACATCAACAGCGGAAATCTTATTTTTAAAACGGCGAAAGCGGCCGACAATAAGCTGGCGGCGAAGATCCACGACGCAATTGTGAAGGATTTTGGCTTTGACATTTCCGTGATGGTCCGGTCGATAGCCGAGATCGAAGAGATCATTGCAAACAACCCGTTCGAAGGACAGTTTGAAAGCCATAAGGACGTTCACGTTTTCTTTCTCGAACGCGAACTGACAGCCGATCAGGAAAAGCTGCTGCTCAAACAGGCCAACGAGAACGAGTTTATCGCCGTCAGCGGACGCAGTGTCTATTACATGCTGCGGATCAGATTTCCTGACAGCTCGCTCTGCAAGGGCTTTCTGGAAAGAAAATTCAAGATCGCAAACACCGCCCGCAATTGGCGGACGGTGAAAAAATTAGCGGAGATGTAACTAGGTTATTCGTTAGTATCCAGTTGCCGAAGCATTTTTTTTAAGTCGTTCAGTGCGGGCTTATAAAGAAGTTTGAAATAAATTTCCGTGCAGATTATTACCGCAATTTCGGCGATTATTAAAATTTTCGATAACCAGATTACCCAGTTGATAAAAGTAACCGACGGTTTGTCAAAAGTGCCAATACCGTAATAGGCGGCGATTAATGTCAGCGGCGTAAAAGCATAAACTGCAATGCGTGTCCGCCAAAAATAGCTTTTCAGATCTTTTATTTTCGCTTTTATAGTTTGACGCACAGCAATGCTGCCGATTTCAAACTTTCCGTAATTGTAAAGCCCGCGCAGTTCGCGGACGTACCAAACGCCGAGAATAAAGACCAGAACGGCTGCAAAAATTAATTTCGGATAGAAAAAAACGGGGACGAGACAGGCAACGGCCGTAATTCCCTGAGCCCATGCGTAAATTCTTGCCTTTCGGCGTAATTTATTGTGCCAATCGTCGGAAAGTTTTTGCAATCCGGCAAAATCAATCGTCGGGGAGCTGCGGTCGGCTCTCCATAATTGTTTTAACTCATCTTCGTTCATACCGATAATTTCTCCATCAATTGTTTTTTCAAACGCATCAGCCGCGTGGCGACGTTTGTTTTGCTGATACCTAGAATCTGAGCAGTTTCATCGTAAGATTTATCGTCGAGATACAAGCTGACGATAGCCCGGTCAATCGGTTTTAGGTCACGGATGGCCGCGTATAGCGTTTGCTGTCGTTCGTCGTTGGACGCATCTGGCTCAGGGTGGACGAAAATTTTCCCGTCGAGGGTCTCAAACCGTTTTTTGCGCCGGACGATTTTAGACCGAAAACTCAAGGCAGTATTGATGCAAATCCGATAAATCCAAGTAGAAAGCTTTGCGTCGCCACGAAAATTCCCGGACGATCGCCAAACTTGTATCAGCATTTCCTGAAACAGCTCTTCGTACTCGTCGTCGTTGAATGTATAAACGCGGCACAGCTTATGCAAAACACCAGCGTTTTTCTTAATTGTCTGCTCAAATTCTGGCTCCATCGTGATATTAGTCCATTTGAAAAGCTGAAAATCACAAGCAGCTTAATTTTTTTCGCGAGATGTGATTTTTCGAAGTACGGTTGATACTAATACGACAGATTCGGACAACATCCGCATCAAATCAATCTGGTTTTGAGGAAAAAATGAAAAAAATAATATCGCTGCTATTCATCTTTACATTTCTGGTTGTGTCAAACATTCAGGCGCAGACGTCGAAGCAGGTCACGACATCGGCCATTCTCTATAAGATAACCGGCAAAAATCTAAAAAAGCCATCTTATCTTTTTGGCACAATTCACCTGATATGTGAAAAAGACATGTTCTCGTCACACAAATTAAAAAGTCTTATCGATCAAACCGGACAGATAATGCTTGAGACTGACTTTCTCGACCCGGCCGCACTGCAGAAAGCGGCCTTAGCTTCAAAGCTGCTTGGCGGAAAGACGATGAAAGACTATCTGACTCCGGAGGAATACGCGAAGATCGATGAGTACTTTAAGACGTATATGGGAATTTCGTTTGACTACCTGAAGTCGTTCAAACCGATATTTGCGACTACTGCGGTTTTGAGCAGCCCGAAAATGCTCGGCTGTCAGCCACCGGTAATCTATGACAAATTTCTTGCCGAGACCGCGGTCGCAAAAAAGCTGCCTGTCGTGGGGCTTGAGAGCATGGACGCACAGATGGCTGCGGCCGACTCTGTTTCGCTCGAACAGCAAATTCGAGAAATGAAAGAGGCCGCAGCCGACCCGGAAAAGACTATCGCCGAGTTTAGGAAAATGTCCGCGACCTATCTATCGCAAAATTCCGATCAACTTTATAACCTGGCTGAGAGCGAGTTCAAAAAGACAGGGTATTCACAGGCCAAAATGCTTGATAATCGAAACATAAGCTGGATTCCGGTCATCGAGAAAAATATAGCCGTCACGCCATCATTTATAGCCGTCGGCGGCGGACATCTGGGCGGCAGGAACGGCGTGGTAAATCTGCTTCGCTCCAAAGGATACACACTGACTCCGATAAGATTATAAAAACTGGAATCGCAAATATTTGCTCTTCGCCGCCTTTTCATTAGAATGGAAGAATGGCGATTCGCAGGCCGTTCAATTTCAAACAGTGGATCGATGAGCACCGGCATTTGCTAAAGCCGCCGGTTGGGAATCAGTGCGTTTATGACGACGGTGATTTTATTGTGATGGTCGTTGGGGGGCCAAATTCGCGAAAGGATTATCACTGGGATGAGGGCGAGGAGCTTTTTTACCAGCTCGAAGGCGACATCAAGGTCCAGATTCAGGAAGATGGCCGCGCCGTTGAGGTGCCAATCCGCGACGGCGAGATGTTTCTGCTCCCGCCGCGCATTCCGCACAACCCGATTCGCGGAGCTGACACCATCGGCCTCGTCATCGAACGCAAACGCCGGACAGGCGAACTAGACGGGCTGCTATGGTTCTGCGAAAACTGCAATGCAAAACTTTATGAAGAATATTTTCAGCTCGACGACATAACGACGCAGTTCCAGGGCGTATTTTCAAGGTTTTACGGTTCTGACGATCTGCGGACTTGTAAACATTGCGGTCTGGTGATGGAGAGTCCGACGTTAAATCTATGAAGTTCAAATTAACATTCGAGATTGTACTCACTTGCACTCCAGCCCGGGAAAACAGAACCGTTCGTATAGTAATCCTCACCTTATAAATGTAAATTTTTGTAAACTTCCCATTCTGGATCGCGCCTCAGTTGCGTATTCTCACGAACTGTCCTAAATTGTTACCAAATCGAACAAAGTGCGTTCTACTTTTGTTTTATCGTTCTAATTCAAATCCGGTTTCCAGAGGACTTATCACGATGAGAATATTTCGCGCCCGAAAAGGCTTTTTTGTCTTTTTATTACTACTATTGACAACCGTTTCAAATATCGCGGCTCAGGATAAAACTAAACCCAAGCCGAAGACTGGGCCGAAGGCAACGCCTGTATCTGAGGACGCGCCAACTCCGTCCCCCACTCCGACGCCTGCACCGACGCCAACATATCAATCGGCGCTGGCCGCGTTAAAATTTCGCGAGATCGGACCGGCGACGATGGGCGGACGCATTGACGATATCGAGGTCGTGCCTTCGGACCCGCGTATCATCTACGTCGCGACCGCTGCGGGCGGGATATTAAAGTCTGTCAACGGCGGGACTTCGTGGACGACGCTTTTTGATAAGGAAACGGTACCGAGCGTCGGCGACATCGCGATTACGCCCTCGAACCCGTCGATCATCTGGGCCGGATCGGGCGAGGCGAATAACCGGCAGAGCTCGTCGTGGGGCAATGGTATCTACAAGTCTATGGATGCCGGAAAGACCTGGAAGCTGATGGGCCTATCGGCGACCCATCACATCGCGCGGGTCGTCGTACACCCGACAAATCCTGACATTGTCTATGTCGCGGCTACGGGCGATCTGTGGAACGCCAGCCCCGACCGCGGCATCTATAAAACGACTGACGGCGGTAAATCGTGGCAGCTCGTATTAAAAGTCAATAATGATACCGGAGCCTCGGACATAGCGATCGACCCCGAAAGCCCGACAATTCTCTATGCGGCGACGTATCAACGCCGCCGGACCGTTTTCGGATTTAACGGCAGCGGCGAGGGCAGCGGTCTTTACAAATCAATTGATGGCGGCGAGACATGGACAAAGATCACAAAGGGAATGCCGTATGACACCGAAAATGCAGCGACTCCGCGGCCCGACAATCTGCTCGAAACCGGCCGCAACGCGATAGCGATCTATCCAAAAGACACAAACATAGTGTATGCACTGATCGAACACGCGAACGGCGGCGTTTACCGTTCAAACGATAAAGGCGAGACCTGGACGCGGATGAGCGACATTGCCAGCAACCCGCGTCCGATGTATTTCAGCCAGATACGCATTGATCCGAATAACGATCAGCGAATATGGGTGGCGGGCGTAACGATGCAGTATTCCGAGGACGGCGGCAAGACGTTTACCGGCAACAACTCACGGGCACCGCACGCGGATACCCACGCCATCTGGATCGACCCGAATAATTCCGATCATTTGCTGATGGGCAATGACGGCGGCATTAATATCACATATGACCGAGGCAAGACCTGGGATTATGCCAACACCGTGCCTATCGGACAATTTTACGAGGTCGGCGTCGATAACAGCATGCCGTACAAAATCTGCGGCGGTTTGCAGGATAACAACGCATGGTGCGGGCCAAGCATGTCGTTTAACCCACGCGGAATTACCAATGACGACTGGTACACGATTGGCGGCGGCGACGGATTTTTTGCCGTCCCGGATCCGAACGACTCGACCAATGTTTATACCGAATCGCAGGACGGAGGCTTGCTCCGCCGAAATCTAGTAACGGGCGAAAACAAAAGTATTCGGCCCCGCGAAGATGAGGGTGAAAAATTTTACCGGTTTCAATGGAATTCGCCAATAGTCATATCTAAATACGACGCGAACACAGTTTATTACGGCGGCAATTTTATGTTTAAATCGACGAATCGCGGCGATAGCTGGACAAAGGTCGGCCCCGACCTAACCACAAACATTGATCGCAACACATTGTCGATCATGGGCAAAGTGCCGGATAAAAATACCCGTTCGCGTCACGACGGCGTGCAGCAATATCCCGCGATTACGACAATTTCAGAGTCGCCGGTGAACAAGGCTGTACTGTGGGCCGGGACCGATGATGGCAATTTGCAGGTCACTCGTGACAGCCAAACCTGGAAAAATGTCGTTGATAAAGTACCCGGTTTGGCGAAAGGCACTTACGTTAGCCGCGTCGTCGCCTCAAAGGAAAATGAAGGCACGGCATACGCGACTTTTGACGGGCATCGGATGGGCGATTTTAAGGTTTATGTCTACATGACGTCTGATTTTGGCGAAACATGGAAGTCAATCGCGTCGAATCTGCCGCAAAACTTGGGCATCGTTCACGTTATTCGCGAACATCCGCGTAATACGAATCTACTGTTTGTCGGGACGGAATTCGGCCTGTTTGCCTCCTACAACCGCGGCGGAACATGGACGCAGATCAAACAAAATCTGCCGACCGTTCCGGTCGATGACATTCAAATCCATCCCCGCGAAAACGACCTGATCCTGGCCACGCACGGTCGTTCGATTTGGGTGATGGATGACATTACCGCACTCGAACAAATGAACGACGCAGTTTTGAGCAGTAATATTACTTTGTTTGATACACGGCCCACCGTGATGTGGCGAACGTGGGGTAACAAGTCTCTGACTTCGGATAAGGCTTTTTACGGGCAGAATCCGCCGAATGGAGCAATGATTAACTTTTACCTAAAAGATCTTCTTGCGGACAAGCAATCCGTCGCAATCACGATTCAGGATTCGCAGGGACAGACGGTCAGAACTATAAATTGCGCACGCAACAATCCCCAACCTCAACCGTCACCGCAGGTTCAGCCCGGCGTTGGCGGCGGCGGACGGTTCGGCGGTGGCGCCGTCGGCGCCGGACAATGTATTGCTACAAAAGGCATTAACCGATACGTCTGGGATATGCGGTCGCGTCCGGCAGGTCCAGCCGGCGACACCGCAGTCGGCGGTGTCGTGGCGGAAGTCCCGGGCGGTGGGTTTGGTGGACTCGCGCAACTCGGCCTCCGTGTTGAGCCGGGCGACTATACCGTCAAGGTAAAACTCGGCGATAAGGAATTGTCCAAGTCGTTAAAAGTCATCGACGATCCTCGCATAATTTTTTCCACCGAAGATCGTGCCAAAAAACGGGCCGCTCTCGTTAAACTCCAGCCGCTTGTATTACAGGCGACAATGGCTCAATCGACGATAGTGGGACTGCGGGCGAATTTGAACACGGCGATCGAAGCATGGAAACGTCCCGGTGCTCAGCCAATTCCCGAGAATGTTAAAAAGTCAGCCGATGATCTGCTTAAAAAGATCGATTCTGTCTATGTCAATTGGGGAACACCTCCGGCATTGGCGAGCAATATCAGTTCCGCCGGGCCTCCACTGGTGGAATTGCCGACGCCGTTAGGGCAACGCGTTTCTCAGTTGATGTTTACTATCGATGGCGAATCGAACGCCCCGACGGATTGGGAATTATCGCAGATCGACATTCTGTCGAAAAAAATT
>JAYUDV010000399.1:0-7574 GCA_043739565.1 Chloracidobacterium sp.
GCGGGCAAAATTGCCCGCCTTTTTTATTATGCCATCGGTCACCGACGTCCCATTTTCGGTTTCCAATACTAATACACGAACCGTAGACGAATTTGTTCCAAATATTTTCGGCGTGCTCAGTAACGACGCGGAACTATTGACTATCCTGACGCGACTCTCTAAACTTTATAACTTAAGAAGTGGTGAGTTATTGCAACTTGCGGCCACGTAAAATAAACGCTAAACAGCAAGAGTGTCAGCAATGATTTTACCGAAACTCTGTGCTTGTTTGGCATAGGGTTTTTTGACTTTATACAGACATGATCCTGCTTATTAATGGCGCCTTCGGCGTAGGCAAAACGACGGTCGGTCGAATTCTGCGTCGAGAGATAAAAGGTAGCGTCCTATACAATCCGGAGTGGGCCGGCTCAATTCTGATGCGGCTTCCGATTAGTTTCAGTGGTTCGGGAACCGATGATTTTCAAGATATTGAGATGTGGCGAAGGTCTGTAGTCTGCGGGATCAAATTGTTCCGCGTTATCGCAAAGGAAACCGTTATTGTCCCGATGACCTTCTGGCGGAAGGACTATCTTGATCAGATACTTCGCGGAATTTACGAAGTCGATAAGAATGTCAATATGTTTTGCCTGACCGCAGACTTTCAAACGATCACGAAGCGTTTGGAAGTGCGTGGTGATAGTGTCGGCAACGGAGACCGACATTGGTCGGGGGAAAAAGCGAGGACCTGCGTCGAGGTATTCAAACAAGAAGGTTTTGGCGAAGTGATTGATACAAATAATCTAACTCCGGAAATTGCCGCTGAAATCATTTTGGAAAAATTAGACTTTCCCCGCGAAACCAAAAGATTCTAATGAAAAAAGATTTTTTAGAGCTCCTGAAAGAAAAGATCATCGTCTTTGACGGTGCGATGGGGACGTTTTTGCAATCGCTCAATCTGTCGATCGACGATTGGGGCGGGCCCAATTTTGAAAATTGTTCTGAGAATCTGCTTTATACACGGCCGGACGCGATCGAGACGGTGCATAAGAGTTTTTTGGATGTCGGCTGCGACGTGATCGAAACAAACAGCTTTGGCGGCAGCGAGGTTGTGCTGGTCGAGTTTGGAATTGCCGACAAGACATATGACGTAAACCTAAAGGCGGCACAGTTGGCAAAGCGGATCGCGAGCGATTATTCGACGTACGATAAACCGCGGTTTGTCGCGGGTTCGATCGGGCCGGGAACCAAGCTGCCGACGCTCGGCCACATCACGTATCGTGATCTGACCGATGCTTATCGCGAGCAAGTACGCGGCCTTTACGACGGCGGCAGTGATCTGTTTATAGTCGAGACGTGTCAGGATCTGCTTCAGACAAAAGCGGCGCTCGCAGCTATTTTCGAGTTTTTTGAAAAGCAAAAAGTCAAGATACCTGTCATAGCACAGGTCACGATCGAGATCTTTGGAACGATGCTCAACGGTACCGAGATCGGCGCGGCGTTGACCGCGTTAGAACCATTTCCGATTGACGTGATCGGTATGAACTGCGGCACCGGGCCGAAGCATATGGCCGACAGTTTTCGCTATTTGTGCGAGAATTCGCCGCTGCCGGTCAGCGTCCTGCCTAATGCAGGTTTGCCCGAAGTTAAGGACGGCAAACAGCATTACGACGAAACGCCTGAAAGTTTCGCCGCGCAGGTTGAGCATTTTGCGAAAGATTTTGGTGCGAATATTGTCGGCGGCTGCTGCGGCACGTCGCCCGAACATCTGCGACAAGTTATTGAACGTGTCGGTGGCCTTTCGCCAAAGCAGCGTAACGCCAAACTTGTTCCTTCAGCCTCGTCTATCTATTTCCAACAGCCTTACACGCAGGATGCCTCGTTTCTGATAGTCGGCGAACGCGTCAATGCATCGGGTTCAAAGAAAATGCGTGACCTGCTAGAGGTCGAGGATTGGGACGGCCTTGTAAATCTGGCGAAATCACAGGAACGCGAAGGTGCTCACATTCTGGATATTAATGTCGATTTCGTCGGTCGCGACGGAGTCGCCGATATGCACTCGCTTGCATCGCGGCTCGCGACCGCCGTCAAGATCCCGCTGATGTTCGATTCGACCGAGTGGGAAAAGATGGAGGCCGGCCTCGAACACGCCGGCGGCAAATCGCTTCTGAATTCAACAAATTACGAGGACGGGGAGCCGCGTTTTCTGAAAGTTCTGGACATTGCCAAACGCTTTGGCGCCGGTGTCGTCATTGGTCTCATCGACGAAGAAGGAATGGCCCGACTCGCGACCGACAAATTACGTATCGCTCATCGGGCATATAAACAGGTGGTTGAGAACGGAATTCCCGGCCATGATATCTTCTTTGACCCGCTGGCATTGCCAATCTCGACCGGTATCGAAGAGGACCGTAAAAACGCTGACGAGACAATCAAGGCGATCCACCAGATGCGTGAGGAATTGCCGGAAGCGAACATCATTTTGGGCATTTCGAACGTCTCGTTTGGCCTCAATCCGGCGGCCCGCGTGGTACTGAATTCTGTGTTTTTGCACGACTGCGTCGAGGCCGGGATGAATTCGGCGATCGTCAATGCGTCAAAAATACTGCCGCTGATACGGTTTAACGAGCACGAGATCGACGTTGCACGCGATCTGATCTACGACCGACGAAAATTCGACGACGATGTGTGTACGTACGATCCGCTTGGCGAATTTACGACGATGTTTATGGGTAAGACGGCACAGTCGATCAAGCCGGATCTAACTAATTTGTCGGTCGAGGAAAAGCTCAAACATCACATCATCGACGGCGAAAAGATCGGACTCGAGGATTCGCTAAAGGCTGGGCTCGAAAAATATCCGCCGCTCGAGATCATAAATAATATTTTGCTTGACGGCATGAAAACGGTCGGCGATCTTTTCGGTTCGGGCCAGATGCAGCTGCCTTTTGTGCTGCAATCCGCCGAGGCGATGAAGGCGGCCGTGAAGTTTCTCGAACCATTTATGGACAAGGTCGAGGGATCGAACAAAGGCGTGCTCGTGCTTGCGACCGTCAAAGGCGATGTTCACGACATCGGCAAAAATCTGGTCGATATTATCCTGACCAACAACGGCTATAAGGTTGTAAATCTTGGCATCAAACAGCCGATCGACGACATTCTGCGTTCGTGGGAGGAAACCAAAGCGGATGCCATCGGCATGAGCGGCCTGCTTGTCAAATCGACTCTTGTGATGCGCGACAATCTCGAACTGATGAACGAACGCGGCATCAACGTGCCGGTCATTCTCGGCGGTGCGGCTTTAAACCGGCGGTATGTCGATAACGATCTCGTGCCGCTGTACAACGGTCGGCTTTTTTACGCTCGGGATGCGTTTGACGGACTGCACGCGATGGATGACCTTACTTCAAAAGACGGATTAAACGCAGAGGTCGCAGAGGACGCAGAGAAAGTAAAGGCGGCCGGAGCGAACGGGGCAAAAAGCTCCCCTCCTTACGAAGGAGGGGTGGCACCCGCTTCGGGTGACGGGGTGGTTCTCTCAGACGCGGCGATTGAAACCGTCACCGATGCCGAGGACCTCGTCGGCGAAGACGCCAAACTCGGCAAGGCTGCGGCTCGAGTTTCAATGCGTTCGTCAGGAGATACGGCACACACTACGCGATCTGAGATTACAATAGATGTTGATATTCCAAAAGCTCCGTTTTATGGCTCAAAGGTTGTCGAGATCAAAGACTTGACAAAGGTTTTTGATTTTATCAACGAGACCGCGCTGTTCAAAGGTCAATGGCAGTATAAACAGGGAAAGAAGACACCTGAACAGTATGAATCCATTCTCCATGAAACTGTTTATCCAAAATTCGCGGAGGTCAAAACTAAAGCAATTAGCGAAAAGCTGCTCGAGGCCAAGCTCGTTTACGGCTATTTTCCGTGTCAATCCAGCGGCAACGACCTCATCATTTACAAGGAAGACAAGCGGACCGAACGGATGCGTTTTACGTTCCCGCGTCAGGCTGTCGAGCAACGCAGCGGCAAGAATCTGTGTCTCGCCGATTATTTCGCTTCCGTAGAATCGGGCCGGATCGATATAGTTGCTTTTGACCTGGTGACGATGGGCCGCAAAGCGAGCGAGCACTCGGCAAAGCTATTTAAGGCAGATAATTATACCGATTATCTTATATTCCACGGCCTCTCGGTCGAATCGGCCGAAGCACTCGCCGAGATGTGGCATAAGCGTATTCGTGAAGAACTCGGTATTGCCGGAAACGACGTTCCTGAGCTTGCCAAACTATTTCATCAGGGCTATCAAGGCTCGCGGTACAGCTTTGGCTATCCGGCGTGTCCGAATATCGCAGACCAAACCAAGCTGTTCGAGCTGCTTGATCCGGAGCGCATCGGCGTCGAGCTAACGGACGAATTTATGCTCGACCCTGAGCAATCGACTTCCGCGATAATTGTCCATCACCCTGACGCGAAATACTTCAACATTGAATAGGTTGCTGTTCCTTCAGACGGCCTCGCCGTTTTCCGCGACAATTCATCGGTGCTAAAATCAGTTTTCACCTATGTCGGA
Organism: Chloracidobacterium sp.; assembly: GCA_043739565.1. Lineage (GTDB taxonomy): Bacteria > Acidobacteriota > Blastocatellia > Pyrinomonadales > Pyrinomonadaceae > OLB17. The sequence goes on from JAYUDV010000399.1 coordinate 4,547, forward strand.
GAAGATCGAACAAGCCAAAAGTAATGGCCCTGCGCCAATTGCCGCAGGGCCGCTTGTACCTTTGTCGGACGAGATCGAAGTGCTGAAGCTGACGGAACGCATCGGGTTTCGCCTCACGCACCGGATGAATCTCGGTGTATGGAAACGTCTGATGACGTTTGGACAGCGGCATCTTGGCTCGCTGTGGATTTATCTTGCCACCTACAATTTGATGAATGTTTTCGGCATTGAAAATGTCGAAAATTCCGAGGTTGATAAGCCGCTCGTTCTCGTTGCAAATCACCGGTCGTTTTTTGATATGTACACGGTGTCGAGCGTCATCTTTCGGCGGACACGAAGGCCGGTGACGTTATATTTTCCGGTGCGTGGCAAATTCTTTTACGACAATCCGCTTGGTTGGTTTGTAAACTTTGTAATGGGTTGGTTTTCGATGTATCCGCCTTTTTTTCGCGAGGATCGTGAGGCGAGAAAGAGGGAATTTGACAAGTATTCGATGCGTCGGCTGGTGCAGCTTTGCACGACAGGCCACGGCCATATGATCGGCTTTCATCCCGAGGGGAAACGTAATATCAACGGCGGGCCTTACGAATATCTGCCGGCACAGCCGGGCATTGGCAAGGTCATTTATGCCGCCCATCCCCAAGTAATTCCGATATTTATCGCGGGTCTTGGCAATGACCTTCCAAAACAAATCCTTGGCAATTGGACCGGCGGGCCGAAGATCCGCATCTGGTTTGGCGAGCCGATCGATCTGACCGAATTTTACGCGAAAGGCGACCGCGTTCGGACTCACAAGGAGATCGCCGATTTTCTTATGACAAAGATCGCTGAACTCGGAATGCTGGATCGAGATCAATTTGCGAAGTGATATTCTGTCAATGTAGTCGCTATTACAAACAGAAAGTTGAAGTTAACAGACAATAAGATCAATAGCTGTGGAAGGGAAATCAGGAAATCAAAACAAAGGGTTGGATACTCCGCGACTGGAAATGTCATCGCGACGGCGCACTGCCGTGACCATTGGCGTCATGACTGGCATGGCGATCGCTGCGTTAGAGGCGACCGTCGTCGGTACGGCGATGCCCACGGTGATAGCAAGCTTAGGCGGCATAAATCATTACAGTTGGGTCTTTTCAGCCTATCTCGTTACATCGACGGTGACGGTTCCGGTGTGGGGTAAATTGTCGGATCTTTACGGTCGACGATTGATGTATCAGATCGGGATCGGCGTTTTTTTGCTCGGGACACTGCTTTCAGGGCTTGCCGGGTCGATGACGCAGCTCATCATCTTTCGAGCAATTCAGGGGCTCGGTGCTGGTGCATTGGTTCCGCTTGGAATGACGATCATAGGCGATACTTTCACGCTCAAAGAACGTGCAAAAATGCAGGCGTATTTTAGTGGTGTCTGGGGACTTTCGAGTGTTATCGGGCCGGTGATCGGTGGTTTTATTACCGATCAGTTGTCGTGGCGCTGGGTGTTTTTCATTAATCTACCCGTCGGCGTGATCGCGGCGTTGATAATCGGATTCGCGCTTAAGGAACCGAAATTAAAGGAAAAGCCGACTATCGATTATCTAGGGGCCGCGACGCTGATGTTCGCGATCAGCCTCTTAATGCTTGCGCTCGTCGAAGGCGGCTCGTCGATGGCCACGCTCTTTGCTCCGGCAAATTTATTAAATCTTGGCGGCGGTATTCTGCTGCTCGGTCTTTTTGCATTGATTGAAAAACGCGCGGTAGATCCGATCATTCCTTTCCAGCTTTTCCGAAACCGCACGGTTTCAGTATCGATAGTCGCGGGTTTTCTCGGCGGTATTGCGATGTTTGGAGGCATCTCATTCATCCCGCTGTTTGCACAAGGCTCACTTGGCATGTCTGCGACAAAGGCTGGCTCGCTACTTACGCCGTTGATGCTAAGTTGGGTGTCAATGTCGGTTGTCGGCGGCAGGCTTTTGCTAAAGATAAGCTACCGGACGATCACGATCACCGGTTTTGTCGTTATGACGTCGGGTTTTGTTTTGCTCTCGACGTTTCAGCGGAATACTCCGCACGTTTGGCTGTACCTGTATCTGGTCTTGATAGGTGCTGGGCTTGGTTTGACGATGCTCACGCTCCTCATCGCGGTCCAGCAGGCGGTTGAACGCACACAGCTTGGTATTGCGACATCGCTAAATCAATTTTCGCGTGCGATCGGTGGTGCTTTTGGTGTAGCGGTGATGGGTGCTGTTCTCACCGCCGGACTCTCGGCTCAGCTTCAAAAAGCGGCAACCGTAGAAAACAGCAATTTGACCGTAGAACAGGCAGCAAGTTTTGCCTCAAATCCAAACGCCCTGATTGATCCCGGTGCAAAAGCCGCGTTGCCGCCCGCCATACTTGCCACTTTGCAAGATGCAATGACCGGCGCGATTCACCCGGTCTTTTGGGTCGGAGCGGTAGTTTGCGTTTTGGCTTTGTTTGCCAGTTTTATGCTCCCAAAACGTCGAATCGAGCACGATCGAAGTGCGACGGATGAGAATTGCGGCGAGACCATGCTGATGGCTGAACAGACAACAATAAATGCACGGAATCAGCCGAGTGCGGAAGGGAATTAGTTGAAATTATTGAGGTTTGCTCGTTCCAGCCGTATTCGAATTTGTCTCATTGGATGCGACCTGACTTTGTTTGTCATTCTCTTTTTGGAGTTCTTCAGGCGATTTCCAGCCGGCCTTTCGCAATAGGTCAACAGCGAATCTAACGGGAATGGCCATATTCGCTGCTGTATTTTCGGTAAACACGCCAAAATTCACTCCGATCACTTTGCCGGTCTGGCCGAAAAGAGGAGCACCCGAACCACCCTCGGCAGTTTTTGCGTCGTGGACGATGCGTTTGGCATCGAGGTCGGTGATTGCTCCCTGAGTAGTTAGGGGCACTATCTTTTTCGATTGAGCCAGAAAATTAATCAGGTTTTCCCGTGAATTACCAAACCGCTGATTGATCGATTTTGCCTCGTCATCGTCAACCATGGCAAGCAAACGGTCGGGTCCGCTCGGAT
>JAYUDV010000400.1:0-46614 GCA_043739565.1 Chloracidobacterium sp.
AAAGGCCGGTATCACTTTTCTTTGGCAATAAGACGGTCGCCTGTCGCGTCGGGTTTTGATTCGGTTCCGGGCAGCACGTAATCAACGGTCGGGACTTCCGATTCACCGGTCTCCAACGCCGCGCTCAAAACATCGCTGATGCGGGCGGCGGGTATGATCACGAGCTCTTTTATAACGTCCTCCGGAATTTCCTCAATATCCGATTCGTTGCGGTCGGGCAGGATGATCCGCCTGATGCCGGCACGATGTGCGGCAAGTACCTTCTCCTTAACTCCACCGACCGGGAATACGAGGCCCGAAAGGGTGATCTCGCCGGTCATCGACGTGTCGGAACGCACCTTGCGGCCCGTATAAAGCGACGCCATCGCCGAGACCATGGTAACGCCCGCGCTCGGGCCGTCTTTCGGTATCGCACCGGCAGGAACGTGAATATGAACGCCATTTTGCTTGATCTTGTCGGGATCGATGCCAAATTCAGCGGCGTGCGACCACAGATAACTACGGGCTGCCTGAGCCGATTCCTTCATTACATCGCCAAGCTGTCCGGTCAGCGTCAGGCCGCTGCCGCCGGGCAGCAGCGTCGCCTCGATAAATAGAACCTCGCCACCCATTTCCGTCCACGCCATGCCGGTCGCGACACCAGCGGGAAGGTCTTTGCGGGCTTCTTCCGGATAGACACGCGGCGGGCCGAGATAGCCTTTGATCTCCTCGGCGGAGATTGTCACCTTTTCGGTCAGACCTTGGGCAACTTTGAGCGCAACTTTGCGGGCGAGGTTGCCAACGGTGCGTTCAAGCTGGCGAACGCCGGCCTCGCGTGTATATCTTGAGGTCAAAAGGTTTATCGCGTCATCGGTGATCATGAGTTGCTCATCCGAGAGGCCATTTTCCTTAACCTGACGCGGTATCAAATATTGCTTTGCGATATTTAGCTTTTCTCGGTCACTGTATCCCGCGAGCTGGATTATCTCCATGCGGTCGCGGAGCGGCATCGGTATCGGCGAGAGCTGGTTGGCGGTCGCGATAAAGAAAACCTTTGACAGGTCGAACGGCAGATCGATGTAGTTGTCGCGAAACGTATTGTTTTGAGCAGGGTCAAGGATCTCGAGCAATGCTGCCGACGGGTCGCCGCGAAAATCGTTGCCCAGCTTGTCGATCTCGTCCAGCATCAGCACCGGATTATTGACCTCCACGCGGCGCAAGGCTTGAATAATGCGACCGGGCATCGCCCCGACATACGTTCGGCGGTGGCCGCGCAGCTCGGCTTCATCCCGCATGCCGCCGAGACTGATGCGGTCGAATTCACGTCCCAGCGCCCGTGCTATCGACCGCCCAAGCGACGTTTTACCAACACCCGGCGGGCCGACAAACAAAATGATCGGACTCTTCGAATCCGGGCGTAGTTTAACAACGGCCAAAGACTCTAGAATTCGTTCTTTGATGTCGTCGAGGCCGTAATGATCCTCATCTAGTATTCTTCGGGCTTCGTTGAGGTCGAGCTTTTCTTCACTCGATGCACGCCATGGCAATTCGAGTATGTATTCGAGATATGTGCGGATGACATGATAATCGGGAGCGGCTTGCGGCAATTGCTCCATGCGCTTTAGCTCGCGGGTCGCTTCTTTGCGAACGTCGTCGGGCAGATCGGCTTTTTCGAGGCGTTCGCGAAGCTGCTCGGCCTCGGCTTTTTCACCCGTTTCGTCATCGCCGAGTTCTTTTTGGATCGCCTTCATTTGCTGCCGCAGGACATAATCGCGTTGCGATTTGTCCATCTCATGCTGGGCTTCGTTAGCGATCTTCGACCGGATCTGCATGATCTCAAGCTCGCGTGCAAGGGCGGCGTGCGTCAGCGTCAAGAGACCATCGACGGTACTCGATTCGAGCATTTTCTGCTCGGTTTCGAACCCAAGATCGAGCACTGACGCCATAAAATAAGCAAGCTGGACCGGATTGTCCTGAGACGTGACCGCCATTCTGATCTCAGGCGGAACATTTGGCAGTAACGCCAGCGCTTCCTGGATCATGCCTTGGATATTGCGTTTGAGGGCCTCGATCTCTTCGTCGTCAACGCGTCGGAGCTCAGGCAGAATCTTCACTTTTGCCTTCAAATACGGCTGGTCACCGGTCCATTCGACGATCTCAAATCGGTCCATCCCCTGAACGATGAGCTGCATTATACCCTCATTACGCATCATCCGCTTGATGTTGACGATAGTGCCGATCTTGAATAGATCGGTATAGGTGGCGTCGTCGCCAGTGACGTTCTCCGTTTTAGTGGTTACGCACGCGATGAGTTTTTCCTCGGTGGCAAGAGCCGATTCGACCGCGCGAGTCGAACGCTCACGGCCAACCGCCAGCGGAACGACCGTCTCAGGAAAAAGCGTCGTATTTTGCAGCGGCAGGACAGCTATTTCAAACTGCTGTGGCAGTTTCGCTTCAGGTGATTCCGTTTGGTTTTGTTTAATTTCTTCAGCCATAAATTCTTTAGTACGACAGGCTGTCTAGTCTATCGATCGAGTCGATAATAATTTCGACTTGATTACATATAGCGTTACGGAACAAACCTAGGCAGGCGCGTTCTACATCGCTTTCCGCAACTTGATTATTAACAATCCATTCTCGACGATGTGCTCGACCGTCGCGCCGTCGATCGGCGACGGAAATCGGAGTGTTTTCTCAAAATTGCTGTAGGTGATCTCCATCTGCTGATATGAAATGCCGCTGGCGCACGAGCGATCCTTGCGGCTGCCCCCGATGTACAAAGTATTTCCCTCAATCGCGATCTCGATCTCCTCGGCCGAAACGCCCGCCAGCTCGACCTTGACGACCCATCCGTCCGGCGTTTGATAGACATCCGCCGCCGGATACCACAGACGCCCCGACACGACCGCCTTTTTGGACGATCCGGTGAATTGGAAATAACGATTTGTAGATTTGGCCATCGTTCAATAAATATTGGCAGTCGGCCGTTTGCAGTACGGTTCTGAACTGTCGACAGCAAACTGCCTACTGCCTACTCCAAAAAGAAGCGCCGCTCGATATTTCTTCGAGCGTTTCGGCGATCTCGCGTTCATCTTCTGTTTCGAGGGCAACGTCGGCCATCGCAATTATACCGGCGAGTTTGCCGTTATCATCTATAACCGGGATACGCCGGATCTGTTTGTCACCCATCAGACGTATCGCCTCGAATACAAAATCGTCCGGGGCGACCGTGAACATCTCGGTTGTCATCGCCTCGCTGATTGGTGTGCCCGCATCTTTACCTTCGGCGATTACGCGGATGACAATGTCGCGATCGGTGACGATGCCGATCAACTTTACGCCATCAACAACCGGCACGGCACCCATATCCCCGTCGCGCATCAGCGCCGCAACCTCACCCAGCGACATGTCACGCGTTGCCGTGCGCACATTTTTCGTCATTATTTCGCGGCATTTTCTGCGTGAAATTGCGGACGTTTCGGCTTCGGTCATCGTAAGTGTCTCCTTTTAATTATTTTGTTCGAGTGGTGGCAATTATGCAAGAGGAAGAATTTTGTCTATTGGCCGTCGTCGCCGATCGCCTCGACTGGACAGAACATTATAGCTTCGTCGCAAAGCTCAAGTTCCTTCGGCGATTCGGGCTGTTTATAGACGTAGGAATAGCCGTTTTCGTCGTTTCGCGTGAAATTGTCCGGCGCGGTGTCGCGGCAAACATCGCAGTCGATGCATTCGCGATCGACATAAAATTTGCCGGGCTTGTTGTCGTCTAATTTGTCCGCCAGAAGTGCCATGAAGATTTTAACCGCAGAGACGTAGAGGCACAGAGAAGACAAAATAGGTCTCTCTGCGCCTCAACGTCTCTGCGGTTCAATTACTTTTCCGCTCGGTGAAGTTGATCATCCGCTCAAGGGCGATGTTTGCGAAATATTTCGTTTCGTCCTCCACGACGATCTCGTTAACGACGTTGCCGTCAATTAGATTTTCTATTGCCCAGGCGAGGTTTTGTGGGGCGATGCGGTACATCGTCGCGCACATGCATAGGTCGGGAGCAAGCAGGCGAATTTCTTTGTCTGGAAAGCGCGCCTGCAAACGATTGACGAGATTTACCTCGGTGCCGATCGCCCATTTCGAACCGGTTGGACTATTTTCGACGGTTTTGATAATGAACGAAGTCGAGCCGTCGAGATCGGCCACATCGACGACCTCGCGGATGCATTCCGGATGCACGATGACCTGTACGCCGGGCACTTCCGCACGGATCTTATCGACGTGCCAAGGCTTGAACCGGCCGTGAACCGAGCAATGCCCGCGCCATAAGATCAATTTTGCTTCGTGAAGCTGCTCCTCGGTATTACCGCCTAATTCCTCATGCGGATTCCAAAGTGCCATCTTATCGAGCGGAATGCCGAATTTCGCTCCAGTATTTCTTCCCAAATGCTGGTCGGGGAAAAAGAACATTTTGTCGAACTCTTTCAGGTAGATGTCGAAGAGCGGAATGGCATTCGACGAGGTGCATACGACGCCCTCATTGCGGCCGCAGAACGCTTTGATCGACGCGGACGAATTCATGTAAGTGATAGGCGCGACCTTGTTTTGCAATACGCCGATATCGCGTAATTGATCCCACGCATCCTCGACCTGTTCGAGGGTCGCCATGTCAGCCATTGAGCAGCCCGCACCGAGATCGGGCAGGATGACGTGTTGATAGTCTTTTCCCAGAATATCGGCCGATTCCGCCATGAAATGAACGCCGCAGAAAACTATATATTCGGCCTCCGTCTGCGACGCCATTACCGAAAGCTGGTACGAATCGCCCGTCAGATCGGCGTGACGAATAACGTCGTCGCGTTGGTAATGATGGCCGAGAATTACGACCCGTTTGCCCAATTCCTCACGGGCAGCGGCGATCCGCGCGTTGATCTCCTCGTCGGGCATTACGAGATAATCTTCAAGAACCTGAGGTTTTTCGAGTATTACAGACATCATTTCCCCCCAAAAGATATTCGCTTCGCGCAAATAAAAATGATGTCATTCGGGAAAGGTTTTAGCAAGTATATGAGGCTCGGCAGTTTACGACACGACGCCGACGAGCTTTTCAACGAGCAGCACGACAAAATATGAGCCTGCCGCAATCGCGGCGGCGGCGGGTATTGTAAGCACCCACGCCCAGACAATGCGGCCCGCGACGCCCCATTTGACGGCCGAGAAACGCTTTGCCGAACCGACGCCGACGATTGCTCCTGTGATCGTGTGCGTGGTCGAAACTGGTATTCCCGCAAACGTGTTTGCAAAAAGTGTGATGGCACCCGCAGTCTCGGCACAAAATCCGCCGACCGGTTGGAGCTTGACGATCTTTGTGCCCATCGTTTTGATGATACGCCAACCCCCAGAGAGAGTGCCCAAGCCAATCGCCGAGTGAGCAATAAGTACCACCCAAAGAGGGATTTCCGGCAGCTTTCCGGCTGAAGTCATTTGAAGGAAGCCACCGGACACGAGCACTATGGTTATGATTCCCATGGTTTTCTGAGCGTCATTTCCACCGTGGCCCAGCGAGAATGCGGCGGCGGAAAAAAGCTGTCCGACGCGGAAAACTCGATCGACCTTACTGACCGAAACACGGTGGAAGATCCAGTAAACTGAAATCATTAACACAAAACCAAGCAGCATTCCTATTAGCGGCGAAAGAACAATAAAAGAAAGCGTTTTTATCCAACCCTCAGCAATCAGCACGGTTTGTGCTCCTGTGAGGCCAAAATGATAGATATATGACGAAATAGCGGATCCTGCGTACGCTCCGACCAAGGCGTGCGAACTCGATGTCGGCAGCCCCAAATACCAGGTAATCAGATTCCAAATCACGGCACCCAACACACCGGCCAGAAGGACGTATAACCGGTCGCCGGGCGGAATAGCCGCGATATTGATCATGTCGCCGCCAATCGTTTTTGCAACTGCGGTTCCGAATACGAGGAACGCGACGAAGTTAAAGAATGCCGCCCACGCAACAGCGACCCCGGGCGACAAAACGCGCGTTGCAACTACGGTCGCGATCGAATTCGCCGCATCGTGAAAGCCGTTGACGTAGTCAAAGGCAAGCGCAACCAGAATGATCAGTATGACCAGGGCGAGTGAAGCTGTTTGTCCGTCCATAGGGTGCCGTTATCAGTACCTGTTGTCAGTTGTCGCGCCCGATGTAGATGTTTTCTAACAACCGACGACTGACAAACTAATCAGTTATGCTTCAAAACAATGCTCTCGATGATATTTGCCACGCTCTCGCAGCGGTCGGTCCCGTTTTCGAGAATCTCGTATAGCTCTTTGTGTTTAATGATCGTCACGGCGTCGCTCGAATTCTTAAAGAGCGCTCCCATCGCCTTAAAATATACATCGTCCGCGTCATTCTCAAGCCGCTGGATCTCAAGCAGATGCGGGCTCATGCCCTCCGATTTATTGAGCAACGCTACCGCCGCGTGTATCTCATCCGCTAGCTTTTGCATGATGACGGTAAGCTGCTGGACGTATTGGTCGGCCTCGTGAATGTCATACATGACCACCGCACGAGCGGTCGCGTCGATATAGTCGCAAATGTCGTCGAGAGCTACGGAAAGTGTGTAAATATCCTCACGGTCAAACGGCGTGATGAACGATTTGTTGAGCTTGATCGTGATGTTATGCGTGATCTCGTCACATTCGTGCTCAACGCTCTTGATCCGCTTTGACGCGGATTCCATCTCCGCGTATGGGCCGCTCATCATGAGGACCAAATAGCCCGCCGCCTCCTGTATTTTCGCGGTCATCTGCGAAAACATGGCAAAATATTGATCTTCCTTCGGCAATAAGCTAAAAGCCATTTTCCTGTCTCTCCCAATCTATTTTGTACTAAGAAATCAAATCATATGCGCGCGCCACAGGTCTTGTCGAACGCACAGTGCCGCGCCGTCAATCTCGCGGGCTATGCTTTATAAAAACCGCCTCGCGTAGATATACATTTAGTTCGCAAATATCTTTGACATAATCGCCGATCCGCTCGATGTGCTTTGCAACAAACAGCAGCCGGGCCGCCCCGGCGGACGATTCCGGGCTCTTGACCATCTTTGCCAAGAGGTCGTCGAATACGCGGCCGTAACAGCGGTCGAGATCGAGGTCGCGGCCGATTATCTCCCGCGATTTCCGGGCATCCTCGGATGTAAAGGCATTTAGCGCCTCACGCAGCATCTCGGCGGCGATCCCGGCCATCATCGAGAAATCTACATAGCTGTCGATCTGCGGCTCGTTATTAAGAATGATCGCGGCCTCGGCGATGCTCGTCGCGTGGTCGGCGATGCGTTCGAGTATCGGCGTGATCTTCGCAACTGAAACCACGAGTCGGAGATCGTGCTCGGTAGGCCTCTGTGAGGCGAGTATCTCGATGCTCAGTTGATCGATCTCGAGCTCCATCTGATCTATTCGTGAGTCGTCCTCACAGACGCCGCGCGCAAGTTCGGTGTTGCGCGTCGTCAGCGCACACATCGCGCGATGCACCGCTTCCTCGGTCTTTCCGCCGAGGAGCAAAATCTTGTCTCGAAGCAGATCGAGTTGAGTGTCTATCCCGCGGTGTTCCATCGGTTCACGGCTTAAAGTTCCAATATCCAGCGGAACAAGCCCGAAGGCGGTCGATGCGTAAAGTTCCTCCATAAATGACTCGCATGATTATAGTTCAGAGCAAGTAGCCGATAGGTTACATAATACTTAACTTTTCAGCACCGCACGTTTTTCGCGTTGCTGTTTGTAACATTTTGTTAACATTTTGAGAATATTACCAGCCGCCTTTTGCGGCGAACTTACGTATTTGTAATCTCATCGAAACACACGTGTTCGCGGCGGGTGGTAACAGGCTGCGGTAAACATTATGATATTGAAAAGGGGAACTCGGAGGAAATATGAACAAGGGAAATTTTAGTAAACGAATGGCCGCCGCAATTATGATGGCGACACTTGTGACGCTGCCGATCGTCGCGGTCGCTCAAACGCGGATCGTCGCACCGAAAAATAAGTATAAGATTCAGGACGACATCAAATTGGGCAACGACGCGGCTCGCGAGGTCGAGAAAAAAATGCCCATTATAACGGACGCGGATGCGACGAGTTACATCGAGCGTGTTGGGCAGCGGCTTGTGGCATCCGTTCCTCAACAGTTTCGGCAACCCGCTTTTAATTACCGATTCAAATGGGTAAATTCAAGTGATCTCAACGCTTTCGCGTTGCCGGGCGGGCCAATGTATGTCAATCGCGGGATGATTGATGCGGCCCACAACGAGGGCGAAATGGCCGGGGTAATGGCTCACGAGCTCAGTCACGTAGTCCTCCGTCATGCTACGGCTCAGGCAACAAAACAGGGCAGCGCAAAAAATCAATTGGGTACGATCGCATTGATCCTCGGTGGAGCAATCGCTGGCGGGCAGACCGGCGCACAGCTCGGCGCTTTGGGTGCCCAGGCGTGGATGACGAAGTATAGCCGCGAATACGAAACGCAGGCTGACACCTTAGGAGCTCAAATAATGGCTAACGCGGGCTATGACCCACGTGATCTCGCCAACGTATTTAAGACGATCGCGCAACAGGATCGGGGCGGAGGTACTCCTGCGTGGCTAAGCGACCATCCCGATCCCGGAAATCGCTACGAAAATATCAACCGCGAGGCGTCGTATCTGCGCGTCTCCGCAAATCCGATCAAAATAACCCGCGACTTTGAACGTATTCAGGCGAAATTTCGCGGGTTGCCGAAAGCAAGAACATCCGCCGAGATCGAAAAGGAAGGCACTAACGGCCAAGGCCGCACGGAAAACCCAACCGCTTCAGGTCGGTATTCGAATAATATCCAGTATCCGTCTAATCGCTTTCGCACGTATTCGGGATCGAATTTTGTACGCTTAAATGTTCCGTCCAATTGGCGCGAATTTCCAAGCCAGGATGACGTCCAATTTGCTCCCGAAGGGGCTTATGGCGAGCAGGGCATTACGCACGGCGCGATGATCGGCATTTATCAGGGGCAAAATAATGATGTCGCACGCGACTCTCAGGATTATGTGAACCAGATCCTACAGGGCAATTCGTATCTGCGGCAGCGAAATGGTTTCTCGCAGATTAACATCGCGGGACAACAGGGATATGCGACCGTTCTCGCGGGCCGATCGCCGATTACCGGCCGAACGGAGGTTGTAACGATCTATACGACCCAACTTAGGAACGGCGGACTTTTTTACGCGGATACCGTCGTTCCTGAAGACGAATCGCAGACCTATTCAAATGCATTTCGGACAATGCTCAATTCGATACGGCTGAGCAACTAGCCGCGATCGCAATGGTTAACGGGATGGACAGGAAGCGCACGGTATTTTTATCTTGCCTTCCTGTCCATTAAATTTTAAGTTGCTTTTATGAGCTTGGCGGCCTCGGTTTCAGGCTTGACCGTTGTCAGCAATATTATAGCCAGCAGAGAAACGCATCCGCTTGCCAAAAACGCCGTTGCGGCGCCGAATTGATTCCAAACTAGACCAAACAGCAGCGACGCGGGAAACACGGTGATGCCAAACGCCAGATTGTACAAACCGTATGCCGTGCCGTGTTTGTCTTCGGGAACCATATCGGCTACGAACGCTTTTTCGACGCCTTCGGTCAAACCAAAATACGATCCGTAGATTATGAAAAGCGTCCAAATCTGCCATGCCGAATCGACAAACGCAAACCCGACGTAAACAAGCGCATAGATTAGCCAGCCGGCAACGATCAACTTTTTACGGCCGATACGATCCGACAGATCGCCGCCGATCAGCGAGCTTACGACCTTACTCACGTGTAGCGTCATCCACAGCAGCGGCAGGATCACGGGTGAGATGCCCGCTTGCGCCGCGCGGAGCAGTAGAAAGGCGTCGGTCGAATTCGACAGCGTAAAGATCGCGATCACCACCAAAAAGCGTTTGAAATTGCCGTCGAAACCCGTGAGCGAGAAATTGGGCGGAGCCTGCTCTACGGCGTCGATGTGCGTTTTCTCGTCATCCTTTACAAAAAAGACGACTACCAGCAGCCCGAGTACGACCGGCACCGACGCGAATAGGAAAACCTGCTGGTATTCGCGGATCGTCGGATTTTGGGTGTTGGCGGCAAAGATCGACAGCAGAATAAATGAAGCGACCGGCCCAAAGACCGCTCCGAGATGATCGGCCGCCCGGTTAAAGCCGAAAGCAAAGCCTCGCTCGCTCTTCGGCACGCTTTCTGCGATCAGTGCATCACGCGGTGCACCGCGAATGCCTTTGCCGACACGGTCGGTCATCCTGACCACCAGAACTTGCGGCCATGTTGTTACAAAGGCGAGAAATGGCCGCGTCACGGCGGCGAGCGAATAGCCGAGGAAAACCGGCAGTTTGCGGGTGCCAAAACGATCGCTGAGGTAGCCTGAGAAGAGCTTGAGAATACTCGCGATCGATTCGGCGAAACCCTCGATCAACCCGATGGCAAATGGTGAGGCTCCGAGTGAAAGTGCGAGAAACGCGGGCAATACCGGGTAAATTATCTCGCTCGATGTATCGTTTAGCAGACTGACGAAGCTCAACGCGAGCACGTTTCGCGGCAGGCTGCGATACCGGCGCCAAACGTTTGCTTTTGTTTCGGCTGCCGATTCGTCCATAAATGAGAGTTAACGGGGCTGCGTCGGACGAGGCTGCGGACGCGGGGATTTGGCGGTGTTGACCGCCCACAGTGCGATGCCGCCGGCTACCGCGATGGCCAGGATCACGGCGACGATAGCAATGCGAAACGCCATTTTGACGGTGCGTTTGAGCATTTTAAATGCAATAAACGCAACCACCAGAAATATCAGAAAAAAAGCAACGGCCGCAAAGATTCCGATTCCGCCGCCAACCGGGCCGACGTCAAAAAATAACATCATAATTCTTTTTTCTCCAACGCTTTTTCGATCTCATCAATGTCTTCGTCGCTCATTTCGGTCGCTTCGGCGGCGATCCCATATTCGCCGTCCGCCCATGCGCCAAAATCCAGCAGCTTACACCGCTCCGAGCAAAATGGGCGAAATTCATTACCGTTGTATTCTATTTTCTTACCGCAATACGGGCATTTCAAGATCGGCATATTCTCACTTTCTCAAGACGTTAGAATACCAAATCCAGGACAAAAATCTATTGAATTTGCTTCTTTTTGGTGACATGATAGCGTATTACGGACTGTCTAGCCTGTTTATCGACGCGAGCGACAGACTAGACAATCTGACGTACATTAGAGCGAACAATCGACCGTTCAAAGACGTATTTGATGAGAGAGATCGAAAGGGAAGGGCCGTGATTATGAACGATTACAAAGAAAGATTTGAGCGCTGGCAGAAAAAGGCGACGGAGAAGTTTGAAGAGATCGATGCCCAGCTCGGTTTAAAGGAAAAGATCGAGGGCGGAGCACGCATCGTGGTCGATACCGCTCGAACCGGCGCGGAGCGGCTTAAGGTTGAAGCTGAGAAGACGGACGTAGGCAAACAGGCGGTCAGGGTTGCTGGAGACGTGATCAATACGGCTACGGACACGGCCAAGAGCGCGTGGAATGTTAGCGAACCCATTCGTGACGCGGCCGGTGACGCAGGTGTAAAGGCCGGCGGCGTTGTCGTCGATGCGGCTGGCAAAGCGGGCGAGTTTTTTGACGATGCCGCCGATTCGGTCGGCACAAACGCGAAGCGCGTGGCAAAGGTCGTCGGTTTCGGCTCAAGTCTTTCGACGACGCTCGATGCAGGCTTGAGATCCGCCAAAAAAGCAGCCGATTGGGCTAAAGAAGATCCATTGAGTGCCGCGACGACCGGGGTTTCGATGGCGATCGGCGCCGGGCTCGGTGTTATTTTCACAGGGATTAGCTCGCACTGGTTATTAAATTCCGCGATTCCGACGTGGTCTGTTAAAAAACTAGCTGAGAACTTCGACGGCTATCTCAAACGCCGAGAAGACATGATCGAAAAAGGCCAGTTAAATGATGCCGACGCCGAACGCGTCAAGTTTGAACGCGACATCGCACGCCGCATAGGTGCGCCGCTGCTCGGTGCATTCTCGTTTGCGTCCGGTGCCGTGATGATGACCAATGTGCTAAATCCCGCAACGGTTACTGGTTTTCCGCTCGGCAACATTCTCGGCGGCAACCCGCTGCTCGAAGGCGTCTGGTTTTTTGGCAACGGAATGGTGTGCTTTAAGACGAGCTACGATTTTTTCATGATCGCCCTCGACGGACACGAAGATGTCGAGAAGATGGTGAAAGAGATAAAAGGCTTGCTCCCTGTGGCCGCGTGAATCGTGAATCGTAAATCGTAAATCGTAAATAGAAAGAACAGATTCAGAATTATTTACGATTCACGATTTACTATTCACTAATTGATCTGTATCGGAAACGGCACAAAACAAAGTACAAATATCACCAAAGTAAGAAACGCAATCACCTTGCGTTTCGCGTCGAGAGGTGTTTGATCGTACGGCATTGGGTGTTTGATCCGCATCATTATGCCGAGGATTATCGCGATCAGAAATCCGCTCGGGCTGTTGAAAAAGATCAATCCCAAAACCGAAAGCGACGCCATCGCGACAAACGCGATGCGGCCCGTCCATTTGTGTACGGTTTCGCCCAGAAGGCCGTAGATCGCGTGCCCGCCGTCGAGTTGCCCCGAGGGAATTAAGTTTAACGCCGTTACGAGCAGACCGACCCACGACGCGAAATAGAATGCATTGCCGATACCAAATTTCAGGTTTATCCCGAAAAACACAGCTAATAACCGCAGGAGCAGCGGATCAGAAAACACGAGCCCGCCCTGGAGGTTACCGACCTGTTCGGGGGTCGCGGCCTGCATCGTCGCCAAACCAATCAATGCGACCGGTATTAATGCCAGAAATCCCGCGATCGGCCCGGCGACGCCGATGTCGAATACGGCACGCCGCGATGGCATCGGCGACAGGATCTTGATGAACGCACCAAACGTTCCCGCCGGCCCGATCATCGGCGGCGTCGGGATAAAGAATGGCAGCGTCGCGTCCACCTTGTAGAGGCGGCAAGCGACGTAATGTCCCATTTCGTGGCAGATCAGGATAAACAGCAGAGAAATTGAAAAGCTCAGGCCGTAGACTAGACTCTCCGGCCTTGTAAAAAGCTGAGTAACGGCATCGATGATAATGCCAGCGTACCGCGTCGGCATCGTGAAGAGAAATTGAAGAAATTCGGTCGCCGTCTGCGGATCGGCCTCGGGCAGTGTCGAGTTGGCCCCAAAGGGAAACAAGGTGCCGGCGATCGTCGCGGTGCAAAATGTGACCGCGAGCAAGAGCAGATGTTTTGCATATGTCCGGGCCGTCGGGCGCATCGCGGGACGCTCGGAGAAAAATTGCGGATCTATCAAGTCGGTTTCGGTCATACGGAGTTCTAATTAAAAAAAGATCGCAGGCCCCGCACCGCGCGCGACGCGCCTCGTGCTTGTCTACGATCAAAAAACCTCTTTTTATTTTAATACTATCAGACCGCTTTTGCCGAAAGCTCCTTGCCGGGTTTAAATCTGATGGTCTTTCCGGCCGGGATAGGAACCTCTTTGCCGGTTCGCGGATTGCGGCCGACGCCGCGCTTTCGCGGTTTGACGACAAAAACTCCGAAGCCGCGCAGCTCGATCCGGTTACCTGCCGCGAGGGCGTCTTTCATTGCTTCAAATAGCGAATCCACGACCTGTTCGGCCTTTTGCTTTGGCACGCCCGTCCGGTCAGCGACCAGATTGACTATGTCTAGTTTGATCATTATTTCCTCCTTAAGAATCGGAAAAGCGGGGAGAGAGAACCTAAACTAAAACGCCACTGAATCATAATCCTCTAAATCTACATCTGTCAAGATTTTGCGGGGAATTTAACACCGACTTTTTTGGCATTCTCCCGACCTATACAATACTGTCAATTTCAAAGGGTGCAATCAATACAGATTTACTACTCCGAACGAATCGAAAATGCTAGAATCAGTTCACGTTTTTCGCAATATGATTATATCAAGGAGGGCAAAATATGCGTTGGGGGGATCAAAGACAGAGTGACAATGTTGAAGATCGTCGGGGAATCGGCGGACGTGGAATCGCGGTTGGCGGCGGCGGTATCGGCGTCCTCGTTCTCGCTCTAGCCGTCTGGCTGTGCGGCGGTGACCCGAGCGCACTCCTGCAAAATGGGCCATCGCAGACGGATGTTCCCGCGCCGGGAACCGTCGCTAATTCGACCACCCGGCCACCGGACGAAAACCGTAAATTCGCTGGTGCCGTCATGGGCAACCTCGAGGATGCGTGGAAACAGATACTGCCGGCGCAGTCCCACGTACAATTTAAGGCTCCGAAACTTGTGTTGTTTACCAAACAGATCTCGTCCGCCTGCGGCTACGCGAGTGCGGCGACGGGACCATTTTACTGCCCCGGCGATTACAAACCTTACCTCGATTTTGCGTTTTTCGATGAGCTTCGGCGGGAATTCAAAGCACCGGGCGATTTTGCTCAGGCGTATGTCATCGCCCACGAATTCGGCCACCATATTCAAAATCTCCTCGGTACGATGGACAAAGTTCAGCGTGCCGGAAACAGCAACCGTCTTTCGGTCGCTTTAGAACTTCAAGCGGATTGCTACGCCGGCGTCTGGGCCAATTTTGCCCAAAAACAAGGCCGCGTCGAGGCTGGCGACGTCGAGGAAGCATTGCGGGCCGCAAGCGCGGTCGGCGACGACATGATCCAGAAACGCACGCAGGGCTACGTCGTTCCCGACTCATTCACCCACGGAACATCCCAACAGCGGATGCAGTATTTCGCGACCGGCTTCAAATCCGGCGATATGCGGCAGTGTCAGACGTTTAGGTAGTGATAAGAGTTGTGCGTTTACGCATGAATCAATGCGATCAGTAATCAAGACAGCTTCACGCCTGAAGGCGTAACTTTTACGGAGCGAACGGCATGCCGTAGATCTCCTGATACACCCAGCCCAAAAATCTTGCCTCGGCGGTGCAGAGGGATTCGAGCCAGCAGCATGAGAGATAGAGGCGTTTTTCGGTCTTGGTCGTCAGCTTTTCGGCCTTTTGAAGTGAGAATAGCTCGGCATTTGAGTCGAGATCGTAGGCGGCTGTGAGTTCGGTTTTGGTTTCACGGGCGCGACCGAGGGCCTCCAGCACATCGGTGATCCAGAGTTTTAGCAGCGGCTCGGAATTGTTTTCGCCGAGAGCCTGGACCGCTCCGACGGCAAACCTAGCCTCGGCGTTCTCAAATGGGTAAACGCCGACGCCCTGTTCCGAGTCGTCTTTTTGTTTCCACTGAAACAGCTCGTCGGTATTGGCGTGCCGCATCCGCATGGTGCGTTCGTCGTAGGTCAAAAACCATTCGAGCAGATCGGCGAGCGAGCCGACGTCTACCTCGCCGGTCTCGGTCCGCCGCAATTTCGGCGGTTCAATTTCTTTTGCTTTGGCCATACCAATATTTCAGCATCAAACCTGGCGAAAAACCAACTAACTTTTACAATTATCAAGGCCGACGGATATAATCACTTAAAAATAGTGGCAGAACAAACCCCAGACAACCCAATTGGCAACCTCGCTGAGCAAGCGGATCGCGACCTCGGTTTTGGTTCGGTCGTATCCGGGCAGAGTCGCCAACGTCTGCTGAATGCGGACGGAACGTTCAATGTTCAGCGCACAGGCTTGTCGTTCCTGACATCGCTTAATCTTTTTCACACGCTGCTGTCGATGTCGTGGCCGACGTTTTTGCTGATCGTTTTGCTGCTCTATTTTATGAGCAATGTCGTTTTCGGCGCGGTCTATGCTTCGTTTGGCCCGGCGGCTATCGTCGATACATCCGCCGAGCCGATGACAAATATTTTTATCCGAGGTTTCTTTTTCAGCGTACAAACATTTGCCACGATCGGCTACGGAACGATACATCCGTCCGGGATCGTGCCGAATCTGCTTGTCACGATCGAGTCATATTACAGCCTGCTCGCAAATGCGCTGATCACCGGCCTAGTTTTCGCGCGTTTTGCCCGGCCAACGGCAAAGATCATTTTTAGCGACGTCGCGGTTATTGCGCCGTATCACGACATTGAGGGATTGATGTTTCGGCTTGTCAACGGTCGCAACAGTCAGCTTATCGAAGTCGGGATAAAGGTGCTTTTCGCTCGGTTTGTCGATGAAAACGGCCGCGCGGTGCGGCGTTTCGATTTTCTGGAACTCGAACGCAAAAACGTCACGTTTCTGCCGCTCGCGTTGACTGTCGTTCACCCGATAACTGACGATTCGCCGCTCAAGGGACTAACGCAGGCAGACCTCATCCGTACCGATGCCGAGCTCCTGATCCTGCTAACCGCGACCGACGAGACCTTTGCCCAAGTCGTCCACACCCGCTCGTCATACAAGCCGCACGAGATCCGTTGCGGCCACAAATTTGTCAATATCTACAATGAGGTAGCGGATGGCCAGCCGATCTCGATCAATATTCGCAAATTGTCGAAAATTGAACCGGCGGAATTGCCGGTGCCCCGGCTTGAAGGGGGTGAATAGATGTTCACAGGAATCATTGAAGAATTAGGCAAAATCGCGGCGGTTGTGAAGCACACGGCCGGATCGAGAATTACGGTCGAGGCGAATGTCGTTACTTCTGACATCCAAAACGGCGACTCGATCTCGGTAAATGGCGTTTGTCTTACGGCTTTGGACGTTTCGGACGCATCTTTTGCCGCTGACATTTCACCGGAAACGCTTGAGCGGACGACGCTCGGCGGGTTGAATGCGGGTTCGCCGGTAAATCTCGAACGCGCGATGCTACCGACAACGCGGCTCGGCGGCCACATCGTGCAGGGACATGTAGATGGATGCGGGACGTTTATCTCGGCGGTTCAAACCGGTGATTTCTGGACGGTGCGGATCGGCTTTCCGCCGGAACTCGCAAGGTATTTTGTGCACAAAGGTTCGGTCGCCGTCGAAGGCATTTCGCTGACGATCGCCGCTCTCGCTGACGATCATTTCGACATCGCCGTCATTCCCAAAACCTGGGAACTCACCAATCTCTCAACCCTCAAACCCGGCAACACCGTAAACCTCGAAGCCGATATCATCGCCAAATACGTCGAGCGGATGATGGAGTTTAACTAAAGTCGCGCAAAAATGGCGAATGATGATTTTACTCATCATTCGCCACTAACCAATTACGGCTAATAATTCTATTTCGTCGGGCCGCCGGCGAGTTTGCCGATGAGCGAGAAGAGCGGCAGATACATCGAGATGACGATTGACCCAATGGTCACGCCGAGAAAGGCGATCAGGACGGGTTCCATCAAACCGAGCAGATCGGCGATGGCGGTATCGACCTCGTCTTCGTAAAAATCGGCGATCTTACCCAGCATCGCGTCCATAGCTCCGGTCTGTTCGCCTACGCCGATCATCTGGCTGACCATGTGGGGAAAGACGTTGGTCGCCTTGAGCGGATCGACAAAGTTTTCGCCGCGTTCGACACCGGCACGGACCTTGAGGATAGCGTCTTCGATAATTACGTTACCGGCAGTTTTTGCCGTTATATCGAGCGATTGCAGGATCGGCACACCCGAAGAAAGGAGAGTTGAGAGAATGCGTGAGAAACGCGCGACCCCTACTTTTCTGAGGATGCTGCCAAAGATCGGCATTTTTAGCAGTAACGCGTCAATCTGCCAGCGGCCCCTGGGCGTCTTATAATAATAGCTGATACCGACCGAACTGCCGATAATGATCGCGAGTGTGGCCAGACCACCCCAACCGGCGATAAAGCCGCTTATACCCATGACGATGCGGGTCGGGAGCGGGAGGGCTTCGCCGGGGCCGAGCAGGCCCAGGAAGATTTGTTGAAATTGTGGAATAACCACGATCATGATGATCGAGATGGCTCCTATAGCAACGGTGATAACCGCTGCCGGATAGATTGATGCGGATACAATGCTGCGTTTTAGTTTGACGACCTTTTCGATCAATGTCGCGAGACGCTGAAGGATCAGATCGAGCACACCGCCCGTCTCGCCCGCCTCAACCATGTGAGTGTATAGCCCGTCGAAAACTTTCGGATGTTTTTCCATTGCGGCAAAAAGGGTCGAACCTTCCTCGACATTTTGCCGAACCTGCCGCAGAACGTCTTTAAAAAACGCATTTTGCTGCTGTTCACCCAGTATGTCGATACATTGGACGAGAGGCAGACCGGCGTCGATCATTACGGAAAACTGACGAGTGAAGACCGCTAATTCCTTTGCCTTGACCTTTTTACGGCGGCCGATCTTTGGTATCGAGATCTCGCGGCCCTTTTCCGAGGCCTGCGTCATCACGATCTGGTCGCGACGGAGCAAAGCGCGCAACTCATCCTGTGTTGCGGCTTCGCGTTCACCGGCAACCATTTCATTGAGGCGGTTTCTTCCCTTAAAAGCGTATGTTGGCATAACTTAACTCCAATTGAGAATTGAAAATTGAAAACTGAGAATTGAGAAGTGAAAATGGAAAATGAGCAAGTGAGATGTCTATTCTCAATTCTCGTTTTTTCCATTCTCCATTTTTATCGCGGGCGTTCCCCGATGCTGCGTGCCTGCGAATACGGGCTGCCGTTACCGACGGGCCGCGTGGCCGGCCGGCTGTTACCGCCGTAGGCTTCGTTAAGGCCTGAACCGCGATCGATCAATTCTTTCAGCTCGTCGGCATTGGACGAACGCTGCATGGCGACCTCGAGCGTGATCTGGCGTTTGTGATGCAGAGTGGCCAGCGATTGATTAAAGGTCTGCATACCAAATTTGTCCTGGCCGGTCTGCATCATCGAATAGATCTGGTGGACCTTGTCTTCGCGGATCAGATTGCGGATAGCGGCATTTGGCACCAGTATTTCGAGGGCCATAACACGGCCGTCACCCGACGCTTTCGGCAAGAGAGCCTGGCACAAGATGCCTTCGAGAACGAGCGAGAGCTGCGTTCGGATCTGGGCCTGCTGTCCAGCGGGAAAGACGTCGATGATACGGTTGATCGTCGAGTATGCCGAATTGGTATGGAGCGTGGCAAACGTCAAATGGCCTGTTTCAGCGATACGCAATGCCATCTCGATAGTCTCAAGGTCACGCATTTCGCCGACCAGCACTACGTCCGGATCCTGGCGAAGTGCGGTTCTGAGAGCGGCACCAAAAGAATGCGTATCGGCCGCAACCTCACGTTGATTGACAACGCAATTCTTATGATTATGGAGGAATTCAATCGGGTCTTCGATCGTTAGGATATGGTCATGGCGGTCGATATTGACCTTATCGACCATCGAGGCGAGAGTGGTCGATTTACCGGAACCGGTCGGGCCGGTCACGAGCACCAGACCGCGCGGTTTTTTGCACATGTCCGACACCACGGTGGGCAAACCGAGGGCGTCGAACGTCTTGATCTCGTACGGTATCGCACGAAAAACCGCACCGACCGCTCCTTTCTGATTAAATAAATTGGCACGAAATCGTGACATTCCCTTTAATCCGAATGAGAAATCGAGCTCGAGGTTCTCTTCGAAGCGATGTTTTTGAGCGTCGGTCAGCACCGAGTATGCCAGCCGCTTCGTATCCGAAGGCGAGAGCGGTCCAAAGCCCGAGAGGGGCGAGAGGTGGCCGTGGACACGCACCTGCGGAGCCGAGTTGGTCGAAAGGTGTAGATCCGAGCCTTTCAGGTCGGTCATCTTTTTAAGTAGATCGGGCAGCGTTAACTGCGATTCTACTGTTGTTGATTGGTCGTAGCTCATATGGTTTTTAGTTAAAAGTTAAAAGTGAAAAGATAATAGTTAAGAAGATCGGTCACTTTTCACTTTTAACTTTTAGTTTTTCACTGATTCGAGGCTCGCTGCGCCGGACGGACGCGGCTCTTTAACGAATTGATGACCTTTTCTGATTCCTCGGCGAGGCGCGTCGACTCTTCGACGGGTGAATTTGTTGCGACGCTGTAAATACGGCCGTCAACTTCGGTGAAATAGAACATCCGCGACTGGACGCGCCCACCCTTTGCCTGTGATTGGGCGACAACGACATAGACGGGCTGGCCGGATATATCCTTTTGATAATCGTTAACGACCCAGCCGTTTTCGCGGATCATACGGTCAATTACGTCGCGGCGGAGTGAGCTTGTAGCGACGCCGCCTACCGATTTATTCCGGCCGGGATCCGACCCTTGTCCGACGGCGGGCCCGACGACGGAAATTGAGGCCGATCCGACCTGATCCCCGGCGGAATTATCGACGCGAAACTGCAGTTCGGACGTCGAAGCCTGTGCCGCAGTCCATCCGGCCGGAGCCGAGTCGCCTGACGGCAAGACTGCCAGAGCAGAATGATCAACTTTTGGTGTTTTTGGGACAAAGGTTTTGGCTACAGGATTTGTCGGGTTTTCGGCGGCATGGACACGGGCGAGCCGTAGCTGACTGAGCCGGAGAGCACGTCTGCGAGCCTGAAGCGCCCGTTTTTGCCTCTGATGTTTATGGTACTGGCGCCACCATGCTCTCGAATACTTTTTGTATTTCCGATGGTGCCGGTGTTTGTGATGCTTGTGCGGACCTGCCTCCGCATAGTCCGTTGCCAGCGGAATTATGGCTCCGATACCGATCAATAATGCTAACGATAATGCAATTGCCCTTACTAACATATGTCCTCCAAGTTCCTAAATGACCGTTTCCTTAACAACTTCTTCGATCGTCGTGATGCCTTCGCGAATTTTGCACAAGCCTGATTCGCGCAAGGTGATCATCCCGAGATCGATCGCCTTTCTCCTAAGTTCCATTGCGCTGGCGCCAATTATTATCAATTCGCGGAGTTCGTCAGTGATCTCCATAACTTCGTAGAGTCCAACACGGCCCTTAAAGCCCGTGTTATTGCAGACAGAACATCCCTTGCCCTTATAGATTTTCACGTCGGGAGCCTCTTCTTTAGAAAGCCCGATCTCGATCAACGCCTCAACGGGCAGGTGGACCTCCTCTTTACACTCGCTGCATATGCGGCGGATAAGCCGCTGGGCCTGAATAATGTTGACTGATGTCGCTACGAGAAACGGCTCGATACCCATGTTGACGAGACGCGAGATGGTCGATGGAGCGTCGTTCGTATGCAGCGTAGAGAGGACGAGATGGCCGGTAAGAGCCGCTTTGATGGCGATCTCGGCGGTTTCAAAGTCACGAATTTCGCCGACAAGCACGATATTTGGATCCTGACGCAGAAACGAGCGAAGCGCGGCGGCAAAATTGAGGCCGATCTGTTCCTTCATCTGCACCTGATTGATGCCCTGTAGGTTAAATTCGACCGGATCTTCAGCCGTCATGATGTTGGTTTCTGATGTGTTCAGCGTTTGAAGAGCCGAATACAGGGTGTTGGTTTTACCAGAACCGGTTGGCCCTGTAACGAGCACCATTCCGTACGGATTAGCGATCGCCCGTTTGAACTTGTCGAGGCTCTCCTGCTCGAAACCGAGTTTGGTCATGTCGAGCATCAGCTTGTCTTTATCGAGCAGCCGAAGCACGACCTTTTCGCCAAACAACGTCGGCAGCGTCGAAACACGGAAATCAAGTTCGCGCGAGCGGCTGTCGATCTTGACCTTGATCTTGATGCGTCCATCCTGAGGCAGGCGTTTCTCGGAAATATCGAGCTTCGCCATGATCTTAAGACGGGAAATAAGCGGATCTCGGATCTTGAGCGGCGGATGCATCACATCGTACAAAACGCCGTCGATACGAAAGCGGATCCGAAAATCCTTTTCATACGGCTCGACGTGTATGTCGGAGGCTCCACGCCGAAGCGAATCGACCATCAGCACGTTAACCAGCCGTACGACGGGAGCATCTTCGCTGGCGCGAGCGAGTGCCGCGAGATCGATCTCGTCATTGTCCTCGACAACCTCAAATTCGTCCGCGTCATTGCCGCCGAATTCGAAGCGGTCAAGCGATACGTCGAGATCGGCATCGCTAAGCCGATCCGCCGGGTCGTCAGCCTTGAAACCATTTTTAGAAAAGCCGTTGCTAGTACTCTTTCCATTTTTGACGCCGACGTGTTCACCTTGGACGACGAACGCGGGATCGAAAATGTCGATCTCGCTCGATCCGCTGTAATATTTCGAGACCGCCATCTGGATCGACGTTTCCGACGCGATCACGGGTTCGACATTAAGCCCGGTCATGAACTTAATGTCATCCATCGCGAATACGTTTGTCGGATCGGCCATCGCTAGCGTCAATGTGGCGCCGACCTTTGAGATCGGAAGCACGGAATATTTCAATGCGACATCTTCGGAGATAAGTTTGATGACCTCTTTTTCGATCTGAAATAGATCGAGATTGATCGACGGCACACCGTACTGGCGAGACAAAACGGCCGTTACTACGTCATCGGAGACGTAGCCGAGCTTAACCAGGTTGGAGCCGAGACGGCCGCCGTTGGCACGCTGGTATTCAAGCGTCTCGCGCAATTGCTGCGACGTTATAAGATTTTCGCGGACGAGGATTTCGCCAAGTTTTGCTGACATTTATGTGAGGGACCTTTCGCCTCCGATAAAACCCGGGCAATGGGGATATTTATTAAGAGGATAGTTCGGTCAAATTAATCGAGCGGTGACCAGATAAACGATGATAAACATCGTTGACTATTCATAATACATTGTTAAACTCTGGCATGTCAATAAATCTTTTGAGGATTTGTCCGGTCACGGTGGTGGAGCGGCGAGCGGGAGAAATCGGTCAGATTGACCTCAATCTTGTGGGGTTTGATCTTTTTTGAGCTGGACGATGAACGAGCGGACGGCGGTTGCCTCGACACTATCTGGGAAAATACGCAGAAAATCTTCGTACGTGGCGATGGCGTCGGCGTATTTTTTTTGTCTCTCAAAGACCAGACCGAGAAGCTGGTAGATAACTATCGCGTCCGGCGCGCTCGCTAGTTGTTTAACAGCCAATTTTACATATTTAGCGGATTCTACATAATTGGCAGTTTCATTCGTGAAATCGCCCGAGCTGCCAAAACCTTCGGCTTTTTCTTTATACAGCAGACCAAGACCGGCGTAGGCCTCGGGTTGAAAGCCTTTTCCTTCGGTAATCGCTCGTTTGAACGCCGCAATGGCTTTGTCTTCGTCACTGTTTTCTTTGTAGATGCGGCCGAGCACGGCGGATGCCTCGGCGTATCCCGGACGCAGCTTTCTTGCGACGAGAATAGTTTTTTCAGCCTCGTCGAGATCGCCGGCATCCGAGAGCACACGGGCGAGGCTCAGGAAAGCTTCCGGATAATTGGGCCGCAGCTTGATCGCTTTTTTGTAGGTCTCGGCGGATTTCTCGCGATCCGCCGCCGCCAACCGCTCGGCTTCCTGAAACAGAAGCTCGGCTTCGTCGGTGGTTTTAACGAGCACAATTTTTATTTGACCTTTTTGAACCGCCGATATCGGCTGCGACTTTTCCTTAAAGCCATCGCACCGAACGCGGAGCATATGTGCTCCCGCCGATATCATCTTGATCTCCAACGATCCGGCTTTGTCGGTCTTGCCGTATCGAACACCGTCGATCCATACAGTCGCCTGCGGCTGTGTAGCGACTGTGATCGAGCGAAAAGGCCCAACCGCTGACGGTTTTTTTAACTGAGAATAAGCCGACACCGAAAACACTAAACTCGCTATCAAAGCAAGAAAAATCCTGATATTTAGAGAACTACTTTTCATAACGATGATTGAACATTAACCCTCACGAAGCCAATCGGCGTTCACGGTCAAATCACGCCGATTCCCCGGTAATTTTCGTTGCCCGGTTTCTGTCCGGTATTTGTCCCATACGCCGCAAAAGTGGCGTTATCGTCAATCCTTGCACAAATACCGAAAATGCGACTACGCCGAATGTAACAGTAAGTATTTCCTGACGATACGGCAGGGAATCGGGTATGCCGAGTGCCAATGCTAAAGCTAACGCTCCGCGCAAACCTCCCCAAAACAAAATATGTTGAAGCTTTGCATCGACTTTCAAAGACGAACCTGCGAACAAAGCCGAACACGGATAAACCGCGATCGCCCGGCCAATTATGATAGCGACGATAGCCACCATAATTGGAATTGATGCTTTTGCAAAATCTTGAGATGCCAAATTAATACCTAAAATAATGAAGATAACCGAATTCACCACAAACGCCGCAAACTCCCAAAAATGTTCAATTGATTTTTCACCCTTTTCCGTAATTGGACCAAATGCGGTCAGATTTCCGACCATTAATCCTGCCGTTGTTGTGGCCAAAATTCCCGACAGATGAAAATGTTCCGCGAGCCAGAATGAACCAAAAGCCGCGAGCGTTGTCATCGAGAGTTCGACCAGATGATCTCTCGTTCTGCCGATAATAAGCAAGACAACGCCGCCTACGAACAAGCCGCAGAGAATTCCGCCCACACCCGATGAAAGCAGCTTCCAAACGGATGAGCCGAGGCTCAGTGGTTCGCCCACTGCAAAAGCCAAAACTAACACAAATGCCACGGCCGCCGTGCTGTCGTTAAAAAGGCTCTCGGCTTCGACAAGCAGACGCAGACGTCCCTCGACCTTTGCTTCTCTGAACGTGGCGATTATGGAAACCGGATCGGTCGCCGCGATCAACACGCCAAACAATATCGCCGCTTGCCATACCCAACCGGCCGCATAGTGCATGAATGCAGCGGTCACGCCCGCCGAAAGTACCACGCCGACGGTTGCGTATGTGACGATCACCATCAGATCTTTGCGTAGCTCCTTCCAATTGATATAAAGTGCTGCCTCAAATATCAGCGGTGGAAGTAAGACATCGAAAACCAGTTCCTTGCTAAACGCTATGTTGATCCCAAGCGGCAATATCGCAACGAAAATACCCGCGACGACCAACCCGGCGGTGTAAGGAATTTTTAAACGCCTCGCGATGATGGCAACCATCGCCCCGACGAGAATGATCAGCTCTATTTGTTCGATTCTTAGGGATTCCATCTTAGGCCGCAGCCTAATGATACAATTGATACTGATTTCGCCACAATTCGCTTGATTTTTCAGTGGCCGAAACTATAATCAAATGTTTGTGGCTGGGTAGCTCAGCTGGTTAGAGCGCGGGATTCATAACCCCGAGGTCGAGTGTTCAAGTCACTCTCCAGCCACCATTAGAATCCCTGTGTCGTCCTAAAAAAAGTTGACACATTTAATTCGTTAGTCCTCCTATAAGTTTACTTTTCATTGTTAGTGCTGTCCTAATGTTTACACACCGGTGTATCACGCCGAAGTTGACCCCGTACATTTAACGGTAAACCTATTTCACGACAAGATACGCCGTTTCGAACACTGATTTCAATTGTCAAAGATCAGGCATTACCTTTGGCGCTCATTGCGCAAAAAGCCCTTAAGGAATCCCAACATATTGTGCTGCCGCACGTTCGAAATATTATCTATGAAACAGTTATAAAAAAAAATTGAGCCGAGTGACGATCTCGCCCTCAAAACCTGACCCAAGTTTTTCAGCTGCACGCGTCCCTGCGACAACCGGAAACTGACGCCCGCCAAGTCGGTCGGACTCATCGGCCCATGCCTGCTCCCATTCTTTTTCGCTGTCGGTTGAGCTTTTTCTAAGACTTCGCAGAAGCGTGGAGGCCAGTCTGCCCCGTGTCCGTTTGTCCAAGCTTAAAGCTTGCTCTTCTAAAATCACGACACCGATCATATCTAAACCTCACATCGATATTTTATCTGCCTTTTGACCTGATACTTAATGTTTTGTACGTTGAGAAAAAAATTTACACAAATTCGCCACGCGAGACCTTTTCATTACGACGAACCTTATCCAGATATCCTTGGGCGGCATCTGACTGGAAAAGTTGGCGTTCTTCTTCGTGGTCGGTGACCGGTTCGAGGGCGGTGTCCATGTATTCAAAACGCGTCGGATCGAGTTTGACCTTGCGGTAAACAAGTCGCAGGCGGAGGTAAAGTGCGATCCATCGAAATTGTTTCCAGAGCGTTTCAAAAATATTTTTAGGATAAAAAATTAAAGGATTTTCAAGTGGAAAGCCTGATCTGCGGTCACGGCGAAACTTGCGACGAAGCAGACCGCCTTCGAGCGGATGTATGCCTTCGATAAGCATTCCACCTTTGAACCAGACAAGATAAAACAGCATTTTGCCGACACTGGTGTTGGTCGCAACCGCTCGTCTCAGAATCGTTTCGGCGTGCTCCGGCGAATAATATCTCTCCCACGCCAGACGACAAGCCTGCGCCCATTCTTCACGCGACATAAGCGGATGTGCAGTCGTGATATGGTTGCAATCATATTTATTTGCGTCCGGGTCCATAGCGACTCCCGCCTCGTGAAGTTTCTTGTGGTCCTCAGAGCCCGGGAGCGGCGTCAGAAAAAAGAATTCGAGTAGATCGATCGGCAGTTCCTTTTTAATGACATCAATATCGCGCAGTATGCTTTCTTTAGTATCATTAGGAAATCCGAGGATATATCCACAGCAGATTATTATCCCTAGCCGCTTCCATTCGAGCAGCATTTTTCTATATTCAGTAATTTTATTCTGTTGCTTTTTAGTGCCAATGAGATTGTCGGGATTTATGTTTTCCAGTCCGATGAACACCCGCTTTACACCGGCTCGCTTCGATTTTTCAATAAAATTTGGCAGATTGTGACACTGTGTATCAACCTGAATGGTAAATCCTATATCCAGTTTTTCGACCTCACGCAGAAGAATAAGCCGATCCAGGATCGTCTCCCAATCCTTGTTCCGTGCAAAATTGTCGTCCGTTATGAAGAACGAATGCAGCCCCTGCTCGACATTGGCCCGCACGATCCGCTCGATGTCGTCAGGCGAGCGCCGCCTCGATTTGCGCCCCTGAACATTGATTATCGTGCAGAACGAACAAGCGTACGGGCAACCCCGCCCGGCGTCGAAGCTCGTCGTTACGCCAACAGTCAGCTTGACCCGCCCCTGCGGCAGCACGGGCATCGCCACCCCTTCGATATTCGGGAGATCATCCATGAAGTTGTAGATCGGTTTGAGCTTTCCGTTCCATGCATCGAGCAGCACTTGGCCTAGACGGCCCTCGGCCTCACCCGCAAACAACGAGATACCCAACTCCTCGGCGCGTCTAACGTCCGGGTCACGCTCCCTAAGCATGGCGATCGTGCCGGAAACATGAAATCCGCCGACCGCGACCTGGATGCCGCGCGCCAGCAAAGGCGAGGCAATGTCGAGCGCGCGGGGAAACTGATTTGACTGAACGCCGACCAGCATTACTATTCCGGCACCGGTTTCCTCTATTAGCGACGCTATATGCCCGGAACGAATCCGAGTGTTCGTTTCGTCAAAGGCGTGGATCTCGATCCCCACCTCCGGCCCAAGTATCTTTTGTTCGGCGCATTCCCTAACCAGTCCGTATAGGACGGCCAACGAATTCGACGGCATTCCGGACCGATACCACTGGATGACATATCCGTCGTCATCGTAATGCGACGGTTTTATCAGGATTAGGCAGAATCGTTTTGTCGGGGGCATTGTTTCAGCCATAATATCACACGCAGACTTAATTGGGAGTGATTTTGGGGTTGTGTTTGTGTTGATGTATTGCTTTGGGTAACGGTTATGTCGACTTTGATCTGTATGGCATTTTCATATACCGGTCGCCGCGGGCCAGTTCGTCGAGCATCTGCGCGAGCCTCGCAGCCTGTGTTTCGGGTCGTTTGGCGGACGATATCCAGCCGATATAATCGTTTTGTTGATACGGAGGCCGGGCATTGTAGACCTCAAAGAGGCCGGAGTTTTCGAGTGCGGTCAGCACGGCTTCCGGCATCGGATGCCTCTCGCGTTTTGTGGGCTTTGCTTTCGGAGCCATTCCCGGGCGCCGCTTTTTGGCTGAAATCGATTTGGTGATCGTCAGGCCGTTCGGCATCTGCGGCCGTCCCTTAAGCCGTTCGACCGAAAGTTCGTAAGCCTGTTTCATAAGCCTTTTGACATCGGTTTTGGGGAATTTCGTTATATCCGGCACACGCAGGCTGCGAAACTGATTCCCGCCGCCGGCGAGCAATCCCTTCGGATCATCGAGCTTTACGCCCCACATAAATCCGAATATCACGCCGCGCGTTCCCACCGCGATCGAGCAAAATATATCGCCCATCCTGTCCGTCGGCCCCCAGCCGAACGCGAGAAAATTGTAGTTGTCATAGATCAGCTCGTTGCATTTCGGATAAAGGTCCCAGACCCAATCACGAAGCCAAAGCGCGATCTCACGCGACTCGGGCGGGAACGCCTTGAGAAATTTGAGAAGGTCATTGTTGTCCAATTTACTCACGTTATCCTCATGTGAAGGGTTGATTACTGTGTTTCAGTAAAATGCGTATTACTGCGTGATATGTTGCCAGATAAAAATGGAACATCCACGAATGCCAAATGTTCTCATCATAATCACTCTTTTGTTTTGGATTATGGTGCCGAATATGGAAATTATTCACAATATCGAACAGAACGCTTTCATCATGTTTGGTAAGTGCCGTTGCGAGCCGTCCTGTTTTTTTCAACCACTCAAAAACATCAGCTAACTCTCTTACCGCTGATTTTCTTTCAGCACTATCCAGATGGCGATTTCGCCATTTCCGGATCGCATCTCTTACACATTTATCGACATTTTCTTCGTCATACGGAAGGATTTCGGCTTGCAGAATGTCGGTGAGCCCTGCATCGCCTAAGGTGAGGATTTCACCAAGTTCAGTAAGTTCATAGCCGTCTCGATAATCGCACAAGAGCAAGTTCACCTTGGCCCGGAATTCGGTTTTAGCAGCATTTTCGTCGAAATCCTCGTAGTCTTTATAGTTATAGTTTGTTTCGGTTACGAAAGTAGTCAACTTTCCTGGTTTGGAAACAAAGTCAAATAGAAACTCAATAAAATCAAAAACATCGTCTTCCTCGAGACTAAGATTCGACCATTTGTTGTTAGAGAAAGGTTTACGAGTAAGCGAGATCGCTGCTAAGTGCCCAGCACTATCAGGAATACTATACTCCGTGATTCCAAGACGCTCTTTGAAGTAGTCTCGATCGCGAAAATACATAAATACATGTTCAACCCTTTTTATTAGTTGATCCAAATCCAAAACTCGCGTTTTATTTCTAGACGAATAGTAACGGCGTTCCATAAATGGTCAAAATTGGGATGCTCAAAGCAGCCCTCGCTCCTTTACCTTCAAATAAGTCTCCAACAGCCTCGGCGCGAGCGTCTGCGTTGTTACATCCAAGGCCACGCCGCCGAGCGTTTCGACCAATTTTAGCGCGGATTCGCGTTGGTGGATGATCTCTTCGGCGGCGGATTGCGTGAAAACGTCTTTGATATCTTTTGGTGTCTGGCTGACCGCAGCATTCAGATCGCGGTCGCCGACAGTCACGACGAGCGGCAGATGACGCGGGCGGAGCAGTTTGAGCGAATTTATCAATTCTTTCGAGCTGTCTTTGTCTATGAGATCGGTGAGTATAACAATAAACGAGCGTTTTTTTGAATTTGAGGCGATGAACTGAAAGGCTCGTGCATACGACGGCTCGATCAGCTCGGGTTCGAGATCGTGGAGCGCTTCGAGCACAGCGTCGATATGTTCGATGCCGCGTTTTGGCGGGAGATATTTGCGGACGCGGCGGCCGAAAACGACGAGGCCGCAGTTGTCGCTGGCACGCGCGCAGGCCGACATCAAGGCGAGCGACGCATGGATCGCGGTGTCAAATTTCGTCTCGCTGCCTATGCGTCCGGTCATCAGCCGTCCGGCGTCGAGAGCAATTATTACGGTTTGATCACGCTCGATCTGGTATTGCCGTGTCGTTAATTTTCCGCGCCTCGCCGTTGCCGTCCACGAAATATGCCGCAATTCGTCGCCGCGAACATAATCGCGCATTGATTCGAATTCGCGCCCCTCGCCTCGCCGCACGGCCCGCCGTTGTATCGCCAAAAACGAACGTGCTCCGAGCGCTTTTAGCTCGATCTCGCGGGCCCGGCGCATATTTGGATAGACCTTTACATTCTGCGGCTGGCCGGTCGTGGTTTGGCACCAGATGAGGCCGAGACGCGATAGAAACCGGACTGCCGTTTTGCCAAATTCGTACCGGCCGCGCCTCACAGGCGTGAGGTGATAAAAGAATTCGGCCGTGGTCTGCTCGTCCACGTCGAATTCAGCCTCGCGCGTTTCGTCCAGTATCATCTCGGCCGGATACTCATCCTTTACCCGAATCCGAAAAAAGCGATCCGACGCATTGTCGACAATGAGGCTGATCTTTACCGCGTCGCCGATCGCAAACCGCTTTTCAAATTCGCGGTGTATCGTAAATTCAGGCGGCAGCTTTCGACTTGCGATGAAATCAACTACCGCCGCCGCGACGAGCAAAATGTCATAACCCAGTACCGCGTATTTTAACTCGGGGAAATTCCAGGCGAGCGACAAGGGAACGACCCCAAACGCTACGAGAATATAAAATCTTCGTGAGAAAACAAATCGCATTAAATGCAGCGATTATATCACCCGCCCCGCAAATAAATTGTATCCTCCCTGATGGCCCGCTTATCTTTAAATTTATCCTTTCTGTACGATAGGAAACAGTCATGCGTCCCAGCCCGCACTAACCTACTTTTGCTACGGACGTGAACCTACAGAGCGGGTATACGAAAAAAACGATTTAATTAAAAACGGCATTTTTCCGAGTAAACGAGCGGGCATATCTTGACTACTAAAATACTTTTCGACATACAGAAAGCAAAGCAACTTACCACAAAAGGCCGCCGCGCAAATTGGTGGCAAAGAAAGGGTACGCCCGCCAGAGGTTTTCAATATTTTAGTGCAAAAGGCCAAAAGATAGCCGACGACACGGCCATCTCTCGGATCCGATCCCTGGTCATTCCGCCGGCGTGGAGATTTGTAAGGATATCACCCGCAGCTTCGAGTAAACTGCAGGCTGTCGGGGTCGATACGACAGGTAGGACACAATACCTCTACCACCACAAGTTCGCGGAAAGCCAGCAACGGAAAAAGTTTGCCAAAATAGAGAAGTTCGGCGAGTACGTGCCGCAGTTGCGGAAAATAACAAACGAACATATATCACTCGACGGGTTTCCGCGAGAAAAGGTTCTGGCCGTAATGATCCGTCTCATAAATTCCCTATACATCCGGATGGGAACCGAAAACAGCGTTAAGCGATATAAGACGTTTGGGATAACGACGCTTCAAAACAGGCATCTGGAGATTCGGCCCAAGGGCGAGCTTATCTTTGAATTTGTGGGCAAAAGCAGCGTAAAACATCGTAAGGTGCTCGTTGACGAGGAGCTTGCTTCGCTTTTAAAGGAGATCAAGACGCTCGGCGGCAGCCGCAAACTTTTCCACTTTACGAACGGAGATGAGAAACCCCGGCCCGTCAAACCGAACGATGTCAATCAATACATCAAATCCATCACGGCGCCCGAATTTACGGCGAAAGATTTTCGAACGTGGGGAGCGACATTGCTGGCGGCGATTAAGCTCGCTGCGATAGGAAAGACCGAGAATGAGTCCCAATTGAAGAAAAATGTGAATCGAGCGGTAAAATCTGTGTCGGAGCAATTGGGTAACACCCCGACTGTTTGCCGCGGGGCGTATATTCATCCGGTCGTACTAAAAGCCTATTCGGAAGGTGTAACGTTGGACGAATTTCGGCCCCGACGTCACCGGCGTGCGCTCCGCATCGAATCGGAATTGGAACCCGAAGAGCAATCACTATTAAAGCTGTTCGAGCGGTGGCGAAGCGTCATCAAATAACTCACTTACTTTTTTAATTAAGCTATTGGGATAAAAAGAGGAGGGATTCCGGTGAACATTTCCCCTAGATATGTTCACTTTATGGAATCCCTTGTTGGTTGGCCCTTCTAGCAGTATCGTGTTTGTGTGTTCGGGTATTTTGAATTGCCCGATACATAAAAAATTTCGTTGGTCAGGCTGCCGCCGCAAGCTCCATATAGCAACCGCAGGCTGAATCTTCCATTCGTTCTCTGTCGCATATCGACAATCCGCCGCGTGAATAGTTGATGAGCTTCATCTTTCTCATTTCGAGCGCGATACAGGTTACGCTCGGGCGATAGACACCTAATATTCGGGCGATCTGTTCATGCGTCAGCTTGAGCGTTTTCTTGCCGCAGCGATCCTGGACCAAGAGCAGCCACGTACATAATCTTTGCTTGACCGAATGGTACATATTACAAATGGACCGCTGAGAGATCTGCCGAATATATTTATCTATATGAGGCGTCAACGAGAGGGCGAGCCGCGGGTCTATGCGTATCATTTTAGCAAGCAGTTCACTCTCGATCCGAACGGCAGATCCGGCCTGCGAGACCTGCGTACAATTTATCACTCTGGACGAACAGAATAGCGACGAAAAACCCACGGCTCCTTCCCGACCCGTGATCGCGATCTCTACCATCCGGCCGTCATCGAGCGTTCGCAACTCAGAGATCACAGCCGTCTCCGGAAAATAGACATAATCCAGACGGTCGTCCTGTAGGTAGAGAAACTGTTCTTCAACGAGAAATACTGAGCGTAAAGAAGGCTGCAGTTTTTGAAAAAGACTGTGTGGAAGGGTGCTTAAAAGCATATTGCTCGACGAGGCAATGGGAGCGGAACCGGAATTCGACCGGTGTATTTCGCCTCCGTGGCGACTCGCCGTATTGTTAAAATATACCGGCTCACTTTCGTATGAATCGAAGTTTGAAAAAGTGTCACTGTCTGAATATAAACGTTCCATAAATTTCCCCTTATCTGCCGAATTATAGGTTAACGATTTCCAGCATTATCAAGCCCGTAGGCGGACATTAGATTGTCTGGAAAGCAGGGACGTTCGTCATCCTCGAGTTCAAAATCACCAAGTAGGTTTTTCCGATTTGCGCTCACTGAACGTCCTTCCTTTCCGTCAACTGATTAAAATGGATCTCGTAGGTCGTAATCGGGTTATTGAGTGTCGTTTTTGGGAGGAATCCCGCGTTAGATTCCTCCCTTTTCCCCCTTGATATTCTTCTCTCGTTTCCGAGCGAAGCCGCGTGTAACCCTTACGATGAAATGATTATGCGCTTGAAAGATGTCGAGCGATATAAGGAGAGTCGGCAAAATCAATAGGGAAAATCCCTAGTAGAGGTAGGAAAAAACGAAGTATGTTCTGGTGGAAATTAACAGAGGTTTAATCAAATAACCCGGTTAAAGATAATGTTTTTTGCGTTTCGCGCTCCGAGGCCTTGAGTCGTTCGCTTTATGGCAGTTGGGCGAGTATAAAAACAATCGGCTTTCGATTACGTGTCTTTCATCCAATCTTGCAAAATGGCGTAGCGGACAATGTCGATACGGCTTGAGATACCGAGTTTTCGCATGGCGTTTGCCTTATGCACCTCGATTGTTTTTACACTGAGATCAAGATTTACGCCAATCTCCTTGTTGCTGTAGCCGAGGGCGATAAGGCGCGTTACCTCGGATTCGCGGTCTGTAAGTTGCTGCTGATTTTCGCCGCGAAGCGATGTCGTCCGCGCCACATAGCCGCCCATTACTTTCTTTGTGAGCGTCGGGTCCAAATAGGCGTTGCCTGCGGCAACGACCCTGATTGCGTTAACCAGTTCCGAAGGTGCGCTCTGCTTGAGCACGTAACCGTTTGCGCCGGCCGCTATCAATTGCTGTAAGTAGCCGTCATCCGAATGCCTCGTAAGCGTGATTATCTTGATCTTCGAAGACATGGCTCGCAACTTTTTGGTTGCTTTCAGGCCATTAAGCCGCGGCATCGAGATATCCATAATTATAATGTCAGGTTCCAGGCGGGCCGCTTCTTTAATGGCGACCTCGCCATCGTCCGCTTCACCTACAACCTCCATATCAGGCTGCGCGTTAACCAGTAGCCGCACGCCCTCTCGAACGGTCTTATGATCCTCCGCGAGTAAGATTCGCAATTTATTTTCCATAAAAGCACGTCCCAATGCTCAACGCGTTTTTCTAAAAGTACATTTATGTGATCCAGCAGCGGGTCGATTCAACGATTTCACCCCGTGATCGCAATTCTTTCGACACTATATTCCCCTTTCTGTCGATGACATCGTTTCTAAATCTCAGGCCTAGAGCTTGTTTTAGAATTCTATACCTCCGCCGCAGAAATAAAAAACTATCTCGATCCTCCAATCTCGTCCCGACAATTTTCTTAAAAAAAATGGGTGCTTCCACCTCTTTGGCAAAGCACCCCAGTTGTCCTAAGGACAATGAAAATTATGAAATTAAGTTTTCAGAGTGGTTAGCCTACCAAGCGGATCTAAAGTGAACTGTATACTGGTATACACAAACAACGAATTGTGAAAAAAACTCGCTCAGAGAAGCGATGAACAAGTATTAAATGTAATTTACCCCTTCGACGACACAACGCCGCCCTATGAAATGCTTTTCTTAAAAACTAGGACGACTGATGCATCAACGTGATAAACACGCCTGACTAATCACCTCGCGGGTTCGGTTTAACAGATGCGCGGCAATTGGTCTCCCGCAAGCATGTCAACGATCCGCGTGCCCCCAAAACCGGTCGTCATAGAGACGATACCCTGAGGCTCGGCTTTTACATCTCCTATAAAACAAGCTCCGGCGCCGTGTTCGTGGCCCCGCATCCGCTCAAGAACAGCGTCGGCGATTTCACCCGCGACAATGGCGACGAGCTTGCCTTCGTTTGCAACGTACAGAGGGTCAAGGCCTAAAATTTCACATGCGCCTCGGACGTTTTCACGGACTGGGATCAATTCCTCTCGGATCTCGATGGCGATATTCGAGCTCATAGCGATCTCATTTAGCGTGGTCGCGACGCCGCCGCGCGTCGGATCGCGAAGGGCGTGTATGCCATCAATAGCACCAAGCTTTTCGGCCTCATCCATCATCTCAGCCACAAGAGAATGCAGCGCCGCCGAATCGCTCTCGATGTCGGTTTCGAGCTCAAGCTCGCCCCGCGCAATCATGATCGTCGTTCCGTGATCGCCTATCGTGCCGCTGACAATTACCTTATCACCGACCTGAGCGCGGGTTGACGAAATATTGGCCGCCGTTTCGATCACGCCGATTCCGGCCGTGTTGATAAAGATTTTATCGGCCCCGCCCTTTTGAACAACCTTGGTGTCGCCGGTAACGATCTGAACGCCCGATTCTTCGGCTGCTTTTTGCATTGAGGCACAAACCCGACGTAGGTCTTCAATCGGAAAACCCTCTTCGAGAATAAAACCGGCCGAAAGATAAAGCGGTCGGGCCCCGCTCATCGCGAGATCGTTAACCGTACCGTGAATTGCCAGTTCGCCGATGTCTCCGCCTGGAAAAAATATTGGATCTACAACATATGAATCTGTCGTAAATGCAATTCTCGTTGGGCCATTTACCTCGAAAATCGCCTGATCTTCGAGCTTGTCGAGAAGCGAATCATGAAAATACTCGAGAAAAAGACCTTCGACCAGATCGTGCATCGCCCGCCCGCCGCTGCCGTGGGCAAGAGTGATATGCGTTTCCCTTATTTTATGCTTTCGCCGCCGTGCTCGTTCGACGCGCTCAAAAAGCGGGCTTGTGATGAATGAATCGTTCATTTCAGGTAGTTTTTCCGGGCAAATAATAATATCGAATCACGATCAGGCCGGCGATGGCCCCCGCGCACAAAACCAGATCAAGTGCCGCAATTTCAGGGTTGACCGTTTTGCGGGCCAGAACGAAGATGACGACCTCAACGGCCGCGCTTAAGCGGCGAAATAAAAGCAGCAGGCCGAACTCGGCGGTAATCGCGACAAGCAATAGATTATCGACGATCTTTAGCAAAACACCGTATTCGTCCTGCTGCACGGCCCACAGTTTTGGAAAATCCCTAACTACCGTATCGAATGCAGCCACCGCCGCCGCGATGAGCAGGAGTACGGCCAGCGCCGACAGAAAAAGGTGAATTCCCGTGCCGAGGTAATTACTGATCATCAACTCAGCTTTGGTTTCTTCGCCGGTGCCGATCTCGCTCTCGCTAGGTTCGTTGGATGTGCTCTTTGCAGCCATTTTCCTTTACAATAAATTACGCACCGTCCGGCGCACCACCTCGGTCGTCAAACCGTAAACCAAGTGCGACGAAAGCGCGTATGCGTGCGTCGAGAGCGGATACGCAGTGGCCGGTTTTGAAAACCCGAGAGCGGGAACCACGACATCGTCCGCGATCACCCAAACTGCCGCTCCAAAAGGTAAGCCGGCGCCGAGCGTCGCCATCGGCGTGATCTCGGTAGCAACGCCGTACATCAATCCAGATGTAGCGCCCATCGCATAATGAACGGCCTCGCCCGCCGGCTCTTTTTCATTTTTGGTCAGCTTATGCTCAAAAACCGTTTCTGAAATTTTCTTCGCCATTTTCACGGTCGCCGGTTCATCTCCGCCGCCTTTCTTTTTGGATTTTTTGTCGTTTTCGGCGATGGCCGTCAGCAAAGTTTGAAATTTCGTCATTACGAACGAAGCAATCAACCCGCCGACCAGCCCGGCGACGGCTCCCTTAATTACATTTCCCGTTCTCAGTCCCTTCATTTTGATTCCCCCTTGATACTTCCGGTTAAACAGTCTGAACACCCGATCTTTGTGCGATTTTCGACAGACGCCCGAAATTGTAATACGCCGCGCAGGCTCCCTCGGATGAGACCATGCACGAACCGATCGGCGTCTCGGGTGTGCAGGCTGTGCCAAAAACCTTGCATTCCCACGGCTTTTTCACGCCCTTGAGTATTTCGCCGCATTGACACGCCTTTGGGTCGGCAACGCGGAGGCCGGGCACATTCCACTTTAATTCGGCGTCAAATGCGGCATATTTATTTCTAAGTTTCATCCCGCTGTGAGCTATCGACCCGAGGCCGCGCCACTCGAAAAACTCTCGCGGTTCAAAGACCTCGGATAAAGCCTCGAGAGCCTTGCGGTTGCCGTCTTGAGTCACGACGCGGCCGTATTGATTTTCGATCTCGGCCCGGCCCTCGATGATCTGCTTGACGATCATATAGACGGATTGCAGCACATCCAGCGGCTCGAAACCGGTGACGACGAGCGGTTTGCCATAATCCCGCGGTACAAATTCATAGCAACGCGTACCGATGACCGTGCTCACGTGGCCCGGCCCGACAAAACCGTCAAGCTGCAGATCGGGCGAATCGAGCATCGCTTTTAGCGACGGCACGATCATGATGTGATTGCAGAAAACGCTGAAATTCTTGACATTGTCCTTGGCCGCCTGAAGCAGCGTCATCGCGGTCGAGGGCGATGTCGTCTCAAAACCTAAAGCGAGAAATATAACCTGTTTTTCAGGATTATTCTTGGCGATCTTTAGAGCATCGAGCGGCGAATAGACCATCCGCACATCGGCGCCCTGTGCCTTGGCGTCGAGTAAATTTGTTTTCGAGCCGGGTACGCGCATCATATCGCCGAATGTCGCGAAAATAACATCCGGCTCCAGTGCAAGCGAAATACAGTCGTCGGTACGCCCAAGCGGAATAACGCAGACCGGGCAACCGGGGCCGTGGATCATCTCGATATTCGGCGGCAAAAGGTCCTCGATGCCGTATTTGAAGATCGTATGCGTATGCCCACCGCACACCTCCATCAGCTTTAGCGGCTTGTCCGTCATGCCGGCGATTTTTTCGGCCAGTCTTTTCGCCAGATCGCTCTGACGATATTCGTCAATGAATTTCATCTTCTGCCTCCAATAAAGCGGGATGCTGCAAAAATTCGTGTACCATGTCCCACATGATGTGATAGAGCGTCACATGCGATTCCTGTATCCGATGAATACTCGGCGTCGGCACCGTAAAGCAAAAATCGATCAGGTCCTGTTCTTTCATTTCCCGCATCCTGCCGCCTTCGTCGCCCGCAAATCCGATTGTCACAAGCTGCATCCGCGTATCTTTATTGCCCGCAGCACACCAAATGCAAAAAGGCGACTATATTAGTCGCTGTTTGGTTTCCGTAAACCATTGTGTTTATTGGATATATTATGGAGCCGCCCAAGAGATTCGAACTCTCGACCTTTCGATTACGAATCGAATGCTACCCGACATCATGGCACTACCAAGGATTGTCCCCACACCTCATAAAATTATCTAATATAAAGGTTTACTGAACCGCCTTACATCAAGGCGTATCATGGTATATTATGCTATGAACAAATAATTTGTGTGCAGAATGTGTGCAGAGGTGCTAGACCGCTCTCGGGTTATAAGAAACTAGGAGAAAACGAATGTCAGTTAGGCTTATGCCGAGGGTAACTGAGTTGCTGGCCACCACGGTTGGCACCAGAACTAAATGGGATCGAAAAAATGGGAGGAAACTAGCCCGCAAGGTGTATGTTGCCCGATTTTTTTATCTTGATGAAAAAGGAAATAAACGTGAAAAGTCGAAAGAGTTTTTACGTATGAAAGAAGCTGAGGATTACATCCGCGAGTTGCGGAAAAAATATGAGCGTTCGAATGGAAGTGAGATCGGGGCTGACAAGATGACCTTTAATGATCTTGCCGACTACTATGAAAAACATTATGCCGTTGCGGCCGAGTACGCGGAAGATCGGAAGGTTTCGGGATTAAGGTCTCTAAAACCGGTACAAGGGTACATCAGGACTCTTCGCTCTCGTTTTGGAAACGTAAAACTCGGTAAGCTGAGCCATAGCGACCTTCGGGAGTTTCGCGCGGAGAGATTGAAGACTCCGGTGGTTAGAACGGAAAAAATTTCGGTGACCATAGCCGAAAAGGATCGGATCGGACGTAAAAGAACCAGAGTCGAATCTCGACAGAAAGAGACGCCTCGTAAGATCGCTTCCGTTAATCGAGAACTTATGTCTATGCGGCGCATGCTCAACGTCGCGGTCGCTGAAGGTTGGATAATTCGAAATCCCTTTAATGCCGGTCATTCTCTGATCAATATGTCGAACGAAGCGATTCGGACCCGAACTCTCTCCGTTGAGGAAGAGAAACGCCTTCTCGAGGTTTGTGAATGCGATGAGCGACGACATCTAAAAGCGATCGTTATATGTCTCCTAGATACCGGATTGCGGTTCAACGAAGCCATCACTCTCACATGGGGCGGAGTCGACCTTTCCAGTGAACTGATCCACATAAAGGCATTCAATTCCAAAACGGCCAAACCCAAAACTGTCCCTATCTCAAAGCGATTGCGGGGGGAGCTCGAACGCCTAAGGACCGAGCACCAATTTTTGACGGGGGGCGACGAAGACGCGACCGGTGATTTGGTTTTCGGGATAAAAAGTAATGTTAGCGGCAGTTGGAGCACAGCACGCAAATTAGCTGGAATTGCGGATCTCCGTCTCCACGATCTTAGACACACTTTTGGAACACGCCTCGACCGCAGCGGATTTACCCAAGCACAGATCGCGCGTTTGCTCGGTCATCAGCAGGTTCATACTACTTTTCGTTATACCAATCCTGACGGCGATCTATTGTTGAAGGTCAAACGCTCATTGGATTCGAGGGATAAAACCTTGTGACGTGGTTCAGGTTGCTTTTCGATGCCGAGGTGCGGAATGCTAGAAACACCGAAATCGTTGAAGCGGATTTCGGCAGCGAGTCTTGGCATTGTTAAATCGGATTTTCTAAGGAGAGTACATTTGGAGTCGGAAGCTTTATCGAACATCTTCCTAATGAAACGATCCCTAAGGTTAAGACTTTTCGACGGAATAGGAAAATAGTTTTTGTAGAATTCGACAAAAGAAACCGCCCGTTTTCTATGTTGAATGTACAAAAGATTTTCGGGCGAAAGAAACAACCTTTTCTAAACACACGCTTCCTCCAAACATTTGAAAATACGCAACTTAACTTTACATAGTGTGCCCATAATATTTTGACGGGTGCAAAGATAAATGACTGGGAACACAGGGTTTAGCGTGCATTATTGTGGCCACCTGTGATATTATTAGGCTAGGATTGATGTGATATTACTTTTATCCTTCGATCTAGAAACAATCCCCGCAGATCCGTAAATTATCCCACGAAATAAGGAATAAATTTCCGCTATGGAAAATACATCTAATTCTATCATACCAGCCAACAATCATTTGGCCCTAAATTTCACCGAGACCGAAGCCGCAAATTGGTTGAAGGTCTCAAGGCAAACGTTGCAGCGAATTCGGCTCCGCGGCGACATCGGCTTCTGCCGTGTAGGTGGAACAAGAGTTGTTTACACTTTCAAACATTTAAACGACTATCTCGACGCCCGTGAACGCGCTCCATATCACGGCTACTAACGGAATTTAGAGGCTCTACTCGCATTGCTAT
This sequence comes from Chloracidobacterium sp., assembly GCA_043739565.1. Lineage (GTDB taxonomy): Bacteria > Acidobacteriota > Blastocatellia > Pyrinomonadales > Pyrinomonadaceae > OLB17. The sequence goes on from JAYUDV010000400.1 coordinate 40,295, forward strand.
TTAGCTCAAAAAAAAACCCCCAACAAAATGAAACAAGATAATAGAGATTTGAATTATTTCGACCTGGGGATCCTTCTAACGGACAAATTTCTGACACCCGATGCAATCCGGCTGAGGCTTACGCTTTGGATGCGAAGGTCCGATTTGTCCACGACCCGAAGGCTGATAAGGGCTATCTTCAATGTCCGTCGTCCGCTAAAAGCGAAGCCGCTTGGAGACATACGCTTAAAGAAGATGATCAAAGAGCTCGAGAATGCTGGATTGCTGGAGAGCCGGATCGTGCGTGAACCAACGTCCGGCTCCTTCTCTGGACATTCGTGGATACTCGCGGAAGTTATTTTTTAGAGCCTCGGCCGATTCTTTCATTGGCATTCAGACGGAGCGAAAATACTCTTAACCTACTCCTGTAAGATTGTTAACCGCGGGGTTGTAGGTTCGAGCCTTACCTCGGAGCCAATTCAATCAATAACTTGCCGGCACCGAGAAGGTGACCGTTTCTCCTTTTGGCCGTTACGGCACATAATTTTCACCCGGCTTCCGAAATGGGTTTGGAACGTAAACCCGTCGAGTAATTCTCTTGGTCAAGAAAACAGATTTTCTCTCCCCTCTGCAATTGTGAGATGCCTTTTAGCTCTTTAATTCAGCCGACCTCGAAACATATTCGAAAGGTTGGCCATTCTGGCGTTATCTGTAGAGCCAATTAAATCATTAAGTCAGACCGTTCATGTCGATCGGTCTTTCTTATTCCCACCGGAATTCACAGCCAAGAACTGCGATTGAAAATGCCGCGATCATAGCTTTGTGACGGGATTGGAAGTAAAATTCGGAAGCGAAACAGTTCGAGGACTTTCAATATCAACCAATCTTGGCCTCACTTAGTCGATCTTATTATTGCCACGAATCGAACCGCCTTGTTGGGAAAGTGGTAGATTCTTATAGGGAGATATGGGAGGGTAGTGAAGGTACTTTTGACGGGGGCGAATGGATATATTGGGAAGCGGCTCCTGCCGGTGCTGCTGGGGGGCGGGCATGAGGTAATTTGTTGTGTGCGGGACAGGACTCGGTTGCCTTCGGGGCCCACATACGATCACCCTGGGGTGAGCGTGTGCGAGGTGGACTTCCTCGATCCTAAGAAAAGCGAGCATTTGCCGAGCGAAATCGACGCGGCGTATTACTTGATCCATTCGATGAGCGACAGTTCGTCGAAGTTCGAGGAAATGGAGGCGCAGACTGCGCGGAATTTCGTAGAGATTATGGACGCTACCTCGTTGCGACAGATCATTTATCTTGGAGGCATCACGAATGAGAATAAGCTGTCGGACCACCTGGCGTCTCGCAAAAAAGTCGATGAGATTCTCCGCCGTGCTCGTGCGCCCGTCACATCGCTAAAGGCGGGGATCATCGTTGGGTCGGGGAGCTCCTCATTCGAGATCATACGCGACCTTGTTGAGAAGCTGCCAGCAATGATCACTCCAAGATGGCTGAATACAAAGACTCAGCCGATCGCGATTAACGACGTGATCGGATGTCTTTCGGGAGTGCTGCTCCGGGAGGAGACATTCGGCGGTTCATACGACATCGGTGGACCCGCCGTGATGACCTATAAGCAGATGTTGCTGCAATTCGCCGAGGTGCGGGGGCTAAAGCGATATATCTTCACGGTGCCCGTGATGTCGCCGAAGCTCTCTTCTTATTGGCTTTATTTTGTCACGAGCACTTCGTACCGGCTCGCCTCGAACCTGGTGGACAGCATGAAGGTCGAGGTCATAGCACGGAATAACAATCTTCTAAATATGCTCGGCATACGGCCGATCAGGTACAAGGACGCGGTCGAGTTTGCGTTCCAGGAAATCAGCCAGAACAGCGTCGTCTCGAGCTGGAAGGACGCTCTGAGCTCGAGTTATGCTGCGAACTCGCTTCGCGAGCACATCGAGGTGCCGAAGAACGGGTGCTACTTGGACGTCAAGGAAAAGGAGATCAGGACGAGCGTTGAACAGGTGTTTGATAACATTTGGTCGATAGGCGGGACGCGGGGCTGGTACTACGCGAACTGGCTCTGGTCCATCCGCGGGATCATGGACAAGATCGCAGGCGGTGTGGGATTAAGGCGGGGACGGACGAGCCCGAATTGGATCAACGCGGGCGACACGCTGGATTTTTGGCGGGTCCTGGTCGCGGACCGGAAGGAGAAACGTCTGCTGCTATTCGCGGAGATGAAACTGCCGGGCGAAGCATGGCTTGAGTTTCTCATTATCAAAAAGGACGGCAAACCGTTTCTCCGGCAGACGGCGACGTTCCGCCCGCGCGGTCTGCTCGGCAGGCTCTATTGGTATTCGGTGCTGCCCTTCCACCATTTTGTTTTTAACGGAATGAGCGACCGGCTCGTTCACTCGAACAACCTATTTTGAACAGATCGACAGGATTCGCCATTTGCAGATTTGTCGAGTTCTATCGGCAGTCTCAACTGGTAAGACGCGATTTTCGATCGCGGTCGCCATTTCGGTGCTCGCCGGATCACGGGTTCCGAATGCGTTGTCGGGCTCGATCAGCTTTGCGAGGCCAAAATCGAGGATCTTGGTGTAATCATCATGCGTCACCATGATGTTCTCGGGCTTGAGGTCGCGGTGGACGATCCCGGCGGAATGAGCTTTCCCCAGGGCCCTGGCAACATGCTGCAAAATAGCCGATGACCTTTCTCAGATCGGGGCGGTCGCGGTGGATCTTGTCGCACAGCGTCACGCCGTCGATAAATTCCATCGCAATAAAATGAACGCCGTCCGCTTCGCCGATCTCATAAACGTGAGCAATATTCGGATGATTGAGAGCTGCTGCCGCGACCGCTTCCTGATTAAACCGACGCATGCGGTTTTTATTCGAAGCAACGTCTGTGGGCAGGACCTTTAGCGGAAGTTTTCGATGGAGCAAAGTGTCTTCGGCAAGATAGACGTCCCCCACGCCGCCTGCTCCGATCTTCGAGACGATTCGGTAATGTGAAATTGTTGTGTTGGCTGTGAATTCCTTATTCATTTTCAAAAATACCGATATCGCCGGCGACCTATTGGTCAAGTTTTAACAAGGATAGAAGCAAGACGTTTGAGCCATTTGTAATGTCTTCGGGCCGCGAATACTCTCGCGGGCTATGGCTGATGCCGTCGCGGCTTGGAATAAATATCATGCCGATAGGGCAGATGTCGGCAATCTCCTGCGCGTCGTGCCCCGCGCCGCTCGGAAGCAGTCTGGTGCTAAGCCCTAAACTCCGGGCAGAATCACCGATCGCCTTGCGAAAACGCTCGTCGGTCAGAGCCGGCCGGGAAACGCTCGTTTGTTTGAATTCGAATTTTGTCCCCGACGCCTCCTCGATCTGTCGCACCTCGGCCTGTATCTTCTCAAAGATCATCTGCACCTTGGCGCCGTCCAGATCACGCAGCCCAAGACTGGTTTCGACCCGTCCCGGGATAATATTGTAGGCTCCCGGAAACGCCTGGATCTTTCCAACGGTGCCGACCTGACGGCCTGGTATGGACGTGACGATGCGATTTACAGCCTCGATGTATTTTGCCGCCGCGAGCAACGCGTCGTGCCGCTGATTCATCGGTGTCGTGCCGGCGTGATTGGCAAAACCGGAAACCGTCACGTCCCACCAGTAAACGCCGACGATGCCTTCGACAACACCAATGTCGATCTTTTCCTGATAAAGAGTTCCGCCCTGCTCGATGTGCAGTTCCAGGAATCCCGCAAGGTCGCCTTTCTTACGGACTGCACCGGCGAGCTTTTCCGGATCGCCGCCGATAAATTTTATACCTTCGCGGATGGTCTTTTTGCTGCTCGTCACGACGTTAAGGTCCTTCGCCGTCAGACCTGTCGAAATGGCTGCGCTGCCGCGCGTTCCGCCCTCTTCGTTTTGAAAAATGACGACCTCGAGCGGATGCCTCAGTCGCACGTTGTTCTCGGCCAACGTCTGCGCCACCTCAACAGCTCCCATCGACCCGACCTGCCCGTCATACATACCGCCTGAAGGTACGGAATCAATGTGCGAACCGATCATCAGCGGTTTGAGCGTCGCGTCGCTCCCCGCCCGGCGTCCGACGATGTTTCCCGCGGCATCGATCGAAACGTCGAGTTTCGCCTCACGCATCAGACCCTCAACGTACTGGCGCGCCGCGAGGTCAAGATCGGAATAGGCAACACGACTTGTGCCGCCCTCAGGCGTTTTGCCAAACTTCGCGAGTTCTACCAGGTGCGCATTAAGACGATCACCGTTAACGCGTAGTTTTGGCGGCGTTTGTTGTGCAGATATCGCAAGGGCGGGTACGGCCGCTAGCAGGGACAAGCTAAATTCTCTTCGGTTCATATTCTTTATTCCAACTTCAGTTGGAGGATAACCTAATAAAAAGACAAGGCCTTCAGCCGAATATCAAAGAAACAAATCAAAAGGTCCTTAGTGCTTTAGCTAAGCAAAGGGGACGAGTTCCCTCTTCCGAAGTTCGGCTAAAGCCACTGTGCATATCTAACCATTCTACGAGCTGAAGCTGGTGGCAATTGAAATGGGCCCTCAAAAACAAATTCTTATTCATATCCTTTCGGTTTCATTCGGGCAGACCCATCCGTTTCAGGAGGTCCTTATATCGCTGGTCGTCGCGGAGAGCGTCAAACTGAAGCTGCCATCGAATCTGCGGAAGGTTCCCGGCTCGGGCCAAGAAGTCTTTTTCCAGCCATGAAAAGGCTTTGTCCTTATCCCCCAACCCCGCATATACGGCAGCGATGTACATTCCGTTAGCTTCCTTTTTCGCATATTTGTCCTCCAGTTCTTTGATCACGGCTGCGGCCTCTGCTCGTTTACCCGCAACGGCATATACATAACCTAGATCGCCAAGCGAAATCCCGGATCTATTAGATAATTCCACGGCCTTTTCGAGTTCGGTGATCGCTTCCGGATTCCGTCCCTGCTTTAGATACGACAGTCCAAGATATTCGTGTGCAGGACCAAAATTGGGATCGATCTCAATTAGTTTAAGTGAGTATTCAATGCTCGCAGCTTGGTTATTCTGCACCTGATACACTCTCGATACATTGACGGCAATGACGCTCGACACGGGGTCAAGTTCCTGTGCCCGTTTGATCATCGCCGCCGCCTCGTCGTTTCGTCCCAGATTTCTTAGTAAGATCGAGTACCAGTGATAAGCTGATGGATAATTTGGATTTATCTCGATAGCCCTTTTGAATTCCTTTTCCGAATCCGCCCATTGCCATGAATTGTCATACATCGCTCCCAGTGTGGCGTGAGGTTCCGCTAATTGAGGGTCGATGGCCAAGGCCCTCTCGGCATACGCTTTCGATTTAGGAACCGTCTCACTCGAAGGAACTCCGGCGTATTCATTCAAAACTGAATAGCAATCCGCAAGCCCGACAAACGCGAGCGCGTAATTCGGGTCTCTATCCGTCGCAAACTTGAACTGCTCCATCGCTTTATTGATATTTAAGGCCGTGCGCCTGTTCCAGTAGTAGCGGCCTTTCAAATAGGCTTGATAGGCCTCGGGGTCGGCGGTTGCGGACTTGGTCACTTTGGTTTCTTCCGCCCCTGATAACTTTGCTATCAGTTTTGTTGAAACGTCTTTCGCGATCTCGCTCTGCAGCGAAACAAGGTCGGACTGTTTACGTTGGTACTGCTCGGTCCAGATCACGCTGTTTTTTTGAACATCTACCAGTTCGAGACTGAGCGTCAGTTGTTCGCCGTGCTGCGCCACTCTACCATTCAATATCGCCTGAACATTCAACTCTTTGGCAATGGTCTGCAGATCAGTGTCTTTACCCTTATACCGAAAGACCGCCGAGCGCGGCTTAACGTCCAACCCCGGCAGCCCTGACAAACTCTTGATCAGCGTTTCGGTCATACCGTCCGAGAGATACTCGACATCGGCATTGCCGTTGTCGTAAGCGAACGGCATCACGGCGATCGAATTGATCTGTTTGGTTGGAGCAAAATACTTGAAGCCCAAAAATCCGCCCAGAACAATAATGACCAACAAGAACGGGGCAGCCACCAATCGCTTATCGAAACCACGAGGCTTCGGCACAATTTCCCCAGTACCAGTAGGCAAAATGGGCGCCTGGTCGGTCATGTGTATCTTCGCGCGAGTCGGAGCCTCGCCCGGAGGCGTGGTGATATCCAGAATCGCCGTAGGGGGTTCGTCCATCGACGCCGGGCCATAGAGCAATTCGGCTCCGTCATCGAGACAGAAGCTCATCGAATCGTCGTTGTAATTCCTACCGCATTCAGGGCATCGTTTCATAATTTCTATTCCGGCAGATTCATCCGTTTC
>JAYUDV010000401.1:0-17580 GCA_043739565.1 Chloracidobacterium sp.
AGTCTTCAATCGCGCCCTCACCGATACCGAGATTGCCGGGATCTACAACGCCGGCAGTGCAGGCAAATGTAAGGCGACTCCAACACCGACGCCAACGCCGACTCCGACACCGACGCCGACACCAACGCCGACGCCAACTCCGACGCCGACGCCGACGCCGACGCCAACTCCAACGCCGACCCCAACGCCTACGCCGACGCCGACCCCTACGCCGACCCCTACGCCTACTCCGACGCCAACGCCGACACCAACGCCGACTCCTACACCGACGCCGACGCCGACGCCGACGCCGACACCAACACCAGTGCCGACACCTACACCAACTCCAACTCCAACTCCGACGCCAACTCCGACGCCGACACCAACTCCGACGCCGATTCCGGCCCCAGGGTTTGTCATTGGCGATCTCAACGCAGTGGTTGGCAAGCAGGTGACCTATTGGGGGGCGCAGTGGGCGAAATCCAACTCGCTGAGCGGCGGTTCGGCGCCGTCAAGCTTTAAGGGCTTTGCGAACTCCACCAGCACAAATCCGGCGAGGTGCGGCGGCACATGGAGGAGCGATCCGGGTAATAGCTCGGGACCGCCAACCAGTGTTCCCGCCTACATCACGGTTATCGTGGCAAGCAAAATAACGCAGTCGCCCGGCTCGTCGATCGCGGGGAATATCACAAAGATGGTGGTCATCAAAACCAACCCAGGCTACGACTCGAATCCAGGTCACGCCGGAACTGGAACGGTAATATCTGTTGCCTGCTCGACATCCGTCGGCACTCTTCAATTGCCGTGGCGGGACAGCGTGTTCTGGGTCGATCAAAATGAGATTCAAGAAGCGATTTCGGTAAGTATCGAGGAAGCACTCGGCGTGCTTCGTTGAGGATTGGCTCTGTTTACTCATGCGGAGCGGTGATCACCGTGTAAACCTCCCTTGATTAGCGCCAGTTTAAACTGGCGCTAATCAAGGGAGGTTTACAAAAAGACTCAGACGCCGCCGACGCGGTAGGCATCAAAGTATAGGAGTATAATCAAAGCGTCATTGATAATATCCAATTTTGTGTATTGTTGGCGACGCTGATATTAGAAGTTCTTTTTTTAACAATATGCTATCTGGGCTTTTATATGTTTTGGCAACCACCCTGTTGTCGACGGGTCTATGTTTAGCACAGCCAACTAAAACCATAACAACGACAATTTTCGAACCGGCGTCCGTTTCTCTCGCGGCTCTATTCGCCCAGGCAGACCTCGTTGCGTTTGTGCAGGTTCGCTCGGGCGATGCTGAAAGGTATGATGTCGCGGTTTACAAAGCTGTCGTTCTAAAAGCTTACAAAGGATCGAAAGTTGACGATCTTATTTATTTCACGCCGTTCATCAGTTATGGCCTCGGCAGCGAGTACCTTGTGTTCTTGAAGAAAACTAATAAGCACATAATCGATATTGTCGCCAAAGATTCAAAGAAGAAATCCTTACCTTACGATTCGAGGCAAAGCTTTTATCGTATTATGTACGAAGGTTACAGCGTAATGGCCGTCAGTTTTGAGTGCATTTTTGAAAAACCAACGCACCAAAGATGCGACTATGCCGTGAAGTTCAACGTAATGCAGGTGAAACTGCCGCCTGAGTTGAATATCTTTCCTCAGGAAGAGGATGACAGCGCGGTTTTAGATATTAAATACGTGAAAAAAAAGAAAATCGAATCTATATTGGAATCACTAGGACGTCACAAATAAGTCTTCGGAACAACCATTACTTCTTCACTAAACTCTCCTCATAAAACTCTGGCTAGACCGCATCTTTGCATACCCCGCCGCTACTGCAACTGACCCGCCGCAGATTCCCATTCCTCATAGAGAGATTTGATCCGGGCTTCTGTTTGGGAAAGCTTTTGTGTGACCTCGGCGAGTTTTGCGTAGTCGAAGGCGATCTTGGGATCGGAAAGATCCTTTGTCAGAATCGCGGCTGTAGCTTCGAGAGTTGGGATTTCGGATTCGATAGTTTTGATGCGTTTTTCGAGTTGATTACGTTGGTTCTTCGATAAGCTCGACACACTCCCTACCGGTCGTGTTTCCGCCTTTTGGGTTCCCTGTGCTTGCATCTTGCCCGGAGATGCCCCGGTCGCTACCGTTCCCAGTTCTGCCTTGGGCGTCATCTCCGGCCTAGTTGTTTTTGACTTTGCGGCTCCGCGTCTCTGCGATTCATCTAGCTTTTCCAATTTCCAATCGTGGAACTCAGTGTAGTTGCCGTCAAAATCGAGGACGCGGCCGTCCGCTTCGAATGAGAGCATCTGATTGGCGATCTTGTCGAGGAAAAAGCGGTCGTGGCTAACGGCTATGATCGTGCCGTCGTATTCTTCGAGGGCGTTTTCAAGCGACTCGCGCGAAGGGATGTCGAGGTGATTTGTCGGCTCATCGAGCACCAGCACGTTCTTGTTTGAATAGATGAGTTTGGCGAGGGCGAGCCTTCCCTTTTCGCCGCCGGACAAGGCAGAGACAGGTTTGAAAACGTCTTCGCCCATGAACAGGAATTTGGCAAGAAAGCCTCGCAGCGTGCCGTTATCGGCCGATGGAGCAACGCGGCGAAGCTCCTGAATAACCTCGTTTCGCGGTTCGAGGCCTTCGAGATTTTGCGAATAATAGCCGATATTGGTTTTCGTTCCCCAATGCATCTTGCCACCGAGCTCGCGAATATTGCCGAGCAGCGTTTTTAGCAGCGTCGTCTTGCCGGTTCCGTTCCCGCCGATAATGCCCAGAGCGTCACCGCGATGGAGCGAGAAATTTAGCTTTTCGGCGAGAACATTCTTGTCATAGCCAATGGTTAGGTCCTCGGCGGTAAGCACGTTGTTCCCTGTGCGTTCGACGCTGCGCAAGCCAAAATTTCCGCCTGATTTTTCGCTCGTGACGGCTTCGATCCGATCCATTCGCGCTAATAAAGTGCGGCGTGACTTGGCCTGCTTGGTTTTCTGGCCCTCAAGATTTTTGCGGATGAATTCCTGCGTTTTATTGATATGAGCTTGCTGGTTTTCGTATTCGCGGATCTGCTGGTCACGGCGGAGCTCGCGTTCGGCGAGGTATTGCGAATAGTTTCCCTTGTATGTCACCGCCTGGCCGCGATCCATCTCAACGACGCGATTTGTCGTACGGTCGAGAAAATAACGGTCATGACTGATGACAACGTAGGTTTTGTCGTATGTTTTTAGAAACTCCTCGAGCCATTCGACCGCGTCAACATCCAGATGATTTGTTGGCTCGTCGAGCAAAAGAACATCGGCGCTCGAAAGCAGTAGTCGAACCATTCCCAAACGATTTTTCTGACCGCCCGAAAGCGTTCGCACATCGTCCGACCACATTTCGGGCGGAAATCCCATTCCAAGTAAAACGGATTCGGCTTTCGCTGCATATGAGAAGCCGTCGGCGTGCTCAAAAGCGGTTTGCAGATCGGCATACCGGTCGAGAACCGCTGCCGAATGGTCCGTTTCCATCGTTTTTTCGAGGAGCCGCATTTCGGCTTCAATATCGTGAATTTCCTTAAAAGCAGAAAGCGCGGCTGTGTGAACGGTTTCAGCCTCGCCAAAATCGACATGCTGGTCAAGCAGCCCGAGCTTGAGGCCGTTCATCTTGATGACCTCGCCGTCGTCGGCGGATTCGTGACCGATGATAAGGCGAAAAACGGTAGTTTTACCGGCTCCGTTGCGGCCAACGAGGCCAACCTTTTCAAATGGATTGACCTGAAACGACACGCCTTTGAGTATCTCGGTGCCGCCGTAGGATTTCCAAACATTTGAGAGTCTAAATAGCATTTAAACAGTAGTCAGTATAAGACAAAAGGAAAAAGGCAAAAGGCAAAAACGAGTTCTGCCTTTCACCCTAATTGTTAGCCCAAAGCCGAACTATTTGTTCGCCGGTTTTGCCGGTGTCGTTGCCGACGGTTTTGCCGGAAAATTTACGGACGGTTTTGTGTTCGCGTTACCGCCGGGTTTCGTATTCGCCGGAGCATTTGCGTTGGCGTTGGCCGGTGCAATATTCGCGTTAGCCGGGGCAGCGGCATTGGCGTTCGAATTGGCGTTTGCGGCACCCGCCGGGCGAGCTCCGCTTAATTCATTCGGGTTATCAACAACCTTTTTCGCCAGAAAATTCTCGATCTTGGCTTCGTTCATCGCGATCGCCTGAAAGGACGCGGCGAGCAGCTGCTTACGGTTATCTACCAGTAGCTGCGTAATCTGCGGCCGAACTTCCGGGCTCTCGAGGGTTAATGTTTGATCCGTATCGATCCGCTCCTGAAGTTTGAAAATATAGCCTTTACCGTTGAGACGGATCATGTTCGTGATGCGTCCAACCGTGAATTGCGGACTCATAAATCCGGCTGCGATCTCGGGACTGAAGTTTTTCTTGATGTCGTCTTCGCTCAGATAGCCGAGATCGCCACCCTGCAATTTGCTCGGATCCTCGCTGTATTCACGTGCAAGAGCCGCAAAATCGCTGCCCGGCTGTGAGACCTTTTGGAGTACCTCGCCGACTTTCTGGCTGGCTTCGGTGTCATTTCTGGTAGTGTCGCCCTGACCGCTGTCTGATGGATCAATCACGATCGCGGCTAGACGGACACCGCGTTTTTTGACGAACATCTCGGGATTACCCTTAAAGAACGACTCGATCTCGCTATCCTTTGGCGTTTCGATCCGGCCGGTTATTTTGTCAACCAGCTTCTGGATCGAAAGTCCTTTCTTGATCGACTCGCGGAACGATTTGTCATCGAGCCCGGCCTGCTTCATCTGTTTGTCAAATTCCTCGACCGACAGGTGGCTTTCGACCTTGCGTTTATTCACCTCGCCGGTAACATCTTCGTCCGAGGGAACTGTATTATCTTTCTCGGCCTTTTGGTACATCACTTCCTGTTCGACAAGGGTTTGCAAAACCTGAAGCCGGGCGCCGGCGAGTTCGAGCGGCGACAATTTACTCTCCTGTCCCTGCGCCTGCTGCTTGACGGCGCGGTCAACCTCTTCCATCGTAATGACCTTGCCGTTGACTTTGGCGGCAGTCTCATTCGGGTCGACCGTACCGGGCGTCGAATTGGATGGGTTTGAGCTACAAGCTCCAAAAATTGCGGTAAAAACAGCGAGGGCCGCCGCAGCGAAGATCACTTTCCTGTTAGTTTGCACGATTGCTTTTACTCCTTTGAACATATCCATCTATCTCACTTGCTTGACTTGACCCGACCACATTTGTTATAAATGTCGTTTCGAGTTTTTCGTAAAGCTCAACTATAACCCATACTGGATGGGAGGCAAAAATATGGCAAAACGATGCGACGTATGCGGCAAAGGCCCGCAATTTGGAAACAACGTTTCACACGCGAACAATAAAACACGAAGACGGTTTAATCCGAATCTTCAGCCGGTCCGGGTCCAGCTACCCAGCGGCGGTAACGGACGTATGAAAGTCTGTACCCGCTGCATTAAGGGTGGCAAAATTATCAAAGCTGCGTAATTATATTTGAGATACAGCTAACTGCTTTGGTTGCCAAATGCTTGATTTTTCAAGCGTTTGGCTTTTTGTTTCGTAAGAGTGACGGCTGTAGCCGCTAAGATAACGCATAAATGCGTCACTCTAACCAATCGCAATACAGTCGATCTCAACCCGGGCGTCCCGCGGCAGCCGTGCCGCCTGCACAGTCGCTCGCGCCGGTTTGTTTTCACTGAAAAACCGGCCGTAAACGTCATTCATTTCCGCAAAATCATTCATATCCGCGAGAAACACCGTCGTTTTTACGACGCTATCGAGACTGGTGCCCGCCGCTTTCAAAACCTCACTCAGATTCTTGAGCACCTGCTCGGTCTGTTCGCTCACAACTTCCGAAACAAACTGGCCTGTAGCCGGATCGATCGGTATCTGTCCTGAGCAAAAAACCATCCCGCCGGCCTTTATCGCCTGCGAGTACGGGCCTATAGCTCCGGGTGCGTTCTCGGTTGAAATAATTTCTTTCATGAAAAAAGTATGTACTTTATAACTCAAGCAAAACGCGAATTCTAGCAAATTACGAGGCAAAAGGAAAGTTGGTGGGAACAAAAAGACAGGAAGGTGAAACCACAGATAAAATTAGATAAACGTCGATCAAGCAGAATTAAAGGATAATCCTTTCATATCTGTGGTTTCAATCATAGTCTTTCGGCTTACGCATTTATGCGTTCGACGGCGATGACGCCGGGGACGTGTTCGATCGCCCCGACGACCTTATCCAGATGCTTCTTGTCAAAAACCTCGACCGTGACCTCAATAATACCGATGTCGTCCTTTGAGACGTTTGCGCGGGCGTCGCGGATACCGGTTTTGATGTCGGCGATCGCGTTTGTAATACCCGCGAGCATACCCGTTCGGTTTTCGGTAGTCGCAAGCAGTTGGACGGATTGGATCTGTTCCTTTTCGCTTTTGGCCCATTCGACCTCGACAATGCGTTCCTTGTTGACCATCAACTGTGAGACGTTTGTGCAGCGTTTGTTGTGGACGACGATTCCCTTTCCGAGCGAAATATAGCCGATGATATCCTCACCGCGAAGCGGATTGCAGCATTTGGCACGTGCCGTCAGCAAATTATCGATGCCCTTTACGACGATCGCGTCCTCGCCCATGCCGATCAGTTTACGAACCGCCTTAATGCCGGTTTTCAGGCGTGTTTGTTTTTGATTATCAGGGTCGATCTCACTAAATTTTTCGGCGCCGAGAAACTTTGCGATCACATTGCGCGGCAGCGTTTTGCCGTAGCCGACCGATGCGAGCAGATCGTCCGGTCGGCTGAGGCCATATTCGTTGGCGATCCGTCGCATTTCAACTTCATTGTTGAGGAATTTTTTCGCCGGTACGTGAAATCGCTCCGCCTCTTGCTGAAGCAGCTTGCGGCCGATGTCGACCGATTCGGTCCGCTGTTCGAGTGAAATAAAATGGCGGATTCGGTTGCGGGCCTTTGATGTAACGGCGTAACTGAGCCAATCGCCCGACGGTTTGGAGCTTTGCGTCGTCAATATCTCAATAACGTCACCGTTATGAATCTCACTGCGGAGCGGCACGATGCGTCCGTTTATCTTAGCACCGGTGCAAGTATCGCCGACGACTGAGTGAATTGCGTATGCAAAATCGATCGGCGTTGACCCACGCGGTAGCTGGATGACCTTACCCATTGGCGTAAATGCATAGACATCCTTGGGATACAGGTCGAGTTTGAGCGTCTCTATAAAATCTACCGAATCTTCATGATCCTCGGTATTTTCGACCAGCGGAAGCAGAAGCTTTTCGACCGTTTTACGGAGCACGTCGAGAGCCTCGTCCTCTTGTTTTTTTCCGAGATTGCTTTCTTTGTATTTCCAGTGGGCCGCGACGCCCTCTTCGGCGACATGATGCATATCTTCCGTGCGGATCTGGACCTCGAACGGCTGCCCTCCGTCACCGATTACAGAGGTGTGCAGGGATTGGTACAAATTGTCTCGGGGAATGGCGATCCAGTCCTTAAAACGCTCCGGTATCGGCGTCCAGATGTCGTGGACGACGCTCATCGTCAGATAGCAGTATTTGCGATCGTTTTCTGTAATAATCCGCGCCGCGATCAGGTCGTAGACCTGCTCGATCATAATTTTTTGCTTTTTGAGCTTTTTCCACAGCGAATAGAGACGTTTTACGCGGCCCTCGATCCGAACGAAGGGAACCTCGTTCTCGATCAGTTTTTCGGTAATGGTCGCCTCGATCCTTTCGAGGGCCGCTTCGAGCTCAGGCCGGCGGGCGTCGACATCGATGGCAAGGCGCTTATAATCCTCTGGATATAGATTTTGAAACGAAAGGTCCTCGAGCTCACTTCGCATTTTACCCATACCGAGGCGGTGGGCAATCGGTGCGTAGATATCAAGTGTCTCCTGCGAGATGCGCGTCCGTTTCTCGGGCTTTAGATACTGCATCGTCCGCATGTTGTGCAGACGGTCAGCGAGTTTGATAAGCACGACGCGTACATCGGTGATCATCGCGAGGACCATTTTACGAACATTCTCAGCCTGTTGTTTTTCCTTGGAAAGATCGCTGATGTTAGCAATCTTGGTAAGGCCGTCAACCAGGAGGGTGATCTCGTCTCCAAAATACGAACGGATTGTGTCGATATCAACCAGTGTGTCCTCGACAACGTCGTGCAGAAGCCCGGTGGACACGCTGACCTCGTCAAGACGCATTTCAGCTAGTATATTGGCGACGGCGATCGGGTGGACGAGATAAGGTTCGCCTGAGGCACGCGTCTGCCCTCGATGATGAAGGGCCGAGAACAAATATGCGCGGCGTATCAGGTCGATATCGGCGGTTGGCCGATTCTCCGACACTTTGGCAATTACGTCCTCGATACGAATCATAAAATAAGCGTTAAAAGATAAAGGATAAGGGATAAAGGACAGAAATGGCTAGGATTATTCGACTTTTCGCCTGATTCTCGTGTCGAATTCATATTTCTTTATCCTTTATCCTTTCGCCTTTATCCTTAATAAAAACGGCGATGCCCAATTAATTATAATTGAGCATCACCGGTCTTTGAAAGAAAAAATGTCCTACTTTTTGTTCGCGTTGGCTTTGTCGCCCTTTTCCTTTTGATCTTTTGCAGCGGCCCGGTCATCCATCTCGAGCTGGATGTTTTTTACAACCGTGCTAAGTTCGAGGAATTTGGCACGTGCAGCTTCGCCCTGCTGCTTCATGTTGTCGCGATCCGCTGTTTTGCCATCCATTTCGGCAAGACGCATCGCCTGAAATAGAAGACTTGCCTTGTAGGAACGTGCCGATTCAAACACTTTCAAAATATCAAGCGTCGATTGCAACTGCTGATCGGTGGCCTTTTTAACGTCGAACGCGCCCGCGTTCTTTACCGTATCCGGTTCAAGGGCGATCGCCTGATCTATAAGCTTAGAGCCATCGGCTATACATCCCTGCATAGTCGTATAGTCTTCGGGCTTTTCCGGCTTAACAAACTGGAACGCCTGTTTACCATCTTTTGTAACCGTCTTTTTCGTTTTGTCCGTATCGCTGATATCGTTTGCACACGTATTCTTTTTGGCGGCGAGTGAGGTCAATGCCTCGGCCCGCTGCTCAGGGGGAATACCGGTATTATTGGCCCGCGCCGTCACCCATTTAAGCCACTCGTCGTTTCTTTGCAGATTTTCATAAAGGCTGGCGATCGCCTTATACGAGCTCTGGTCGTTCGGAGTTAATGTCAGAGCCTTTTGGTACTCTTTTATTGCGTCCTCGGCTTTATTCTTCTCGATCCGGTTGCCGATAAATTCCGAATGAAGGGTTCGGGCTAGAAATAACTGCGCAGTCTTACCCTCGACAAATTCGCCGTTCGGATCCCTGGCAACGGCGCTCCTAAAGAGCTGCTCCGCCTCCGGAAATTTGCGGTCTTTATAGGCCTTGGAACCGTCAACTAAGTTTTTGCGGGCAAGCACCCGGTTATAGTATGAGCAATTGGCTCCCGTCAAAACAATTAATGACAGTAGGACAATGACCCCAAAACGAGAGAATCTCATCATTTGACTCCATTCACCGCCAGAAAAGTAGGTTCAGACGCGGACAGCCACGCTGATAACCGTTACTCCCGGCAAAATTATTCTGTTAAATCATCGATCTGTAGACCGATCGGCGATGCACCTGCGGCTTTCGCTGCGTCGATCACCTTAATAACGTCGCCGTATCGTACCGATTTCGGCGACTTGATAAAAATTGTTTTTTCGACTTCGTTAGTATTCTCACGAAATACGCCGTTGCTCTCTCTCTCTTTAAAGATCTCACGAAGCTTATTCGATAATTTTTCGGTATCGGTAACGTCTCCGTAAGGATCATTGTTAAGAGTGATCGCCTTGGTATCCTTACTTATGCCGACGACCAGAGTAAGCGGATTTGGCTTGACATTGACCTGTTGCTGATCCTTGGGCTCCGCCGGTACCTTTGCCTCAAATCGGCTCGGTTTTAACGGAGTGATCACCATAAAAATGATCAAAAGGACCAACAGCACGTCTATCAGAGGTGTAACGTTGATATGTGGTGTGGCGCCTGATGAACCGCCACTGCTCGACATTCCCATTTCTTTATCCTTTCCTAGAAATCAATGAATTCCTTGAGAACCAAGACTATTTTGGCGGTGCCTCGGTGCCTTTTTTCTTATCCGCAACCAGCCCGATCTTATCGATATCCTGTTTCCGGATAGTCTCAATCGCCTGAACGACCCGGCCATATTCGACATCCACGCCGCTTTTGATATAAACAATGCGTTTTTCCGGTGTTTTACCTTCCATTCGCTTTTGGATCACATCGCCGAGCTGGTCAAGCGGATATTGCACTTTCCCAATATAGAAATTACTATTGTCCGGGATCGCAACTATCACCGACGTGTCTTTAGCGATATCGCCGTCCTCGTCGGGGCTGATCATATCTCGAGGGAGATTTACCGAAACTCCCTGTTGAAGCAGCGGTGTGACGATCATAAAGATGATCAACAACACCAGCATGACGTCAACCATCGGCGTAACATTGATCTCGGAGTTAAATTCATCGGTCCCACCGATTTTCATACTCATAGCAAATCTCCTTGCAAGTAAATCTCAAACGAGCGAAAATTAACCGCGTAAAGCTTTAGCACGCTGTTTGATGAAATAGTCGACAAGTTCGGAAGCGGAATTTTCCATTTCGACGCCAAAACTTGTTACCTTGGTGGTGAAGTAGTTAAAAAGCCACACGGCCGGAACCGCCACCAAAATACCAAATGCGGTCGCGATCAATGCTTCCGAAATAGCTCCACCGACAGCACCGATACCGGCACTCTCATTGGTTTTCAGGGCCTGAAAAGCACCGATAATACCGACGACCGTTCCAAACAGACCAACGAAAGGTGCAGTCGAACCGACCGTAGCCAATCCACCAAGACCGCGTTTCAATTCGGCTGTTTTAACGGCGATAGCACGATCCAGAGCACGTTTCGAGGCTTCCATTTCATCGGCCGAGATGTCCGTATTGCCCTGATGAGCAGCGAATTCTTTCAAACCGGACGAAACAACCATCGCAAGATGTGAATCTTTGTGTTTGTCGCTAATATTGATCGCTTCGTCAATATTGCCGTTTTTCAGGGCCTGAGCAACCTTTGGCGCATACTGACGCGATTGCTGCTTGGCTTTGTTATAGGTCAAATAGCGTTCGATGCCAACGGCGATCATATACACCGATTGGATCAGAAGCGTAATGATAACGCCCCAGCCCGGATAGGTCAGGCTCTTTGCGATATCGTAAATACCCATTGATACGCCTTCGTTGGCGAACATCAAAATTGTCATGGTTTTTCCTCCAAAAAAATCAAAAAAAATCTAATAATTGCGATAGTTGTTAAATACGGGAAACGGCAATTTAACGCCGTTTCCCAAATATTAACGTTCCCTACGGAACAAAATTATAAGTAATAACACCCGAAACCTTTACGGCCTGGCCTGAAAGAAGGGTCGGGCTAAATCGGGCACCGCGTGCCGCAGCAACGGCTGCCTGTTGAAGCAGCGGATGACCACTAACGGCACTCGCCGAAACAACGCGGCCCTGTTCGTCGATCAACACCTGCACGCTGACCGAGCCGCCTGCTCTAACGGCTTTAGCTGCCGGCGGATAATTCGGCTTCGGCAGGCTGATGGCTTTGCCGTTCAAAACGCCGCCTGAAACTGTCTTTGGCACTGGTTTCGGCTTGGGCGGCGGCGGGGCCACCGTATCGCCTGTCGGGGCGGTGCCTGTTTCCGTCGAAAGGCCATTCTGGCCACCGGTATCGACAACGCGAGAAACGCCTGGATCAACCCGTGCCCCCGTGTCCGCATTTTTGTCACCGATCATGGTCAGACGGTCTAGACGCATCTCTTTAACCTGATTCTTGGTGGTGCTGAGCGTGTCAGGCGGTTTGACAGGCGTCTGCATAATGTTTTGGATCAGTTCTTTACGAACATCAACATCCGGCTGTTTTTGCTCCGGCTTTGGCTCCGGCTTCGGCGGCGGTTCCTCGTCCGGAACAGGTACCGGTGCGACCAGCGTAGTCAGCGAGAGATCGTCGCCGCCCATTCCAAAATCCTTGGCGAACAGGCTGTACGTCCACGACGTCAACAGCACGATGACCACCACGGCCATTGTAATGAGCAGAAACTCACTCCGGCGCTTATTTTCTCTGGAATTGCTTTTGGATTCAACTAATTGATCAAGCATTTTACTTCCTCCCTTTTTCCGGTGCCAATAGATAGGTCAAGGGTTACGAAACCTTATAATTGCATTTGATGATAATAACCGCACCCGTGTTGTAATACTCAATACATTATGTTTCGCAATGTATCACAACCCGGGAACGTCAAGATCTTCTAACTTTTTACTGCGTTTCATTCAAATGCGGAAATGAATTGACTTTTTTGCCGTCCGAGCGGGCAAAAGTTCAACAAAGTCCGCTCCCGATTTCGTGACGCAAAATCGTGAATAAGCAGAAGTAAAAGAATAAATTGACCAGCAACGAAATGAAGTCTAAAAGTTTAACCCGCGAAAGTCAAGATTAATCACTTTAATTAACTCAAATTTCGATATTTTTTTCACCAAAGTCGTTCAAGCAAATACTGCGATAAACGCACGATCTAATCTTTCAAAGAAATGACAAAATAAAAAGCTGGTCCGCCGATCTACCGCGTGACCGGACGGCGCGTGACGGATCGACGCGACGATGAGGCCAGCTTCTCGCCAGCTTGCGGAACGAGCACGTCTTTAATACGCGAATCGCCGAGCTTATTCTGCCACCAGATTGCTATCGGGCTGGCAATTGCGATCGTCGAATAAGTTCCGAGAACGACACCGACAAGCAGGGCCAGCGAAAAACTCTTAAGAACCTCACCGCCAAATAACACAAGTGCCAACACTGACAGCAGAACCAGGCCCGATGTAATGATCGTCCGCGACAGCGTCTGGTTGATCGAGTCGTTAGTGATCTTAAACAGGCTGTCGGTACGATTCAGCGATAAATTCTCACGGACGCGGTCAAAGATAACGATCGAGTCATTTACCGAAAAGCCGACGATGGTCAGGATCGCCGCGATAACGGTCAGATTTATCTCCCACTGAAACACGGAGAAGAATGCAAGAACCATCAAAACGTCGTGAAACACGGCAATGACCGCACCGGCCGCATACGTCCAGTCGTATCGAAACGCGATAAATAGCAAAATGCCGATCAGGCCGAAAAGAGTCGCAGTAACCGCTTGGTTTCTCAGTTTCGAACCGGCAATCGCACCGACCGAATCGGTTCCGACAATTTTGTAAACCGCGTCATCCGAAGCGTCAAGAGCGGTTTCGCCATCGGCTTCCTTGCCAAATGTGTCCAGCGCCTGTTTCACCGTCTGGCGTCCGGCCTGGACCTGAGCGGCAACCGTCGTATCTTTGCCGGGCTCAGCCGCAGGAGCATCAACCGTGCCCTCTACAAGAGGTATCTTTATCAAAACCTCGTCGGTTTTATCGGTCGACGCCTGGATAACGGGATCGCCCACGCCGGCATTGTGTAGAGCGGTGCGCAACTCGTCGTCGCTAGGCCGCTGTCCTTTAAATTTTGCGACGACCACCGTGCCGCCCTTAAAGTCCACACCCAAATTAAAAGCGTCTGTCCCGCCCGGCGTATACTGGCGTCCAATCGTGGACACGAGCCCGGCGAGCATAATAAATATGGAAAACGCGATAAAGATCTTTCGCTTTCCTAGCCAATCAATGTGGATATTCTGAAACAAATTAAACATCTTTTTTAAGTGGAGAGTGGAAAGTGGATAGTGGACAGTGGTTCGCTAAGTTTTTTTTTTACTATCCACTTTCAACTATCCACTTTCATCTCATTAAATACTGAGTTTTTGCATATTCGGATTCCGGCTCAACTCCCAGTTGAAAATAGTCCGCGATACAAAAACGGCGGTAAACAGATTGATCAACAATCCGAGGATCAGCGTCACCGCAAAGCCCTTAATCGGGCCGGAACCTGTGATATATAGGATGACCGACGAAATGATCGTCGTTATGTGCGTATCGATAATCGTCACAAATGCCCGGTCAAATCCGAGCTTGATCGATTCGGGTACCGAATATCCAAGCCGGATCTCCTCTCGGATGCGTTCAAATATCAGCACGTTCGAATCGACGGCCATACCGATACCGAGGATCAAACCGGCGATGCCCGGCAGGGTCAGCGTCGAGCCAAACACAATAAGCGCCGCAATGGTCAGGATCATATTGAGCGCCAGGGCCACCACCGCGTTCACACCCGATCCGCGATAGTAAAACAGCATGAATACAACGACCAACACCAGGCCGCCGATCGATGCCGTAACACCGGCCCTGATCGAATCCGCACCAAGGCTCGGCCCGACGGTTCGCTCTTCCTGATATTCGATTGCGGCGGGCAATGCACCTGATTTTAATGTTAATGCAAGGTCATCAGCGGTAGCTTTTGAAAATCTGCCCGAGATCTCACCAGAGTCGAATATCTGACCCTTTATATACGCAGCCGATTTAACTTCCCCGTTCAAAACGACAGCCATGTAGTTGCCAATATTCTTTCCCGTCCAATCGCCAAATTTTTGGGCTCCTGTCGGTTTGAATGAAAACGAGATCTGATAATCGCTGCCACCGCCTTTCCCCTGAATAGCCGCTGCATCGCGCAGCTCGCTGCCGTCGACAACCGCCGGATTCTCGACGACGACATATTGTTTCGGTTTTGCGTCAGCGGCAGGAGTTGGCGATGTTTTTGGTGTCTCGTCGCGTTCGGCATAGACCAAAACTTTTCGCGTTTCCGATTCCTTGCCGCCGATGGTCTGCAACGCAGCCTCTTTCGTCGGATAGGTTTGAACGGGTGTCGGATTTGGCGGGCTGATGATCTTCGTCAGTTCGAGTCTCGATGTCTCGCCTACAAGCGTTTTAACACGTTCGGGATTCTCGACGCCCGGCATTTGCAGAAGAATTTGCCCTGAATCCGAAGATCCCTGACGCTGAAGGGTTGGCTCTTTCACGCCAAAAGCATTTATACGACTGTCGATGATCTTCAAAGCCTGGTCGGTCGCCTGTTCTTTTAACTTTGCCTGCATTTGCTTTGGCAGTGACCAGATTATCGAATTTCCACTCGTGGATTGCGTCCAATTTACGAGATCGACTTTCTTCTTAACAGCGTCAAGAACGGCCTGAATCTGGGCAGGATCAGTCACGTTCAGCGTGATCTGATAATTTCCATTTTCTGCAATATATGATGCGTCGCTTACCGGCAGGGCCTGACCGCTATCGTCCTTTGCCGCTTGGGCCGCCTGCAAGGCCGCGATCTCGTTGTTCTCGGTTAGATGCTTAAGGTATTCTTCGGTTTTAACACGCATCACGAGGTGCGATCCGCCCTTTAAATCGAGGCCGAGGTTGATATTGTTCGCGAGGTTGTCCTTAAGGCCCTGCCACGTGAAATCGCTGCCCGTGGGTGTATGCCTCGGGCCGAAAACGAGAAAAATGCCGACAAGCGTAATTGCGACAATAATCGCTGTTCTGATTAGTAAACCGGTGTTCTTCATTTTTTGGTCAGTTGTCAGTGGCCGGTTGTCAGTGGTCGGTCTTTGCCGCCTACTGCTACCGCTAAATGTCAACAAATTTCTATTCTGGCTTTTTGCCGACAACGGCGCTTTTGCCGATCTCCAAAAACGATTTCTCGGCGCTCTGGATAATATAACTCGTTTCTTTTACTTCCTTGATCTTTCCTATCACGCCGCCGTTTGTCACGACTTCGTCGTTGATCTTTAGCTGAGAGATCATTTCCTGTAGCTGCTGCTTTTGCTTTTTTTGGGGCATTATCACTAGAAAATAAAAAATGCCGAAGATAAAAACGAAAGGAAGGATCGTCCATATAAGACTACTTCCGCCGCTGGCGGACGCATCTTGAAACAGAAATAAGTAGATATTCATTGTAAATTATCCCGAAAGGCAAAAAGGTCATCATATACATTTGCGATGGCTTTATCAAACGGCTTCCGCGTTGTTATTACTAAGTTTAGACAAAAACTCTTTTCTAAAAATTTGAAAAGTGCCTGTTTTGATCGCTTCACGGGATCGTTTCATCGTATTCATAAAGAAAGCGAGGTTGTGATGCGAGATCATTATAGACGCGTTCATTTCGCCGGCCTGATATAGATGCCGCAAGTATCCGAGCGAATAGCGGCGGCAGACCGAACAGGAACATTCGGGATCGAGAGGCCGCGAATCAAGGGCAAATTTCGCATTACGAATGTTTAATTTTCCTCGCGATGTAAACGCGCTTCCGGTTCGGCCGTTTCGCGTCGGTATAACGCAATCAAACATATCGACGCCGCAATTTACCGCCTCGATCAAATCCTCTGGCGTCCCGACACCCATCAAATATCTTGGAGCGACCGCCGGCATCTGCGGTGCGAGAAAATCGAGCACCTCGTACATCACCGATTTTTCCTCGCCGACGCTCAATCCGCCGATAGCGTATCCGTCGAAACCAACTTCAACTGTGCGATCAAGACTTTCTTTCCGGAGATCAAGATGTCCTGCTCCCTGTAAGATACCGAATAGAGCCTGTCTACCGTTTAGAGTACACGCTTCAGCGTGCTCCTTTTCCCCGTTTTGCAAGCTAAAGCTTGAACTCTGAACGCTGGGACTCTGAACAAATCCGGTATCCAATCCCGTCTCCTGCAACTCATCAAACTTTACCTTCGACCGAGCCGCCCACCGCGCCGTCATCTCCAAACTAGCCCTTGTCGCGTCGTAACCGGCGTCACCGGGCGGGCATTCGTCAAAGACCATTACGATCTCTGATCCGAGCGCCGCCTGAATCTCCATCGAGACCTCAGGCGAAAGAAAATGCTTGCTGCCGTCGAGATGCGAGCGAAACTCAACGCCATCTTCGGTGAGTTTTCGCAGATCGGACAGCGAAAATACCTGAAACCCGCCCGAATCCGTCAGGAGCGAACGATTCCACGACGTAAATTTATGCAGCCCGCCAAACGATCTAATGGCTTCGATGCCCGGCCGCAGAAAAAGTTGGTATGTGTTGCCTAAGATTATGCGAGCATCAATCTCGTCTTCCAGCCATTCGAACCGAATTCCCTTCACCGCTCCCTGCGTCCCGACAGGCATAAAAACAGGCGTCTCTATTATAGAGCGCCTGGTTTTAAGTATTCCCGCACGAGCGTTGCCGTCGCTCGCGGTCACTGTCCAGTCAATTGGTCCTTTCATTAATACAAATAAAAATACAAATAAAAGAATTGATCGCCGCGAAAAGGCGCAAAACGCACAAAATATTTCCTGTCCATTTTGCGTCTTTTGAGCCTTTTTGCGGCTAACCACTCTTATGCAGAGTTTCACAAGTGTTCCATTTAAGACAGATAGCGGGTTGTCGCAGATCAATGGCGTGGCGAAGTTTTCGAGCGCCGGAGTTGTAATTGAGTTTGAGTCCAAATTATTTGGTTTGATTTCTAACGGTATCAAGGAAGCTCGCTTGCCCGTCGGCAAGATCCATGACGTTAAATTCAAAAAGGGATTGCTCAAA
>JAYUDV010000402.1:0-2916 GCA_043739565.1 Chloracidobacterium sp.
TCGATCCGCCGGTCGTTATCACATCCTCGACGACAAGGATCCGTTCGGTCGCTTTTACTGAAAATCCCCGCCGCAGCGTCATCACTCCGTTTTCGCGCTCTGTCCAGATAAATCGCACATTCATTGCGTGTGCCGTTGCGAAACCGATTACGAGTCCGCCGATCGCCGGTGAAGCTACTGTATCTATGCCCTGATCAACAAAATGCGCCGCGATCTCCCGGCCAAAATCAGCCGCGTCAGCCGGATTCTGCAAAGCTAATGCGCATTGCAGATAGTTCGGGCTGTGCAGACCGCTCGACAGGACGAAATGGCCTTCAAGCAAGGCATTCGTCTCTCTAAATTTCTCCAATATGTCCATCAAAAATAGTCTGACCCCAAAAAACTCAATGAACTCTATAAACTCAATGAACTCTTCTGCTAAACTCTACGTGATGACACCGTATCCTAACTTAATTTCCGAGTCATTGCTAATAAACGAAACCGTCGCGTTGCTGCGTTCATTTGGCGGAAAGGCGTCGGCGGTGAGCGTCGTCGATTTTGTGATGAAGATCCGCAAACCCGACCAAAAACTTGCTCGCCTGCTCGTCGCGGATCTTATCGAACGCGACCCAAGACTTTCGCTAAATATTGACATAGTTGAGCTTGCGGATGACGGATTTGAAAACCGCGAGCTTGCTATGACCGAGTTCGTTGTCTTCGACCTTGAGACGACCGGCGCCAAGGCCCCACCTTGCCGTATCACCGAGATAGGCGCCTATCGGGTGCAAAACGGCGAGGTGACGGAGAAATTCGAGACGCTCGTCAATCCTGAAATGCCGATCCCGCCATTTATCACGCACCTTACCGGCATCAGCAACTCGATGGTCGCGGACGCTCCGCTCTTTGCCGACATAGCCCATGATTTCTTGAGTTTTATCGGCGATTCGATCCTCGTCGCCCACAATTCGGGCTTCGACATGCGTTTTTTGAATTCGGAGGTCGGACGCGTCTTTCCCGATTATCGCATGGCCAATCCGTGCCTATGCACCGTGCAGCTTTCTCGAAAATTGCTGCCGAATATTATTAATCACAAGCTCAAAACGGTTGCCGAATATTACTCGATCGACCTTGTAAACCATCACCGGGCGAGCGCCGACGCATACGCCACGGCCCATATTTTTGTAAATTTGCTTGCTAAACTGCAATCCCGCGGCGTCAACGACCTTGCCGCCGTGCGTAAAATGGGCTCGCGAAAACACGGATATGTCAGATAATCGAGCGTTCAGATCTCAACCGTTCAGAGTTCAAGCTTTAGCTTGCCTCCTGCCGACGAAGAGAACAGGCTAAAGCTTGAACTCTGAACGCGGACGATTGAAAAATATGTTAGACGTAAATAAACAACAATTAGACATCCGCCCAACTCCACGGGTCGAGATGAATCTTTTCCCGCTCGACACTTTTGCCTACGAGTTTCCGGGCAACGAGATCTGGGTCGAGTTTGAAATGCCCGAATTCACGGCGATCTGCCCGTTCTCCGATTTTCCCGATTTCGGAGTCATTCGGCTAAAATACGTGCCAAACCAACTCTGTATCGAGCTGAAAAGCCTGAAACTCTACATCAACTCGTTTCGCGAGGCCAAGATCTTTCACGAACACGTCATCAACGTAATTCTCGATGATTTTGTAAAGGCCTGCGACCCGCTAAAGGTCGAGATCGAGGGCGATTTTCATGTGCGCGGCAATATCAAAACTGTCGTCCGCGCAAGCTACAAAAACGTTGGTGAAAAGACTGGAACCACGAAATAATACGAAGCAACACTAAATAAATCTTTTTCGGGTTATTTAGTGTATTTTAATGGTTACAGTTTCCTATTTTTTAGTGAGTACGGCTAATGAGGACACGCTCAAATTTAGAAAGTGCAAACGGTAAACCTAAGCCCGATAATAAGAAGGTAGAGCACGATTTTCTGGCGGTCGGGATCGGAGCATCGGCCGGCGGCAAACGCGCCGGTGAGCTTTTGCGGGGCACCGAAAAGCATTTCCGCACCTTGTTCGAGTTGGGCCCGGTGGCAATGTTTTCCTGTGACCTGGCCGGTGTCGTTCAGGATTACAATCGCCGGGCCGCCGAAATATGGGGGCGTGAGCCAAAGCGCGGCGACCCGAGCGAGAAATATTGCGGCTCTTTCAATCTTTATCACCCGGACGGACGGCTTTTGCCCCACGACGAGAGCCCAATCGTCGAGGTGCTCCGTGCCGGCGTCGCGGTCGGCGGCGTAGAAGTTTTCATTGAGCGGCCAGATGGCACGCGCGTACCTGTTATCGTCAACTTTGAACCGCTAATCGATGAGCACGGAGCGGTCACCGGGGCCATCACATCGTTTCTCGACATCACCGAGCGCAAACACGCCGAAGAAACCTTGCGGGCGTCCGAGGAGCTAAATACCGCCATAATCAGTTCGCTCTCCGCCCAAATCGCTGTCCTCGACGGCGACGGCAACATTACGGCCGTCAATCAGGCATGGCGAGAGTTTGCTAAAGAAAACAACGGTAAGGTCGACCGAACAGGTATTGGCATTAATTACCTGCAAATCTGCCGTAACAGCGCCGGTAGGTTCGCCGAAAATGCGTCCGAGGCGATGACTGGAATTGCGGCGGTTCTGACGGGTAAACTTCCGTTTTTTTCACTCGAATACCCGTGTCACTCACCGAACGTGCGGCGCTGGTTTCTCTTAAATGTTACGCCGTTGCGAAATGAACGCGGCGGCGGCGTGGTTTCGCACCAAAACATCACCGAGCGCAAAAGGGCTGAGGAGGAATTACGCGAAAGTGAAGAATTCAAACGCAGCATTATCGATAGCAGCCCCGACTGTATCAAAGTTCTCGATCTCGATGGCAACTTGCTGTCTATGGAGGCCGGGCAGGAATTGCTGTGCATCG
>JAYUDV010000403.1:0-7511 GCA_043739565.1 Chloracidobacterium sp.
CACCATTCGCTCGCTGACGCCTTTTGCACGAGCGGTGCGGACGTAATCTTCGCCGAGCTCTTCGATGACGCTCGAACGTATCATTCGCGTCAGGATCGCTGAGAGAGCGGCTCCCAGCGTAACGGCGGGCAAAATAATATCCTCGGGATAAAGGCTGCCCGTCGGTGAAAACCAGCC
Source organism: Chloracidobacterium sp. (assembly GCA_043739565.1). GTDB lineage: Bacteria > Acidobacteriota > Blastocatellia > Pyrinomonadales > Pyrinomonadaceae > OLB17. Next base: position 178 of record JAYUDV010000403.1, read on the forward strand.
GAGCTTGACGGCGAACAAATAGACCAAAAAAGGCCCGATGACGAATGTCGGCAGCGATATGCCCAAAAGCGCGAAAAACGACGCCGCGTTATCGACGAGCGAATTCTTTCGCGAGCCGGCCAGGACACCGAGCGGTAAAGCAATGCCGATAGCGACGAGCATTGCCGCTATCGCGAGCTTGATCGTCGCGGGATACCGTTCAAAGATCATGTCGCGAACCGGTCTGTCCGTGCGAAACGAATTACCGAGGTCGCCGTGGAGCAGCCCGATCCAGTATTCGGCGTAGCGGTTATCGGCTCCGTTCCACACAAACCCGGTTTCCGATCCGTATGAAACGAAGAATGCCGGGCGGTCGAGGCCGTGTTTGGTACGAAAATTCTCGATCTGTTCCTGCGTCGCGGTCTCGCCCAAAATGACAGTCGCCGGATCGCCTGGCACGATCTCGATCAGCAATGTCACGAGCGACACCACCGTCCAGATGACGAGCAGCATCAAAGCAAACTGACGTGCAAAATTTAGAAATTTGTATTTCATTCGGCCGGTCGGAAGGTCAAAGGAATTTTATAATCAAAGCGGACAGATGACAAACGTTCGATTCCGTTGGTGATTTTGGCGGAAACCAGGGCGGTGAGGTTCCGTGCCTCGATGAATTCTACCGAACGCCACGCTCATTTACATTCGCGTTTCTGCCTTGACGCCCGAATGCAAAGCGGCGATCCCGCCTGTAAGGTTTTGATATTTGACATTCGCAAAGCCGGTTTGTTCCAACATCGAAACGAGAGCCTTTTGGTCGGGAAATTTTGAAACGCTGTCCGGCAGATATTCGTATGCACCCCGCGATCCGCTGACGGCGCCACCGATACAGGGCAGAATGTGTGCAAAATAGAAATTGAACAACTGCCCAAAACCGGGAACAATCGGGCTTGAGAATTCGAGTATCGCGATCTGCCCGCCGGGTTTTAGGACGCGATATAATTCCCGCAGGCCGGCCGAAAAATTGGCAAGATTTCTGAGGCCGAAGGCGATCGTCAATGCGTCAAAGCTTTCGTCGGCAAATGAAAGATTCATCGCGTCGGCTTCGACGTACGGGATTTTGGTGTGATCCGATATGTTCTTCGTACGCGCAACCGTAAGCATCGGCCGGCAAAAATCGGTACCGATCACGCGTGCCGCCGAGCCGCGATTTAGCTCGATTGAGAGATCGCCGGTTCCGCACGCGACGTCCAAAACGACTGCATCCTTGTTATCCAGAATCTCCCGAATTTCTGCGTGAACCTTTCTCCGCCATACCTTGTCAATATTGAGCGAGAGGACGTGATTGAGCAGATCATATCGCCCGGCGATGCCCGAAAACATCTCGCGTACGGCCCGCGCGTGCGCTGTCTCTTTTGCGTTCAATTCGTTGTGCAAGGTTAATTATTTGTACCAGAGCTCGTCACGAGCACCGTCACCATCGGAGATTTGCGAAAACGGTCGACAAGTTGAATAATGTCGGCCAAGTTTACGGCATTGATCTTACGTGTCTCATCATCAACAGATTGTAGCTTGAACGTGTCTAAATCAAGCCACAGATTCGACAGTCCGGGCGGACTTTGAATCAGATCGTTAAATTCCGAAACGGTTTTTGCTTTTGCTTTATCAAAATCTGACTGCTTTATCTCAGGGTACGAGTATCTGCCGTCAGCGTCCTTCCCCAAAAAAATGCAAATATTTCTCCCGAGAAAAAGATCTCCGGTTGATTTGCGAGCAGTGGCAACTCTGTAGGTTCCGCGCAATAGATTTGCTTGATAATAAGGTCGCCCGCAGGATTGTTCATCAATGTCACTATACGCGAACTGCTCCTTCCATATTTTTGTCAGAACCAGCATTCCAACGTAATCTTTATCGGGTCGTGCCGGGGCGGTGATCGCCGTACGAGTGTAATTTTTATCAAAATTTGGAAGCTCGATTCTTAGAGGCGAAGTGTCAGGACTATCAGGTTGCCGAAATGTCGCCGGCACACGTTTGTCAGATTTAAGCCAACTGCCGAAATACCGTCTTACGGCCCTGTATCCGAGATCTCTCTCAAAGTTGCCGGTGATCGCAATAGTCGCATTATCGGAGGTCAAAAAACGCTGTTTGGCGTAGATCAGATCGGCGAAATCAATCTTTTGCACCGACGTTGTCGAGCCGCGTTGTGGCCGGCCGTACGGAAATGTCCCAAACAGGCGTTTTGCGACGGCCTGATCGGCGACGTAGCCCGGATCGGATTCCGATACTTTTAGTTTTGCGAACAAAGCCGTTCGTAGCTTGGCGGTGGTGTCTTTATCAATTGCCGGGTTTGAGACGGCCGCCGCAAGCGTTTCGAGCATCGTCAGAAAGCTTTCGGGCTTGGACCAGGCGTTTATTTGGATAAAATCGTAAGTTGTGACAACCTCGAGGCCGCCGCCGAGGTCCTCGGCAAAGAATTCGCGCGACGCGTCGTTTGGAAAAAGGTCGTCGGCCAGCAGTTGCATCGCTCCCTCTTTGCCCTGCGGGTCAAAAGCGGATCCGGCGTGGATGCGTATTTTTACCGACACCTTATCGGCCTGTGCGTCGCTCCACATTAGAACCTTTAGTCCGTTAAGCAATTTTTCCTGTTTCGGGGCACGAAGCGGTGCCTGGGCGAAGGCTGACATCGCGGCTGAAAACACTAGAATGGCGGCAATCACGCTCGCGAAAGCAATTTTTTGTAATAAATTCTTGTTTTTCATCGTCTAATACTTTTAGGGAAACAATTTTACTTTACCGTTAGTTGCCAAATTCGCGGCTCGTGTTGTCGCCGGGCGTAAAGGAACCGCAATAAACGAGTTTCGCAAATGAAAATTTTAGAGGTCAGTGGGCATCGCGTCAAACGTTGGGAGCATCTATGAGAATTGAAAGAACCGCACTCAGGCGTTATCGCGGGAATGGTTGAAAAAACTTATCTTCTGAAATAAACGCGATATAATCGTTTAATCATTAGTAGCTCGATTGGTCGGGCGTGGGTTTTGAGGGACTGAAAATGGGAAAAATAGTTAAATATTGCAGTGCTTGTGACGAAGGATTTGCCGAAAAGTTTGGATTTTGTCCTAACTGCGGGTTTGCTCTACTGCCTTTTGAGATGAATCCGGTCGTTAATGCGGCATCAACAGCGGCTATAGAAACACCAGCGACCGTTGTAACGCCGGAACCACCGGCATTTTTGGCCGCTGCCGTACCCGAAGTAGAAACTTTTGCCGCACCGGTCGCAGCCGAATTTAATGAACCGGTTGCACCCCAGGAATTAGCGACCGAATTTGCGACTGCGGCTCCCGAAATGGAAACGGTTGAAAAGATCGAAGAGCCGGTTGTCGAACCCATTAAAGCTACACCCGCCTCGACCATTCCAGTTGCCAAGGCTGCCGCTACAACGGCACCGGTTTTTGTGCAGAAAACTGCGGTTAACGTTGATCGCGTGCCAGTTTCGCTCGAAGCCGAACATGACAAGGTCACCTCTGAAGGCGGCTTTTACGTCACCGTAATGGAAGAGAAGAATGTCGGTCAGCGCAGCCTTCTTTTCCTTGGTGCGACTGTTCTAATAGTTACGGTGGCCTTGGGGGCGACTGTCGTGTCACTTTTTAAAAAAGACATCGGTATCGGAGCGATCGGAGACGAGACATCGCTGGCCAGTCTTATTGACGAAGTGCCGATGACCGTCGAGGAAGAAAAGCAGCAGAAGAAAGATAAGGACGCCGGCGGTGGCGGTGGCGGCGGGCGTGAAGAAAAGGATCCAACGACGCAGGGCGATCTGGCCGACCAGTCGAAAAATCCTACGCGTCCGCCGGATGCCAAGGTTTTCAGAAGCGATACATTCGACCTGAAAATGCCGCCTCCGCAAACCGAGGGCAATAAGACATACGATAAGAAATTTGACCGCTGGGGCGATCCAAACGGCAAGTACGCAAGTTTCTCGAATGGCACGGGTTCGGGCGGCGGTCAGGGCTCGGGCGTTGGAACGGGCCAGGGAAGCGGACGCGGAACGGGCAACGGGTCAGGTAATGGATCGGGTAGCGGCGGCGGACTGGGTAGCGGAAATGGAAGTGGAACCGGGCCAGGTGACGGTAGCGTCGGAGCCCCTCCGCCAAGACCGGTGGGCGTAACGCAAGGCATTAAGATACTTTCAAAGCCGCGTCCCGGTTATACGGATTCTGCCCGTCAGGCGAATATTCAGGGAACCGTTATTCTCCGCGTTACATTTTTGGCGTCGGGGCAGGTGGGAAGTATCTCGGCGATCAAAGGATTGGGCAGCGGCCTGACCGAACAGGCAATTGCGGCCGCACACCGGATCGCGTTTGAACCGGCAAAAACGAATGGCGTTGCGCAGTCGGTCACAAAACAGATCGAATACACATTCTCGATATATTGATTTAACAGATTAGTTTGAGTCAGCTTTCCCGGGCTGAAATAAGAAGAGAAGACCTATAATTGGCCTTCTCTTTTTTATTTTCAGTAACGAACAAAATACTTAAATCGAGTCGTCCTCGCCTTTCGAATCTTCGTCGAGTTCGAACCTGTCGCGGTCCCGTTTTTCTATCTTTTCGACGAAATCGAGCGGCTCGTTGTCTTCGAAATTAATGCCCATCGCATGTGCATTCGCTTCGACATCCGATTGGTCCGGCGTGGGATTGGAGCCGAAAACGCTCTCTTCGCCGGTCGTATTTACCTCTTCCCAATCGGCGTCTATGTCACCGCCGGAATCGGCCGGCGACGACGCATGATTTTCCTCCAGACGCTCGGCCAACTCGCCCGGAGCCTTGGGGACGCTTGCGATTTCTTCGTCAATCTCCGCCTGAAAATTTTCGTCCCCGGCGGATTCGTTTTCGTCATATTCTGATGAATTTTGGTTCATTGTTACCCTCCTGGAAAAAAAAACTAAATAAAAACAACCGATTGCGACGACGGTATTTCAAACCGTTTGCGGCATCGCATATTTTTGCACATCAACTGGTCGTCAACACGTACCATATAATCGCGTGATTTCTGAAACTGCGCCCGCTCGTCATTATTCAGACGCCCCGGAGCCTGCTTTTTCTTAATACGTGTTAGCCACCGGACGTCGTAATCCGCCCGCTCGCGGCAATGCGGACACGAAAAGCTGGCTGATTTTGTTTCCTGACGCTCGTCGAAAATATCCCGTTCGTTCATAAGGACATTATAACGGTTTGACGTGGTCAGAACCACCAGAAAGTTTGCGGAGGTAGTCAAAGCTGAAAATGCCCGTGTCGTGGCCATCGGAGAAGTGAAAATTCAGAGCGTAGCGGCCGACGATCGAGATGTGGGTGAACGACATATCATCGCCGATCTGTTCGTCGTCGAGGATCTTTTTACCTGTCCACTCATTGACACAACTGGCACACGGACACGAACGGCGCAAGGTCGCCGCGTCATACGCCGTCTCGATGTCGTCCGACCATTTGATCGACAGGCGGCTGTCGGATTCCTCGATGATTTGGAGCGGTTCGACCATTGATAACTAACCTTTGAGCTTATTGTCGATCTCGCCCGGATCTATTCCATAATGCGTCGCATGGTAAACGGGAATTCCGTTTCTCAAAACGAACGCCTGTGGCGACGCATGACGAATCCCGAGCTTTTCGGCGGTCGAATTTGAAACAGCACGGTCATTCTGAACAATTATGATATGGACATCACCATTGACGGCTGCGAGCTGTTCGAGAATATCGGCGCTAATGCCGCAGGTATCGCTGTGCTTAAACAGAAAGACCGGGCGGGAATGAGACTCCGCTATCAGCGCGTCGAGCTTTTCGACCGAATCGATACTTATTAGTTTAGGCGGCATTTTGAAAACCCGTATATTCGCTGGGCGGTGGCGGATCCATCAGATCAGGGACAATTGCCGGAAAGATCTTACGAAAAGCAACCGCATTGGACATGAAAATCAGCGGCATCACTAAGTAAAGCCCGACGCACAACGCGAGATAGCCGACAATTCCAACCACAAATCCTACGCCAAAAAGCCCGGCGACGCCGGCGAGATTGTGCCAAACCGCCTTTGCACTGACCTTCATCGCCTGCACACCCGACAATTTACGGTCGACGATCAGCGGGAACGCGAACATCAGCAGCGTGTGAAAACAAACCATGACAACGGCCACTATGAACTCGAATATGATCATCCCCACAAACAACGGAACGGCCTCAGACCCGCTCATTTTTGGCCCCGCGATCGCCATTCCGATCATCGGAATATAGATCGTAAAAATCAGGATAAAGACGGGAACCATGATAAAAACAGACACGATCAGGCTCGGCAGAAAATATTCAAAACCTTTGAACAACAGCTCAAATGTGACCGGACGTCGATTGATCTTCTGAAATAAGCATAGATAAATGCCGCAGATCATCGGGCCGATCAAAACGATCGGAACCGCCCCGCCAATCAGCATTCCGACGAGCGTGATGGCGAAAATTATCCAATATTGATCCTTGATCAGCTCCCACGATTCTTTATAGACCTCAATCGGCCTAATCACTCCGGTTGTGAATTCCGTCGGCATCATATTTATTGTCCTCGTCCGTAAATTTTTGTCAGATAATCCTTCACCATCCGGTCGCTCGAAAATTGCGGCGTAAGCGTTGCCATCGAGTTTTTCATGCGATAAATCCAGTCGGCCGGCAAACCGCTTTCGTCCGTCCAATAAAACATGGGAATTATCTCGTTTTCGAGCGTCGAATACAATGATTCGGCATCGGTCGCGTCAATCGCTGCATCCGAACTGTCCTCGACGAGATCGCCGATTGCAAATCCGTTCTCGCCATTGTAACCCTCGATCCACCAACCGTCGAGGATCGAGAAATTTAATGCCCCGTTCATCGCGGCTTTCATCCCGCTCGTGCCGCTGGCCTCCATCGGACGGCGAGGGACGTTCATCCAGACGTCAACCCCGGAGACAAGGTATCGTGCGACCTCCTGATCGTAATCCTCGATAAAGACGGCCCGCCGCTGCCAGTTTGAATCGTGATTGATGCTCATCAGCTTTTGCAGGATCGCCTTGGCGGTACTGTCCTGCGGATGAGCTTTGCCGGCGAATACGAACTGCACGGGCCGCTCGGCGTGATCGACCATTTTGAGTAAGCGTTCGAGGTCGGTAAACAGCAGGTCCCAGCGCTTATAGCTGGCGACGCGGCGTGCAAAGCCGATGGTGAGCACATCCGGCGAAAACAGTCGTTGCGTGTCCTCGTGCTCGTTGATCGTATCCTGCGAACCGGTATTCTTAGACCGTGTACGCTCCCGAATAAACGCGATCAACAGATTTTTTAGCGTCCGGTGAGCG
>JAYUDV010000404.1:0-17383 GCA_043739565.1 Chloracidobacterium sp.
CCGACGGCGAGTGGCACGTTTAATGCAGTACCAATCCCGAAAGACAAATACGAAATTCAGCTCATAGGAGCAACAATGAGGAACCTAATGAAAAACAAAACGATTAATAATGCATTTCGAAAGTATCTGTTACTAGGCTCGATTATGATCGCCGCTATGTCTGCTGGTCTCAGCGTTCAGGCGCAGACCCTACATTCAGACAGCAAGCTGGTAAGTGCCGACGCGACTGCCGTGAAATACAGCTTCATCAAGGTCGACGGTCTAAATATCGCGTATCGCGAGGCAGGCAACCCGGCAAACCCGAAGATCTTGCTGCTGCACGGATTTCCGGCGGCTTCGCATCAATACCGCGATCTGATGAGGTCGCTCTCCGGCAAATTTCACGTTATCGCTCCGGACTATCCGGGTTTCGGCCTCAGCGACATTCCCGACCCGGCAAAGTACGAATATACGTTTGAAGGGATCTCTCAGATCGTCGAGCATTTTCTCAAGATCAAGGGATTTGACCACTACGGGCTTTACGCTCAGGATTATGGCGGTCCGGTCGGTTTCAGGATCGTCGGCCGCAACCCGAAAGCTCTCGACTGGTTGATAGTCCAGAACACAAACGCCTATGAGATCGGCTTTACGGCTGTGTGGGACGGACTCCGCGGTGCCTTGTGGAAGAACCGTTCGCCGGAAACCGAAAAGCCACTCGAAGGTTTTTTGACCAAAGACGCGATCAAGGGCATCTACCTTTTCGGAGCAAGAGACCCCGAATTGATCAGCCCTGACAACTGGGAATCGGATTTTGGATTTATGGAAAGGCCGAATGCCGTGCGAGTAAATCTGAACCTTTTCTATGACTATCGCAGAAACGTTGAGCTTTATCCCACTTGGCAAAAGTTTCTCCGAGACAATCAGCCAAAGACGATCATCTTCTGGGGACAGACGGATATCTTTTTTACGCCCGCCGGGGGCGAAGCGTACCTGGAAGACCTACCGAACGCCGAAATGCACCGTCTTGATGCAGGACATTTCGCTGTCGAAGATCATCTGGATTACATCTCAAACAATATTCAGCGCTTTTATGACGAGAAGGTCAAGAATCGCAGGTAAAGTTTGGGGAAAATATACACGACTTGGAGAAAGTAACGAAACAGTTTTTTGGAGAATTTAGAACTAAGGAGAATAAGAATCATGCAGAGAATAATAGCAATCAACCACGAAGAGGCAACGGGCAAAGCAAAAGAACTGCTCGACGGAGTAAAAGCAAAGATCGGTTTCGCACCGAATCTGATGAAAACCTTGGCGAGTTCGCCCGCTGCACTTGAAGCATATCTCAACTTTAACGGAGCCCTCGGGACGACGCTCAACGCAAAGCTTCGCGAACAGATCGCTCTCACGACCGCTGAGATCAACGGCTGCCAGTATTGTGCATCGGCACACACAGCGATCGGTAAAATGTCCGGCCTCGACGATTCGGCCATCCTCAGTGCCCGCCGAGCATCGTCTGATGATGCAAAAACGGACGCGGCTTTGAAATTCGCAAGTGCGTTGATCGTGAGCCGTGGAAAAGTGTCACCGGCGGATTTTCAGGCCGTGACTGACGCCGGATATACGGAGAAGGAGATTACCGAGATAGTCGCAAACGTAGCATTGAATATCTTCACGAACTACTTCAACGAAGTCGCGGGAACCGAAGTCGACTTTCCCTCGATCGAATTTCCGCTGGCGAGTCGTGCAGCCAACGCCTAGATTCAGCGGCCGCAGATCGAGTAGAAAGATCTGCGGCCCAGTTTCTTTAAGGGAGCCGAGATGTCACACAAATTTTACGATCTGACATTTACGCCAAGCGTGAAAGCCGCTCAGGAACATTACGGAACGCGGCGCAACTACGCGAGATTTGAAGGTGGCGAACCGGATTTTCATGGCCTGACCGATGCTGAGAATGACTTTATCGAACAACGCGACGGTTTTTACATGGCAACGGTCAACGAAGACGGGCAGCCTTATATTCAATTTCGCGGCGGGCCGCAGGGGTTTTTGAAAGTGCTGGATGACCGAACGCTCGGCTACGCCGATTTTCGGGGCAACTTGCAATACATCAGCGTTGGAAACCTAGCGGCGAACGACAAAGCCGCACTTTTCCTGATGGATTACCCAAACCAGACGCGGCTCAAAATATTAGCCCGCGTCGAAGTGAAAGATGTCAAAGATGCACCGGACCTGATCGAAAAGCTCACGGTGCCGAATTACAAGGCAAAGATCGAGCGGGCAATGATCCTGCATATCGAGGCTTTCGACTGGAACTGTCCGCAGCACATAGAGCCGCGATACACGATGGGTGAGATCAGGCGGATGACCGCGCCGCTGTATGAACAAATCAAAAAGCTGGAAAAAGAAATTGCAGAGCTAAAAAATGACAAGGAGCCAAAATCATGACTGAACAAACCTCGCTAAAACCAACTGACATCAAACCGCCATTCACTTTGGAAACTGCATTAGCAAAAGTCAGAGCTGCCGAAAACGCCTGGAATACGCGCGACCCCGAAATGGTTTGCCTTGCCTATTCGGAAGATACCGAATGGCGTAATCGCACAGAATTTATTAATGGACGCAGCGCCGTAAGAAAATTTTTGAAAGGCAAATGGGAACGAGAACTCGACTATATTCTCAAGAAAGAACTCTGGGGATTTCGCGAAAATAGAATGGCCGTTCGATTTGAATACGAGTGGCACGACACCTACGGTCAATGGTTTCGAAGCTATGGTAACGAACTCTGGCAGTTTAACGACGAAGGGTTAATGACGCGGCGCTATGCAAGCATTAATGACCTTGCAATTGTCGAAACAGAACGAATCCTAGGTGTTTAGTATGAGTTTTTAATTCGGCAGCAAAGATCCTGACCATGATTCTGATAAGCCTCCTTGGCTTCTCATGAGGCACACATTTTTTCTGCTAGGTGTAAATAAACACTAGTTTTTTGACATGTCTTTTCGAGGATACGAAGTGCCGTGAAAGCTGTATTGTGCGGTCTCAGGTTTGGATTGGTTTTTCGACACCCGAAATAAACACCTTTCAGCGAATTGGCGAGAATTAAAGTCTGTTACCAATACGTTACCAAAAGTTGACCAGAAGAAGATAGAATTGAATAGTTGAAACCCTTCACACACGGCGTAAGTTGTTGATTTATTTGAGAATATGCAACCATTCAATTGTTATTAAAATGCATTATCCACGGAATGGCATTGCAGAGGCCAGGGGTTCGATCCCCCTCGTCTCCACCATTTAGATCAACAAAAAAGGCGTCCATCTGGACGCTTTTTGATTTGAACGATCAATCTGTGGATCTACACTGCTCTGGCTTCGCGGACGATCTCGATGAACCGTTTAGCCGGCTCTGTGACCATGTAATCAGTCAATAAACTTTTCTGTCACGATATAGGTTATGCTCCCAATTGTGTTTTTGGCCGAGACAACCAGGTGTAGAAATAGAAATAGCTTGACAGGTACGATCTAATTCATTTTGCAACACATTTATGGATTGCGATCCATGATCGGGTTTCGCTTCCGGAAAAATCAAACCGGAAGTTAGGATTTGGTGAAAATATAATTAAGTATTCTTCATCTTCGCGATCCGGGGCCGTTTTGGGTTTTAAATTATGAAAATTTGTCCTAGAGTTAGGTAACAAAGAAACCGAGAGATACTTATGCGAATTCTGCTGGTTGAAGATGATGCGAAGGTAGCCAGTTTTATCAAGAACGGCCTCGAACAGGCTCGACATGGTGTTGAAGTAGCGACAAATGTTGCCGACGGGAATTTTATGGCGTCGGTGAATACCTATGACGTTCTGATTTTTGATTGTTTACTGCCTGATGGCGACGGACGGCAGCTGTGTCGTGATCTGCGGGCCGTGGGCAACACGACGCCGATCCTGCTCTTAACCGCCAAAACCGCAACCGCCGACAAAGTTTTAGGTTTGGACAGCGGAGCCGATGATTACTTAACAAAGCCATTTGCTTTTAGCGAACTTCTAGCCCGAGTACGGGCATTGGGCCGCCGCCGCAGCCAGCCAATGCTGCCGTCGCTAAATGTTTTAGACCTGCAAATTAATCCGCTTTCGCACCGTGTAACCCGGGCAGGTGAACAGATCGACCTGACGCCGAATGAATTTAAGGTCCTCGAGATGCTGTTGCGGAATGCAGGTAATGTCGTCACCAGAACGGACCTACTAGAGCATGTTTGGGGGCTGAACTTCGATCCGGGCAGCAACATTGTGGACGTGGTTATCAAACTCCTTCGTGACAAGATCGATCGTGCGTTTGACCCGAAATTGATTCAAACGGTTCGCGGCGTTGGATATACTGTTCGTGTCGAATTTGGTGAATAGAAGATGCCTCTCGCATTTCGCACAAAAATTACGCTCTGGTACACACTCGTACTCTCGGTCCTCCTTATAATCTCGGCCCTGATCCTGTTTTTCACCCTTCAGGATGCCGCCGAGCGAAAGCTCGATGTCGCGTTGTGGTTGATCGGCTCGACCGAGGCTGAGGGTATTTCTACCAGAATGCATGATCGCGGGCTGACGGATCCCGACGATCTGACAGTCCGGGATATTGACACCGCCGATTTGGCGGGTTATGACACGTTTCACATTCAACGGTATGTTACTGTCGTAACCCAAACGAATCGGGTGGCTGATTTTTCGATCAATCTTGCTTCCCAACCACTTCCTTTCAATGAGAATTACATAGGCCGGGCGTTGAATGGAGAAGTCATTTTTGAAACCGTTCGTGTGCCAAATATCGGTATGCTGCGGCTGATATACGTGCCGGTTTTAAGGCGCGAAGCAAAACCCTTTGTTGTTTTGGTCGGGGTTCCAACCGATTTTGTTGGGGCCGAATTAAAGGATCTAGTCCCGGAATTGATCGGTACTATTCTCGTTTTCTTGACCTTGGCGGCGATTGCCGGCTGGTTTCTGGCGCGATGGACCATGCGCCCCGTAAAAGAGACGGCCGTCGCCGTTCACGGTATCAGCGAACGCAATCTCCATGAACGCCTTCCACAATTACAGACCGGTGACGAGATCGACAATTTGATAAGAGTTTTTAATCAGTTGCTGAGCCGACTGGAGCAGTCGTTTGAGGCCCAGATGCGTTTTACCGCTGATGCTTCGCATGAGATCGGCACGCCCTTGACCACGCTTAAGGGACAAACGGAGGTCGCTCTTCTCGAAGATCGCTCGACCGTCGAATACGAAGCTATTTTGCGCAGCAATCTCGATGAGATAGAGCGGTTGTCACAGATCTTCAACAATCTGCTTGTGCTCACGCGGGCAGACGTGGGCGAACAGCAAGTTTCGTCCGAGATTCTCTCTCTTGACGTTGTTGTAACGGATGTTTTTGAACGATCGCGACAATACGCCGATGAAAATGGCGTGGACTTTTCACTGGAGATCACCGAGTCAGCATTCGTTCTCGGGGACCAAACGGCGATCGAGCAGATTGTTTCTAACCTTATCCAAAATGCACTGCGATACACTCTGCGGGGCGGACGGGTTTCGGTCAAAGTTGCCGCATATGATGGTGAGCACATCAGTATTGAGATTTCTGACACCGGTATCGGAATTCATGAAACGGACCTGCCCCATATTTTCGAACGATTTTATCGAGCCCGCAATGCCCGTCTTCGCCGACGCGATGGTTCAGGTTTGGGACTAGCCATCAGCAGTCTTCTCGCGGAATCCATGGGTGGAAAGATCACTGTAAAAAGCGAAGACAACAAAGGCTCTAAGTTTATTTTTTCAATGCCTTTCCTCAAATACTCGGCCGAATAAAAAATGAAGAAATCTTAATTCTATCTTCATTATCTACTCATTCGACATTCGCTAAACTTCTTGCAATGCCTATTTTAGGCAGAAAGGTCAGGAGTAAATCGAATGTTTTCTTTCCCCGAAACACTATATTTTTCGTGTTGTTTAATTCTATTGACCTCCTTTGCGACGGTATCGGCACAGACGGTCGACCTTCAAAGCCCACTCTCTTCTCAAAATAAGACAAAAGGCATCAAACCGGAATTTCCCCCAACTAACTCTGAAGACTCGTTATTAGTCCCCGCCGAATTTTCACCGTCGGTGCCGCCGCCATTACATAATTCGAAAGCCGTGAATGAAGCGAAGGCCGTCAATCCGCCAAAAGTCGACGCTGACACGTTGAGACATCTGTCTCTTGACAAGGCGATTGATCTGCTGACGCAAAACAACCTGAACGTGATTGCTTCCCGTTTTAATGTCGACCTGGCGATGGCACAGAAACTTGTCGCGGGCCTGCGACCGTCGGCAAGTGTTACCGTTTCTGTAACTCAATTAACTGTTCCGCGTGTATTCAGAACTCCGTCGGAATTTTATACAACTAACGGAAATGCTGCCGCCAACGCAAGTTATTTAATCGAATACGATCGCCTGATCGAACGCGGAGATAAACGTAACCTGCGACTCACGCAGGCCGATTTGAATAGCCAGGCCGCGCAAGCACTCGTAAGCGATGCGATACGCCAGCAAATTTTGCTCCTGAAACAATCCTTTCTCGGGGCGATTCTGGCACGCGAAAACTTGGGGGTTGCGGTCGACAGTTACCGGACATTTGAGGCCAGCCGGACAGTTTTGGCCGCACAAGTAAAAGAAGGTTATACGGCGGGTGTTGACCTCAAGCGTATCGAGCTGCAAAAACTGCAATATCAGCGCGACGTCAGTTCAGCAGATCAGAATTTTCAACAGTCGATGCGTGATATTTACAATGTGATTGGCGTCGGCGATACTGGTTCGATCGTTGACGACACGACAAACGTCAATTACACAGATTCCTCATTTGTTCCGCAGATAAACGCCGACCTCGCTATTCTCGATGGCAATTTGGACATCGAACCGAGATTGCTTTCTATCGCCGATTTACGGATAGCGGCACTCGAAAATCGCCCGGACATAAAAAACGCCGAACTTGGTCTAAAAGCGGCACGAGCCGGTTACAAACTTGCTCTTGCGCAACAGCAACGTGATATTACGTTAGGTGGACAATATATGCGTTCCGGCAGCGACAATACTGTCGGCATTGTCGCTACGATTCCACTCGGCGTAAAAAAAAGGGCGGAACTCGCACAAGCGCAGGCTCAAATCAACATAAAACTTGCCGAATCGCAGTTGCGATTAGTACAAACACAGGCTTTAACTGATGTTGAAAAGGCATTTACGGCCTATATGACGAGTCGCGGTCGACTGCATTTGTTTACCGATCAAGCCTTGGTTAAAGCTTTTGATGTCCGCAAGATCGAGGAAATATCCTATCGCGACGGGGCCAAAGGGTTGCTCGATTACCTTGACGCTCAGCACATCTACAATCAAACGCTGCTTGATTACAACCAGGCACGCTACGATTTTTTGCTGAGCTTGACACAACTCGAATCCTATATCGGCACAAAACTTCCGGCCAAATGAATTTTTAGAATATGGAAGTTCGAGACATAAAATTATGAAAGACATTCAAGAGACTTCGGACCATGCGGGTTTTGTGAGACAGCTAAATGAATCGGGCCGCCCGTACGACAATGCTGTCAATGGTATATCAGACGGAAAAATTTCGTTCATGCATTTTATTGAAAATGATCCGACCCCAATTTCAGATGATGCGCCCGAACAAGTGTCTGTAGTTCCTAAAAAGAATACCAATCGGAGATCTCTAAGCTGGATAATCACGGCCTCTGCTGTCTTGCTGACTTTGGCTTTTGCATACCGCTTTCTGTCGGTTCCTAAGGCGGCCGCAGATACAACGCCGCCAAATTCGGGTAGCCAAACGAGCAAGACGATTCAACTAACGTCTGACCAAGTGTCAAATCTCGCTGTCGAGATCGTTCAGAAACGGGCCGTCGCCGGAGAAGTTAAATCGCCGGGCAAGGTCGCTTTCAATGGAAATCAGATCTCGCCGGTGCTGACCCAGTTTAGCGGACGCCTGATAAAACTCTCGGGAGAGGTTGGCCAAAATGTGCATGTCGGCCAGATCCTGGGATCGGTCGAAACTCCCGATATTGTTCAGCCGCAATCGGATTATCAACAATCTTTGGCGAACGAAAGAACCGCCGAAACATCGCTCTTGAATTTAACCCGAATGCGTGAGCGGGCCGAACGCCTCGCAAAGGTCGAGGCAATTCCTGTGCGCGAGATGCAGCAGGCACAAGTAGATGAAAAACACGCACGCGACGATTTGGAGAGATCGCAGCAAGCAATTACGGCCGCGCGAAGCAGACTCCAGAGTTTGCATTTCAGTGACACCGAGATCAAAACACTTGAAGTTGGCCGCAATGTCTTGAGGCGTGAAGTGCCGCTCTTAGCGCCGATCGCCGGAACGATTATCGAACGCAAGGCTGGCGTCGGACAGATTGTTCAGCCCGGCGGCGACCCGCTTTTTCAGATTGCTAATTTATCCAGCGTTTGGGTCAACGCCGAAATATACGAGGAACAGCTTTCAAGGCTGCGGATCGGGTTGCCCGCCACCGTTGAAACTCCGGCCTATCCTAACGAGCATTTTTCGGCACGTGTCGACCAGATCGGAAGCGTTGTCGATGTCGATAAACGTACGGTCGCGGTGCGTTGTGTTTTATCGAACGCTACAGGAAAGCTGAAGCCAGGAATGTTTGTCAACGTCACGCTCGGCGGAGTTTCCAATCAGGATGCAATCACGGTTCCCGCGACGGCTGTTGTCACTGAGGGTGACAAGCGCGTCGTCTATGTTGAAACCGAGGCGGGGCACTATGAGAAACGCGAAGTAACGACTGGGGAAGAGCAACAACGAGACACAATTGTCATCAAATCCGGTTTGAAAGAAGGCGAAAAGGTCGTAGTCAAGGGCGGCTTGCTCGTTGCGGCCGAGGGCGAGCACGCGAATTAGAAAGGAGGAGATTTTATAGTGATCCAGCGTTTAGTGGCCTGGGCCTTAGGGCAAAAATTCCTTGTTTTAGCTCTGACCGTGCTGTTTGCGGTCGGTAGTTTTTTTGCGTTCCGCTCACTGCCGATCGAGGCGTTTCCGGACGTGATCGATACACAGACTCAGATCATCACACAGTGGCCCGGGCACGCCGCCGAGGAAATTGAAAAACAGATCACAACCCCGATAGAAACACAGGTAAACGGGACGCCCCATTTGTCCGTTTTGCGTTCGATCTCGCTATTCGGACTGTCTATCGTCACCGTCACATTCGAAGACGGCACCGACGACTATTTTGCGCGTGCGCAGGTCAGCGAACGCCTGCTGGATGTGACCCTGCCAAATGGCGTACAGGCCCAGCTCGGTTCGCTATCGAGCGCCAGCGGTGAGATCTATCGTTACACGATACAGGCCCCATCGGACATGCCGCTTGTTGAGGTCAAGGCGCTACAGGACTGGACACTAGAACGGGCTTATCGTTCCGTGCCAGATGTGGCGGACGTAGTCGGTTTTGGAGGGGGCACAAAGCAATTTCAGGTGCTGATCAATCCCGACCGCCTGCGCGATTACAATGTCACGCTCACCCAGGTTTTCAACGCCGTACAGAACGGCAACCAAAATGCCGGCGGTAATTTTATCCAGCATGGTTCGGAAGAATATGTCGTCCGCGGCATCGGCATAGTCAAAACGCCCGCTGACATCGGAAATATTGTCGTTGCTTCGCACGGCGGCACACCCGTTCTGTTGAATCAGGTTGCCGAAGTGAAAATCGACGCCGGTGTCCGCCGCGGCATCGTCGGCAAGGACGGCGACCCCGACATTGTAGAGGGCATCGTACTTTTGCGGCGGGGCGAAAACGCGCTTGAAACGCTTAAACATATTGAAGAAAAGACCGAGGAATTGAATCGCACGCTGCCAGCCGGTGTAAAGATCATTCCGCATTACGACCGGACGGATTTGATCAATCGTACGGTCCACACTGTCGAGCGAAATCTTGCGGAAGGAGCATCGCTCGCGGTCCTGGTGCTGCTTTTCTTCCTGTTCAATTTTAGGGCGGCTTTAATTGTTGCCGTTGTCATCCCGCTCGCCCTGCTGATGGCGTTTGCGATGTCGTATTTCTTCAATATCCCAGCGAATCTGATCAGCCTCGGAGCGATCGATTTTGGCATTATTGTCGATGGCGCCGTAATAATGATCGAGGCGATATTTACCCGGATAAAGTTAGATGCGGGCACGAGAACAGTCGATGAGGCAATAATCGAGGCCGCTGGAGAGGTCGGCACGGCGATTCTGTTTTCGCAGGCGATCATTATTCTCGCTTTGCTGCCGGTCTTTACATTGCAGCGGGTCGAGGGGCGACTTTTCCGCCCGTTAGCTTTTACCCTGACGTTTGCGATGGTCGGGGCACTGATCTGTTCTCTGACGTTGATCCCGGTGCTTGCGTCGATGGCCTTTAAACATTTGAAAGAACGTGAGAATCCGCTGGTCCATTATGCAACACAAATTTACGAGCCGATCTTGAATTTCTTTCTCGAAAACCGCCTGATGACGCTGACGATCGCCATCTGCGCCGTCTTGATCGGCGGAATGGTATTTACTCGGCTCGGTACGGATTTTCTGCCTAAACTTGACGAAGGGTCGCTTTGGGTCCGCGCAACGATGCCAAATTCGATCAGCCTACAGGACGCTGCCGAGATCACCCCGCACATCCGGGAAATTCTCTTGTCATTTCCCGAGGTTAAAACGACGGTGACCCAACTCGGCCGGCCCGACGACGGAACCGACCCGGCCGGGGTGAACAACGCCGAGACCTTTGTCGACCTGAAACCACAGGAAGAATGGCCAAAAGGGCTGACGAAACCGCAGCTTATCGAGCAGATGGAGACAAAACTAAAGTCGATTCCCGGCGTCGACTACGATTTTTCGCAGCCCATTACCGACAACATTGACGAAGCCGTTTCCGGAGTAAAAGGTGCGCCCGATTCTATCAAGATTTTTGGCGATGATCTGGTGGAACTGCAAAAACTTACGGACCAGGTCAAAGAAGCGATTACCAAGGTGCCGGGCGTCGCCCAGTTGTCGACTGATCAACTCGGCGGCCAATCGCAACTACAGATCGAGATTGACCGAGCTCGAGCCGCTAGATATGGCCTAAACGCCGCCGACATTCAAACAGTCGTGGAAACGGCGATAGGCGGTAAAGCGGACTCGCAGGTCATCGAAGGCGAGAGCAGATTTGATGTGGTTGTCCGTCTGGCCGAGCAAAACCGCGCAAATGTCGAAACCATCGGCGATATTCAGGTCAGCACGCCGGACGGCCAAAATATTCCGCTTCGCGACATAGCAAATCTGCGTGTCACGCAGGGCTACACGTACATTAACCGCGAAGCCAACGAGCGTCGGGCGGTGGTGCGTTTTGACGTGCGTGACCGCGACCTCGGAAGCACAGTCGCCGACGCTAAAAAAGCCGTTGCCGAAAAGGTACAGATACCTCCAGGCTATCGTATGGTCTGGTCTGGACAATTTGAAAATCAACAACGGGCCGTCGCCCGACTGGAGATCATCGTTCCCGTTGCGGTTTTAATGATCTTCATTTTGCTGTACACCGCTTTCAATTCCGTAAGGGACTCGCTGGTCATTCTGTTATGTGTGCCCTTTGGGGCGGTCGGCGGAGCGCTGGCCCTCAACCTGACGGGCGAGACTCTTTCGGTTTCGGCGATCATCGGTTTCGTTGCATTATTTGGATTCTCAGTCCTCAACGGCGTGTTGCTCGTCTCCGCATTTCGCAAATTCCGCGATCTCGGCATGTCTCTCAGCGACGCCATCCACGCCGGTGCAAAACAGCAGTTGCGTCCGGTTTTAATGACCGGGATGTTGGCAATGCTCGGTTTGGTCCCAGCCGCAATGTCGACCGAGGCGGGTTCTGAGGTCCAAAAACCCCTCGCGATCGTCATCATAGGTGGCCTCTTGACCGCAACCGTTCTTACCTTGATTTGTTTGCCGATGATCTATAGCAAACTCTCAGATTAAAGAATATTCTGTCAGATCTATTGGAAATTGTATTATGCGGATTATTCTGCAAATTGATTTGCTTTTGGCCGATGGATATCTGAAACTCAGCCGATCTTTCACACTAGCCGCTATACAGTTTTATGACTATGGCACTTCGTTCCAGATTTTGTGTCCGTGCGTTTCTCTTAGAAAAATCGAACCGACGACGAACGTCAGACCCGCGATTATCATCGGATAATAAAGCCCGGCGTAGATATCTCCGGTTTGAGCGATCACCGACAAACCGATGAGCGGAAGAAGGCCACCGAAAATGCCGTTGCCGATGTGATAGGGCAGTGAAAGCGCCGTGTATCTGATCTTTGCCGGAAACGCCTCCACCAGATAGGCCGCGATCGGTCCGTAAACCATCGTGACCCACAGTACCTGAATAAAAACCAGCAGGATCAATGCCCATGAGGTCGGATTTGAGATCAGATCTCTAAACGACGTGTATTGCAAAACCTTTGGCGCGGGAATAAGCGAACCGCTTGTGTCGAGACTCTGTGGGGTAAGCGAAATCGCTCCGGTCGTTGGATTTTTTTGCGATGTCGCGGTCACGACGTTCGAACCCGCGACCGACTGCATTGTCTTGTAGATCGGAATATAAGTGGCCAACGCCAATAAACAGCCCGCCATGATTATCCACTTCCGGCCAAATCGATCGCTTAGAGCTCCAAACACCACAAAAAATGGCATCCCAAATAATAAAGCGATCGCAATGATGTAGTTTGCCGACGTAGGGTTAACGTTGAGGATCGACTGTAAATAAAACAGCGCGTAAAACTGGCCTGTGTACCAGACAACACCCTGTCCGGCGGTTGCGCCAAAAAGGGAAATCAACACGATCTTGAGGTTTTTCCACTTTGTAAACGCCTCGACCAGCGGATTGACCGAGGTCATTCCGCTGCTCTTAAGCTGCTGGAAAATCGGCGATTCCTTCATTCGCAGGCGAATGTAGAGCGAAATGACAACCAGAAATATCGAGATCAGGAATGGTATTCGCCAGCCGCCCATCGCGGCGGTCCTGCCGCCAAACTGCTCGGCGCTCATTGTATTTTGAACAATCAGGATAACGGCGAGCGATAGAAATAGCCCAAGTGTCGCCGTGATCTGAATAAATGACGTATAGAATCCGCGGCGGTTGTCTGGTACGTGTTCGGCAACGTAAACGGCCGCTCCACCGTATTCTCCGCCGAGGGCCAGCCCTTGGAAAATACGGATCAACAACAGGATTATAGGAGCGGCGACCCCGATTTGCTCGTAAGTCGGCAGAAATCCTATTACAGCCGTCGCTCCGCCCATTATCAAAAGCGTGACCAGAAAAGCGTATTTCCGCCCGACAACATCTCCAATACGCCCAAAAAATAAGGCCCCGAACGGCCTGACGACAAACCCGACCGCAAAAGTCGCTAAATACGCAATATATGCAAAAGTTTGATTCTCAGGCGGATAAAATAGCGGTGCGATGACGGTCGCGAGGCTGCCGAAAATGTAAAAATCGTACCATTCGATCATTGTCCCGACGGACGATGCACCGATCACCTGCCAAATTTTGGCCTTTGAAATTTCTTCGCTTTCCATGTTTTGTTAGGATTTTATGAGGCCGAGCCGCTCGACCTCAGAGGATGTTATTTTTTGGGTTCATCCGAAACACTGAAAAACTCGCCAGTGCCGTCATTTGTACGGAGCAGCCGCATTACATCGTCAAACCCAAACGGTCGTGCGCCGCGGCGGCCGAATACAGCGATCTGGTTGCCGCTCTCATCGGCGGCACGGTCGCGGTCCAGGCCTTTTGAGATGCCGACCGCTTCGCCTTTGGTTTTGAACGACGCGATCAACTTTGGCTCGGGTCGGGGACTGAAACCAGCATAATTAGGCATCGTTTCCGGATCGGTAAGCTGCAATATTTTTAAGCCATTCTTTCCATCGGCGACGTATGCGTATAGGCTGGCGTTCGTCATCGCGACCTTTACGGCATGAGCATCGTTGAGCGTGCCGCCGGCATTAAAAGTTTGGTCGAGCTTAGGCTGTTCGGGTTTTTCGACATCTATTATCGCGACGCCATCTGCACCGTCAGCGACGTAAGCGTATGTGCGAGCGACGTAGACATCGCTTGCATGGCGGAGCGGGACGGATGCCGTTTCAACAAGATGAACTTGTCCCTTGGCCTGCAAGTCTTTAATATCGATCACCTTTAGGCCGTCGGCATCGACGGCGAAAGCATAGAGAAACTGAACGGCGACGGCTTTCGGTTGATTGAGCGGCACTTGGGCTGCGATCTTCGGTTGGAGCGGCGTCGACAGGTCGACGATGACCAGGGCCTTGTCGGTAGTTACGTACGCAAAATTGCCCGCGATCGCTATGTTGCCCGCACCGGTCAGTAGGCCATTCGGATTGTAGGTCAATGCCCGGCTCAGGAAATTATTTCGCGGGTCGCCGTCGAGCAAGGTCGCGGCGTTGACTAAAACGAGCCCTTCGTACTTATCCGCAACGTAAAGATATGCGTACAACGGATGGATCGGGCCTTCCTCATTTACGGCTGGCGCCGGTTTTCCGGCCTTGGCTGCCTCGGCGTTCATCTTCAAAGCTTCGTCGGGCGGCACTTGGGCTAACGTCCCGTCCTCTTTTTGAACTGTTCGCCAACGGGCCGGATCAACCGCCAAAGTGGACGGCGCGGCAACAGCAGTCGCGAATTTGGTAGGCACATAGAATTTTTGTCCGAGCGGCGACACGGGAGCGGTCGATATGCGTTCGGAAAAGCCTTTGTGGTCGATCTGGGCGACGTCATAGACGCGCAAGCCGCCTTTACCCGCCGCCGCGTAGGCATACTCGCCGCGAACCTGTACCTGTAATACTTCTGGTCGGCCCTTGTTTTCGTAATGCTCTTTCAGCTCGCGGCCGTCTTTTACAAATTTATCAAAATCGTCTTTATACGCAAGTTTATGCAGATTGCTGCCGTAGACCGCTTGCGGCTCGGTGTGCTCGGTGACAGCGACGGCTTCGAGCGCATCTGTCGCCGCTACGTAAATATAGCGACCCATAAAGTTGACGAAATTCGTCCCTTGAAGCGTCACCTGCGCGAGCCATGCGTTATTGTCTTTGTCCTTCGAAACATGGCAATCGGAGCAGCCCTGAGTTTCCTTGCCTCGGACGGTATGCGGCACGTGTGTATTAAATGTTTGGCCTGAAAAGCCTTCGGCCGACACGGTCTGCTGTTGGCTGTAGATCCATTCGCGATTCTGATTTCGCGAGCTTACGAGTATTGCCGAGCTCGACCGGACAGGTGCCACCTTGTGGCCGGTCACCGTGCCATCCTTGCCGAGCATAAATATGTCGTCACGGATGACCTGATAATTGTACGAGGTAAAGTTTCGTGAATCGCCGCCCTCGTTGTGGCGGTTTGGCATTTTGCGGTTAGCTTCCATGCTCAAATGGCAGCCGAAACAACTTGTCACCCACGACGTGTGACATGCGTAGCAGGTCATGCTGCTCTCGCGGTGGGCAAGTGTTTCATCTTTTGCCGCAGCGTCGCCCCAAGTGGCGTTGTCCTTTTGCATCGTCTTGGCATACGCCGATTTTTCGTTGTAATCGGCATTGCCCGGCGTTACGGTGTCGAGCGTCTGTTTTACTTTCCAGCAGCGGCCAGATTCGACGATCGAATTTTGAACAATATCGCCCTTCTTTAAGACGACCGGATTTCCGTTTACATCTTTGCATTTCTTACCGCTTGCTTGGGCGTCGGTAGCGAGCGTTTGCAAAACTGACAACTTCTTTCCATCACCCGAACGAAACTGTAGGCGCGTCAGATCGCGGCCAATCAACGGCCTGTTCGCCTTTTCGCGTTGCGTTATCTCGGTCTTGTTTGTGATCGGCATCGCCGCTTCGCCGCTAGTTATGCCGTTTGCCTTGGCCTTGATCGAGCCGTGACAATCGACGCAGCCGACCTCGACCGCCGCTCTCGGTTCGTTGTAGAGAATACCGGTGCCGTGGCTGTCCTGCTTAAAATGGCAATCGGCGCAGTGCATACCTTTTTCAAGATGAATGTCTTGCAAATGCACGGCTTTGCGGAATTTGTCGGGGTCGTCGGGCGAAACGATCTTGCCGTCAGTGTCGAGCAGATTGCCCTTGCGGTCCTTTTTATAGACGTTCTTAAACATCCATCCGTGGCCGTGAGAATCGGAAAATTGGACGTTTTTCAACTTGCTGTTGAAATCGGCGGTACCTGTTTTTTGTAGAAAGATCGAATCGGACCAAAGCCCGCGAAGGGACGATCCCTCAGGATTTTTATCAAGCTTTTCGATCTGCTCCGACTGGCTCGGCTCGATCTGGTGATCCGTTGGGTACATTGCCTTGCCATCCGATTCGTTGTCCCACCACGTCTGGCCTAGATATGTCGCGACCATATTCGTTCCCGGATGCATGTGACAGGTCATGCACTGCGTCGTCGGAATCTGCGATGTGAATTGATGCTTAATCGGATGACCGGACTCATTCTTCGGAATTTTAGTGTCGGCGGATTGAGAAAAACCCTGATTTCCGGCCGATGCGTAATGCCCGGCGGCAAATTTACTCGTATCGTTGGCATAGATCACATGACACGCGGTACAGCCCGCCGAGCGGTAATCGCCGGCGTGGTCGTTGGTGCCGAGAAAATTGAGCGTCGGGTCTAAAAGGCGTGTTTTCTGTAAGCCCAAATAAACCGGATCAGTGCGGTTATTTGTGCCGAGCCCACGCGGACTCAATCCTTTGTCAGGCTTACCACTTTCCTCTTCTCTATCGGGATTGCCGATCTCAATACGGCGTTTTCCGCCTCGCTCAAATACACGCAAAATATTTCCGGGCTGCGATACTTCCCAACGCGGCAACGGATTAAGAATAGGCAGAAAACCTTTGAAGGCCTGTTGTTCGCGGGTCGGGGCCGGAATTTGTATCAGGGCCTGCGGGTTACCGTCTTCGCTGTAGCTTTCGCCAAAACTAGCGTCCTTGATCGGATATCCGCCGTTGTTGTATAGAGCGGCTCCCCAGAGCATCGATCCGTGAGCCATCATGCTGCGCGAAGACTGCTGGTTTTTGTCCGAATGGCATTCGCCGCATGATTGGCTGACGACGCGAAAATCGCCCGGATTAACAAACCTCACAAATTCACGGCTCTCTTTTGCAATTAACGTATTCGAACGCTCCGGATTGCGGCTCGAACAGTCGCCGCTCTTACAGCCCCATTCCTTCGGAAAACGCGGCTGCACGTGAGCTTGTGCCTGTGTGTCGGCAGCGGGATTTCCGCCGTGACACCCGGTGCAGCTCAGTCCTTGAGCATCCTTGCCTTCAACAAGCTTGTCGAAAACATCGCCCGTCGAATTGTATCGGTGCATCGGCTCGA
>JAYUDV010000405.1:0-17374 GCA_043739565.1 Chloracidobacterium sp.
TTGAGATGTAAACATTTCAAAAGCGGTTGAGGCGGTCATCACGTAGCCTCAACCGCTTTTTTGTTTTGAATCGGCCGTGTATTTTTGTAGAATGTCCAAAGTTGGGTCATTTATTAAATCGGTCGTTTCGATTTTATTAAGGTAGCTGCAAACTAACTGCCTGTGATCAACATCTTACCCGTTGCGGGTACGCAACCTTTTCAGTTTCTATTACGCTTAGCAATCTACACCATCGTCAGGATTTATCGATTATGTTACAGATGTTAAAAAAGAGATCAGTAGTCTCGCTCGTTGTGGCTGTTGCTGTTATACAAACCTGTTTTCTTGGTGTATTTGCAAATGCAACGGACGCTCCCGCCAACGCTGGTAAATTTACCGATTGGAAGGTTGTCGGCCCGAGCGGTGGGGACGTTCGCGTCATTGCGATTGACCCGAAGGATAAAAATCGGCTTTATGCGAGTACGCTTGACGGGCAGATCCACACCTCGGCCGATGGAGGCAAATCGTGGAGCCTCCTCGTAAATCTCAATCAATCGGAACTGATTCTTGACCAACTATCTGTTGATTCGCGGGACTCCAAGATAATTTATACGTCCGGGCATGGAGGTAAAAATTCCGGCGGTTTTTTCCGTACGATCGACGGTGGTGTGACATGGAAAGAAGCCAAAGAACTTAGAAACGAAGCGATCAATTCGATGACGCAATCGACCTTTGATCCCAATATGCTTTTAGTCGGATCAAACGATGGAGTATGGGTCTCAAAAAATTCCGGGGCAGATTGGGAAAAGATTGTTTCGCCGACAATGCCGGTTAATATCGACTCGCTGGCAATGGATCCGCGGAGTACAAATACGCTCTACGCGGGTTCAACTTGGCGAATCTTCAAGTCAACCGATGCCGGTAAAAATTGGCGTAAGATAACTGAAGGAATGATCGACGATTCGGATATCTTTGCGATTACCCTCGATCCGCGAAACCCCGAGCACGTCATCTCATCCGCATGCAGCGGTATTTACGAATCACAAAACGGCGGTGAAAAATGGGCGAAAATCCAAGGCATCCCGTCCCAGTCGCGCCGGACACGGGACCTGATGCAACATCCTACATTGCCGGGCTATATCTACGCCGCGACGACTGAGGGTTTTTGGATGAGTTCCAACGGCGGCAAAGCGTGGTCGCTTACGACGACGCGAGATTTAGAAATCAATTCCATTGCCGTTCACCCGGATGAACCGAATCGCGTATTTATTGGAACAAACAATTACGGAGTGATGGTTTCGAACGATGCCGGAAAGACCTTTGTCCAGTCAAGCGGCAATTTTACAAGTAGATTTACATACTTCGTAACGCCGGACAAAGCGCAGCCAAATCGCTTATATGCCGCTACCCATAATACCGCGACTGGCGGAGGGTTCTTTTTTATCAGTAATGATGGCGGTGCCACGTGGCAACAGGCTAAGAATTTAGATGTGACGCGTGTGCGGCCATTTGTGGTGCGTCAGGACGAAACTAACCCAAATCTAATGTATTTGGGAACGAATTCGGGAATTTTTCGATCGGTAGATCGCGGTAATTCGTGGGCTCAGCTAACGCCGCCGAAGCCGATCGCACGGCCGCGACGCAAAGTTGCGGCCAAAACTGTAGCGAAAAAGCCCGTTAGAAAAACGGTCGCTGTGACCTCTCGGACAGCATCGGCCGCATCCGTATCCCCAACGCCCGCGAAATTGATCCCGGTACTTACGGATAAAGTAAAGGTAATCGAGGCAATGCCCGGCGTTAACGGCGGTTTTCTCGCCGGAACCGACAGCGGGCTTTATCGGACCTACGACGTCAACAAAGGATGGGAGAAAATACCGTTGGGTGCAGGCCTAAACGATAATATATTCGCCGTTCATGTTTCGCCCTTGCGGCCCGAGACAATCTGGGTCGGAACGGCGACGTCGGGCGTCGTGGTTTCTCGCGACAATGGCAAAACGTGGGTAAAAACTGGCGGTGCGGTTGAGAATATACCGGTTAGTTCCATAACGTCCGATCCCAAACGGCCCGATTACATTTACGTCGGAACGATCCAGACGTTTTATCTGAGTCGTGACAGCGGGCAAACCTGGTCGCGGCGCGGCGGCAATCTGTCGCTCGGAAATTTTACGAGCATCCTGATCAATCCGAATAACACGGACGAGATTCTTTTATCGAGTGCTCTCGAAAACGATGGTGGCGTATTTATTTCAACCGATGCCGGTAGTAAATGGAAACGGGTAGACACAAAAGAGATGAAGCTCGCCAGCCGCCGTATATGGTCGATGGCTTTTGATCCACAAGACCCGAATCGGATATTTGCGGCGACACACTCGTCCGGCATCTATCGGATAGAGCGGACCGCCATATCAGAAAAGGAACCATCTCCGGTAACGTCGCCGATAGGAAATTAAGATAGATTGTTTGTGCTTTTCAACTGGGCGGCCATATTTTGGCCGCCTCTTTGTTATTTAGAACTTGGAACTTATTCGATTGGAACCTATAATTTTATTAAATAGGAGCCAAAATCTTGAAGCAAGAGATAGCCCG
This sequence comes from Chloracidobacterium sp., assembly GCA_043739565.1. GTDB lineage: Bacteria > Acidobacteriota > Blastocatellia > Pyrinomonadales > Pyrinomonadaceae > OLB17. The sequence continues at coordinate 2,566 of JAYUDV010000405.1, forward strand.
CGATCCGTCACGCGGAAAAGTTCAACTGCAAATTTCGAATTTGCCATTCTCCGAGATTCCTGGTCAATCACGGCTCTTTCTCGAATATCTTGGCAATCCGCTCTCGCTGAAGCGATTTTACCCTAACGCCGTTGCATCGTCGGCTGAAATCTCATCGTTCGCCCCCGAGGTTATTTCCAACTACCGAATCGACAGGTCCGCCCTTTGCGCGGCTCTGAACGAGATCAACGCTAACGCCGGTGCCGGCTCGAAGACATTTGAAAACATCGAGCGTTTGCGAGATCCGTCGGGCGTTGCCGTATTGACTGGCCAGCAGACAGGTCTATTTACGGGTCCGCTTTATACGATCTACAAAGCGTTGTCCGCGATAAAGCTGGCTGAGACATTGAGGGCATCGGGCGTATCGGCGGTGCCGATATTTTGGGCGGCGACTGAGGATCACGATTTTGAAGAGGTGTCGGCCGCGTTTGTAAATGGTCGTGTCTGTGAATTGGTCGAATCGAAATACGTCGCGAGTGAGCGTTTTTCAGGATTGCCGGTCGGAGATGTACCGCTCGAACATTCAATAACCGACCTAATAGATCATCTGTTCGAAAATTTGCCGGTGACCGAGTTTTCGGCGGACTTGCGAGCGAGCTTGGCGAAAGCCTGGAGAGAGGGAAATGGCTTTGGTGATGCATTTATCAAGACCCTCGCCGTGTTGTTCGCGGATTTTGGACTGATATTTATTGACCCGATGCATTCTGGCATAAAGGCACTGTCTTCGCCGATCTATGTAGAAGCTATCGAAAAGTCCGTTGAAATCGTCCGGAGTGTTTGCGATCGGAGCAGTCAGCTCGAAGACGAAGGCTATCACGCGCAGGTTCTTGTTCAGGAGGACTATTTTCCTTTCTTTTGGCTCAACGATGACGGACGCCGCGTTGCGTTGAGAAAGGTTCGGGCCGACGGCTATCGAGCTAAAGGCGGAAGCCGCGAGTTTACGCTGACCGACCTCCGCAATATTGCGGAGAAAGAGCCGCGACGATTGAGTCCGGGTGTCATGCTTCGTCCGGTCGTGCAGGACTATTTGCTGCCAACCGTTTGTTACTTTGGCGGTGGAGCCGAGATCGCGTATTTTGCCCAGAATAGTGAGGTGTACAGGGTTTTGGGCCGACCGGTAACGCCGATTCTGCATCGCCAAAGTTTTACGATAGTTGAAGCGAAGCAGCGAAAGGTGCTGGAGAAATTTGCCCTAAACTTGACGCAGCTTTTCGAGGGCATTGAAAAAACAATGCTGCTTTTGGCGGAGAATAGCGTAGCGTCGGCCACCGCACGGTTATTCGCCGACGTAGAGGAAAAGATCAATACGGAACTAAACCGTCTCGACCAGCATTTAGCCGGGATCGATCGGACCATAGCGGCAAATCTCGCCAATCGCCGCCGAAAGATGATCTATCACATCGCGGCTTTGCGTAAAAAGACACTTTTGGCCCAAATGCGAAAGGACGAGATCGCAAGCCGCCAGATAGAAAATCTTTTCTCCGCTCTTCTACCAGACGGTCAACTCCAGGAGCGGACATTGAACGCATTTTCGTTCCTGAATAAATTCGGCCCAAACTTTGTCGAATGGCTTTACCAGGCGATTGACCTTGATGACAAGGATCATCGAATTGTCGATTTATAAGATGAATAAGATCAAGGTTTTACCTGATAATTTGGCAAATCAGATCGCGGCCGGCGAGGTCGTCGAACGCCCCGCGTCCGTGATCAAGGAGCTTGTCGAGAACGCCATCGATGCGGGCGGGACGCGGATCCAGATTGATATTGAGCTTGGTGGCCGCCGACTGATGCGTGTCAGTGACGACGGCGAGGGTATGAGCCGCGATGACGCCATTTTGGCGTTTGAAAGGCATGCCACGTCTAAGATTAAAACACTCGAAGATCTCGCTCGGATCGGGACGCTCGGCTTTCGCGGCGAAGCGTTGGCCTCGATCGCGTCAGTTGCCAAGGTCGAACTGATCACAAAGACAAACGATGACGCGATCGCCACAAGAGTAAATATCGAGGGCGGGAAACTGATCGATGTAAAAGATGCCGCTCGCGACAAGGGGACGACGATCACCGTCCGCGACCTCTTTTTCAATACTCCGGCGCGGCGAAAATTTATGCGATCGGAGGCGACCGAAAATTATCATTTGACCGGCATCGCGACTCATTATGCTTTGGCCCATCCCGAGATCGCGTTTACGATGACAAACAACGGCCGTGAGGTATTGCGAGTCTCGCCGGCAAAGGATTTGCGTGAACGGGCCTTTCAAATTTTTGGAGCGGGTTTGCTCGACAGCCTTCTACCGGTCAACGGCGGCAGGGAATATGTGGCCAAAGTGACGGGTTTTGTCTCGGCACCGCGTGAGCGCCGGACGACCCGCGATGCCCAATATTTCTTCGTTAACAACCGGTTTGTCCGCGATAAGACGATCGCCGGCGGTTTGCTCGAAGGCTATCGTTCTGTTCTGCCGCACGGCGTCTATCCGGTCGCGTTCCTATTTCTCGAACTTCCGTTAGAGGAGATCGATGTTAACGTACATCCGGCCAAGACCGAGATACGCTTTAGACGCGGCGAGGCTGTTAAGGATGTGATCGCCGAGGCGGTTCGCGCGGCGTTGGCACACGCCGGTATTACGGGTGATACCAAGCGGGAAGCGGATGCCCCTGATGTGCTGGGCGTTGTGGCAGAAGCCATTGAGTCGCCGCAGCAATACGAGCAGGCGGGAATCGAATTTAGTCATGAAACGGACGACGGTTGGGAAAGAGCTGCCAAATCCGAGCTTCGTCCGGATTTCAAAAATTTAATTACCGCAAAGGACGAATCACACGCACCGGCAGATTCCGAAGGCCTACCGACTGAGCTCTTCGCTGCGGATGTGATTGATGTTCCGGTCGAGATCGAGCAGGAACAGGCCAGAAGGGCCATCGCCGGTTACGCGGAACTGCCGCCGGTAAATTCCGCGGCAAAGATCGCAAAGGCGGTCGAGGTCGAGCAAATATCGGCTTCGAAAATACGGCCGCTCGGCCAGATGCACGACAGCTTTATCATCGCGGTTGATGATGAAGGCCTGCTACTGATCGACCAGCATGTCGCCCACGAACGCATTCTTTTCGATAAGTACCGCAAGAGCGAAACGATGCGTCCGATAGAATCGCAAAACCTGCTATTGCCTGAAACTATCGATTTGTCGCCGGCGCAGTCGGAAGCATTTCAATTGATCGAGGACGATCTCGAAGAACTTGGGTTTGGCGTGATGAAATTGTCGGGCCGGACCATAGCAATAAAGAGCATCCCGACCGATCTGCCAGCGTCGGAGGCTAGAAATCTGCTGGCCGAAATTCTTGACACGATCGAAATGGAAAAGCGCGGTTCACCAAAATCGACGCTGCGTAACGACATCGCCGCAAGTCTTGCGTGCAAGGCGGCGATCAAGATCAATATGAAACTCACGCCGGAGAAGATGCATTGGCTGATTGACCGGCTTTTGCTTACGAGTTCGCCGACCACGTGTCCGCACGGGCGACCGGTAATTCTGCGGCTTTCGATGAAGGACATCGAACGCGGATTTCATCGAACGTAGACAGTGTCGGTAGCCCGCACGTTAAGTAAAGGGCTTTCTTTCAATGGACGAAGAAAAAACAGACAAGCTGATCCGGGGCGTCGGTGTGACCGGTGCGACGACGCTTAACATGATCGACATGATCGGCGTCGGGCCGTTTATAACCATGCCGCTGATAATTGCGGCAATGGGCGGACCGCAGGCGATGCTCGGCTGGATCATCGGCGCGATTCTCGTCATCTGCGACGGCCTCGTCTGGGCCGAGCTTGGTGCGTCGATGCCGCGTTCCGGTGGCCCGTACAATTATCTAAAGGAGATATACGGGAAACGAAAAATGGGCCGGTTGATGTCGTTCCTTTTCATCTGGCAATTAACGTTTTCGGCACCGCTATCGATCGCGTCGGGCTGTCTTGGATTTGCACTTTACGCGACCTACGCCTTTCCGAGTTTAAGTTTTACTTTCTATGCTAAGGATCTGACGCTTCCGCTCCCTCTACTGGGCGACTTGTCCACAAGCATCTCAGCGTCCTACTCGACATTCGTTGCGATCGGTATCTGTCTGCTGTGCGTGTTTCTGCTTTATCGAAAGATCACGGTGATCGAAAAGCTTTCGAAATTTCTTTGGATCGGCGTTATGGTGACGATAACCTGGGTCATATTCGCCGGCGTAACCAATTTTGATCCAAAGGTCGCGTTTGATTTTCCGCCGGATGCTTTTACGCTCCGGCCCGAATTTTTTCTCGGCTTGGGATCCGCCCTGTTGATCGCTGTCTATGATTATTGGGGTTATTACAACGTCAATTTCTTTGCCGGCGAGGTCAAAGATCCCGAAAAGACAATTCCGCGAGCGATTATTTACTCGATCCTGCTTGTTGCGGCGATCTATATCGTGATGAATATCGCGATCCTCGGCGTTATACCGTGGCGGGAGTTTAGTGAAACGGCCGGTTCGGATGCACGGCGTTTTGTTATTTCCTCGCTAATGGAGCGGCTCTATGGCAGTACGGCTGGCCTGATCGCCACGGCCCTAATCATGTGGACGGCATTTTCATCGGTTTTTTCGCTGCTGCTCGGGTATTCGCGCGTGCCGTATGCGGCGTCGCTGGACGGGAATTACTTCCGGGTGTTTTCAAAGCTCCACCCAAAACATCATTTTCCGTATGTGTCATTGCTGATGATGGGCGGGATCGCGGCTTTGTTTTGCTTTTTGCGGCTTGCGGACGTGATTGCGGCTCTGGTGGTTATCCGCATAATTGTTCAGTTTCTGGCACAGATCGTAGGCCTTCTGATTTTGCGGAAAACAAAACCCGAAATGCCGAGGCCTTTCAAGATGTGGCTCTATCCGATCCCGGCCGTGCTCGCACTGCTCGGATTTTTATACGTGCTTTTTATGCGGCAGAATTTCCAAAAAGAAGTGAAATACGCTGCGGTGCTGATCGTCGTCGGCCTGATCATTTATTTGATTCGGTCATTTAGGCGTAAAGAATTTCCTTTCGGCGGCCCGACGCAGATTGATGCGGCCGAATTTCCGGTTCAATAATATGCAGCGATTTATATCGATTCTATTCATCGGTCTTTGTTTCGTCGTGACGACGGTTGTTTCACAAGTTCGGCCTGTCAATGATTATGGTGCTCTGGGCCTCGGACAGCTTTTGAAGCGGTTGAATACGACGGCGAGCGTGATGATGATCGGGGCGCATCCGGACGATGAAGATTCCGCATTGCTGGCATATCTGGCTCGTGGCGAAAATGCCCGGACTGCTTATCTCTCACTGACACGGGGCGATGGCGGGCAGAATATTATCGGCCCGGAGTTGTTTGAGTCGCTCGGTATTATTCGCACTGAAGAGCTATTGCAGGCAAGGCGGCTTGACGGCGCCGAACAATATTTCACTCGGGCGTTTGATTATGGCTTTTCAAAAACACTTGCCGAAGCCAAACAGAAATGGGATGAAAAGGTGATCGTTTGCGACACGGTTCGAGCAATCCGCACATTTCGTCCGCTTGTGGTGATCTCGCGGTTTTCGGGAACTCCGGCGGATGGCCACGGCCAGCATCAATATTCGGGTTACATAACTCCAATCGCCGTAAAAGCTGCGGCGGATCCAAAACAGTGCGCCGGAGCGGGAGAGCCATGGCAGATTTTGAAATTTTACGTCGAGCAGGGATTCGGTGACAATGGACAAACGACAATCAGGATGAATACAGGTGCGTACGATCCGAACCTGGGCCGGTCATATTTCGAGATAGCAATGGAAGGCCGAAGCCAGCACCGGTCTCAGGGCGAAGGCCGGATCGAATTTCACGGCGAACAGTTTTCGGGCATATCTTTGGTTTCGGGCGGCGGTTCAAAATCGGAAACGTCGCCTTTTGATGGGTTGGATACGACAATTAAAGGTATTGCAAAGCTCACCGGCGACACGGACGAGCCGACGGCGGCTAAGCTTGCCGATCTACAACGGCTGATAGAATCCGCGACATCGAAATACCGGCCATTTTCTCCGAACGATATTCTGCATGATCTTGCCGCCGCCGCACGGCTCGAGAAAGATATGGAATTGTCGACTCGAAATCCCGGATTAAAAGAGATGCTTTCGCAAGTTGGCTCGGAGATAAACAATGCAATTGCTAGAGCGGCTGGAGTGGAAATCGATGCATTATCCGACAAGGAGTTGGTCGTATCCGGCGACGATCTAACGGCGGCAGTTAAAGTTTATTTTCCAAAATCGGCCGGAATAACGATAAAAGATACGGCTCTCAAAGTGCCTTCGGGCTGGGATGTGACCAAAACCGATGCTCCTAAAGATAATACCCCTGGATTTATGAGGCGGGAAGCGGCGAATTCGGCGACGTTTTTCAACGTGAAAGTTCCGCGAGATGCAAAGGCGACGCAGCCTTATTGGCTCGATGATCCGCGTGACGGCGACCTGTTTCGCTGGCCGAACGACGCGAATCAGAATCTGCCGTTTCAACCGCCTTTAGTAACCGCAATAGTGAAGATAGAAATTGACGGGACAGAAATTTCGCTCAAACAGGCCGTTCAATACCGCTTTGCGGACCCGGCGCGAGGCGAGATACGTCGCGAGCTTAATGTCATACCGTCGTTGTCCGTAAGCCTCGATCGAAACCTGCTCGTCGTTCCGCTGAGTGATAAACCGCAGACGCGGCGAGTCACGATGAGTATTACGAATAATTCGTCAAAGCCCATAAGCGGCGTGACGGCTCTAAACACCAATGCCGCAAACGAATGGAAATATGTCCAAAATTCAGCGACATTTAACCTCAAGAATAAAGGCGAAAAGACGAACGTCGCGTTTGACGTGACGATTCCGGCGAAAACACCGGCGGGCACTTACCACATATCTGGGAATGCGATGGTCGGCGAAGCACTTGCTACTCAAACTATGACCACGATCGCCTATCCGCACATTCAAACCCATCGATTTTATACACGGGCCGAAACGGTCGTTGACGTGCTGGATCTAAAGCCGGCAGCCGGGAAGGTCGGATACATAATGGGCAGCGGCGATGACGTTCCGGAAGCGATCCGGCAGATTGGATTTGATGTGACGATGCTTGAGGAAAAAGATCTGGCATCGGGCGACCTGTCGAAATTCGATTCAATCGTGGTCGGTATCCGCGCGTCGGAAACCAGGCCGGATTTTGTCGCGAACAACCAACGGCTGCTTGATTACGTAAAAAATGGCGGCAATCTGATAGTTCAATATCAGCGCCCGTCTTTTGCGAGACAAAATCTCACGCCATACCCGATGAGCATGGAAGACACGCAGCGGACGACAGCCGGTACGATCGCGCGCGTGGTGGACGAAAACGCAAAGGTCACGATTTTGCAGCCGGAGCATCCGATATTCAATTTTCCCAACAAGATAACAGCGAAAGATTTCGACGGCTGGGTGCAGGAGCGTAATGCGTACAATTTTACGACGTTTGACGCTCAATATACGCCGCTGCTCGAATCGCATGATGCTGGCGAGAACGAAAACAAGGGCGGGTTGGTTATTGCCAGGGTGGGCAAAGGGAATTATATCTACTGCAGCTATTCTTTCTTTCGTCAACTACCGGCCGGAGTTGGCGGGGCATATCGGCTATTTGCAAATATGCTCAGCTTGGCCAAAAGCGGTTCTTTGAAAAAATAACTCAGGGCGAAATGAGTGCCAAGGCAGCCGAATCTATTCGATCACAGCCAGAATGTCGCCCGCGTTGACAGTCGAGCCCTCGGTTGTGCGGATCTCTTTGACGACGCCGTCTTTGGGAGATTTCATCTCGTTCTGCATTTTCATTGCTTCGACAACGAGAACGCCGTCACCTTTTTGGACTTCGGCTCCCGGCTCGACCAAAATGCGCACGACTTTGCCCGGCATAGCTGTTTTGATCTCAGCTTTACCTTCGGCCGATTCGCTTTCGACGCCAGAGCCGCGAAGGCGTTTGGGATCGATAAGGTTAATCTGGAATTCGTGACCGCCAACCGTCACATTTCCACTCTCGGGTGAAACAAACGCTTCGGTCAGCTTACCGCCGCTTCGGAATGTGTATATGTTTGGCTCGGGCTGTGAGACATGAAGCGAATATTCACGTCCATTGACCGTCGCGGTCACTTGTCCATCGCCCCGAACGATCTCGATGTTCAGCTTTTCATCGTCGATTTTTGCGTTTAATTTCATTCAAAAAATGTGCTCGACATTGCCCAATCTAATAGTCAAAACATTTTATCTAAAGTGTTGCTAAACAGATTGTATCGCAAAAGAGCTAGAAGTGAGTTTGACGAAAACCGCTCATTCCGATCCTGATTCCGCTTCGGCATCGTCGCCTTCATTCTCCGCCAAGCGAAGCCGTAGCAAATGTATCTTTTTTTCATCCGCCTTTAATATCTCTATCGCCAATCCGTGGAGGCTCAATTTTTCGCCTTCTTTGGGAACATAGCCGGCCTCGCTGGTGACAAAACCGGCTATCGTAGTGTAATCGTCATCCTCAAGGTCAAGGTCAACGAGACGCTCGATTTTGTCGATCTCGGTCGATCCGACGACATCCCAATAACCGTCCGCCCCTTCGATTATTTCGATAATCTTGTCCTGTTCGGTGTCTTCATCTTCGATCTCGCCGACGATTTCCTCAAGTATGTCCTCGACCGTAACGAGTCCCGCGACGCCGCCGTACTCGTCAATCACGATTGCGATCTGCACATGGTTGAGCTGCATGCTCTTGAGTAATTCGGCGGCGGTTTTAGTTTCGGGGACGAAAAACGCATCGCGGAGAATTTCGCTGACAGGCTGTGCTTCTTTGCCATCGGACCATGACTGCAAAAGATCCCGAACGTATATCATGCCTTCGATGTTGTCCATCGTCTCACGATATACCGGAAGCCGGGAATACTTTTCCTCAATGATCAGGTCTCGGGCTTGTTTGACGGTGGCCTCGACCGGGATACCACAGATCTCAGTTCTCGGAGTCATTATCTCGCCGGCACGCGTATCGCTGAATTCGACGAGCGTCTCGATCATCTCGCGTTCTTTTTCTTCGATAATCCCCTCGGCTTCGCCTACTTCCATCAAGGCTTGGAAATCCTCGGCGTTGTCGTCTGGCTTTTCGTCCGCCGAATCAGGCGAAAAAGTCGATTCTAACCTTTGGCGGGCTTTCGAACGCGTGGTTATCGGTTCGACAAAAAAAGATACCAGCGAGTAAATTGGGCGGATGGCCGGAAGCAGAAACAGAAGTTTTCTCTCCGTGTTGTTCCGGACAAGAAGCCGGGGAATAACCTGCCGAAAAAATACCGTTGCAGCAAGGATGATAACCAGAGCTATTACGAGCAGCTTTCCTTTCGACTCCGTGAATTCAGAAACGATCACCGTTAGCAGGACCGTAAAGCAGATAAGAAATATTTGAATGATTGATGATAGAGCAAAACGAAATCTGGGCCTATTTTCGAGAATCTCACGGAGGAATTTGGTTGAATGTTTTTTGTAGCCAAATTCCTCATCGGCAGAAATGCGCCGCAAGCCAACGTCCGAAAGGTGTGAAAATGCCGCATCGACCGTCGCAAGAAAAACCAAAGCGAGCAGAATAACCACCGCTATGATTATTTCGAATTCCATACTGCGTCAATTGTAGACCGTGAGAGTGTAAAAACAAAGATGCTCCATACGGCGATCAGCCATTTAATCGACCAAATTTTTCCATGCCCGCCCATCGTTTTCGAGAAGCAGGTCGGACTCTTTCGGTCCCCAGGTCCCCGACTCATAATTGGGGAAATCGCGGGCTGGAATGGCTGTCCAAACGTCGAGAACGGGCGTGACGATCTTCCAGCTCGCCTCGACCATGTCCGCGCGTTGAAACAAGGTGGCGTCGCCGATCATGCAGTCAAAGAGTAGACGCTCGTAGCCGGTGCTAACCTGTTCACCAAAATGGTCAAGATAGTTGAAATCCATATCTACTGCTCCCATATTAACGATCGGGCCGGGAATTTTCGCGCCGAAATGGAGTGTGATGCCTTCGTCGGGCTGGATATGAATTACGATGCGGTTGGTCGTGAGACGTTCGATCGGAGTATCACGAAAGAGCACGAAGGGCGCGCGTTTGAATTGTATGACGATGCTCGAATGCCGGGCCGCCATTCGCTTGCCGGTGCGGATGTAAAAGGGAACATCGGCCCAGCGCCAGTTGTCGATCGAGAGCTTCATGGCGGCGAATGTCTCGGTATTTGAAAATGGTGCGACATTTGGCTCGCTTCGATAATCCACGACTTTCTTTTTGTCGATCTTGCCTTCGCCGTATTGGCCGCGAACGGCGCAGTGCAAAACGTCCTCCGGTGTAAGGTGTTGTATAGCTTGAAGGATCTTGGCCTGCTCGTCGCGTACCGAATTTGCCTCGAACGAAACCGGCGGTTCCATCGCGGTCAGCGTCACGAGTTGCAAGATATGATTTGGTATCATGTCCCGCAACGCTCCGGCCGAATCGTAATAACCGCCGCGAAGCTCCACGCCAAGCGACTCAGCCACCGTGATCTGAACATGATCGATAAAGTTACGATTCCAGATCGGCTCAAAAATACTGTTGCCAAACCGAAAGACCAAGATGTTTTGGACGGTTTCTTTTCCAAGATAATGATCGATACGGTAGATCTGATCTTCTTTCAGGATGCGCAAAAGATCGGCGTTTAGTTTTTTGGCCGAATCCAGATCACGTCCGAATGGTTTTTCAAAGATGAACCGTCGCCATTTACCGTTTTCTTCGTCACCGAGACCGTTCTTAACTAATTTTTCGGCAACATCGGCAAAAAGATCGGGCGGCGTAGCCAGATAGAAAAAGTAGTTTTCCGGTATTTGATGCTTTACGCAAACCTCGCTGGCCAGATCCCTTATATCGCCAAAAAGTTTTTTGTCATCGTCGAAATCGCCGCCCGTGTAATACGACCTTTCCTCAAACCATTTGAGCAATTTCGCATCCGGCGGATGCGGAAGAAATTCCTTAAAATTAGAAGTGACCTGCTTTCTGAATTCCTCCGTGCTCATTTCCTGACGCCCGACGCCGATGATCGCGAACGTATGCGGCAGAAAATCTTCCTTAGCCAGATTATACAGAGCAGGGAAGAGCTTGCGTTTTGTGAGATCACCTGTGGCTCCAAATATCACCATCACACACGGATCGGCGGTTTTCTTTGATTCAGTCATTCTTTTTATTTAACCACAGAGAGGTCAGAGAACACAGAGATAAAAACGGCTAAATAAGAAATCTCTCTTTTCGCGGTGTGCCCGGTGATCTCGGTGGTTAAATTCCTAATTTCTCTCGGGGTTTTAATTCGCGCTAGGGTTTGCCGTCCTTTTGGTCGACCGGTTGACGAATTCAATTATTGAAATTGAGTTTTTGCAGTATTCCCTCGTTTTGCATTTATGCGCCCGCCAGCCGCCTCAGATCGCCATAGGCAAGCTCCAGCAACCTGCCGGGAGCGGTGTCGCTGCCAGAACTTATCCTGTTTAGCAAAACCGTTATTTCGTTTGGTTTACTGAAAACCATTGTCTTGATTTATATCGGATCATAACAGACTCAAAAAAAATAAATAAATAAATGAGCGCTTTTGCCGACTTTTCTCGCCCTATTGTTTGGAAGTACAAATTCGCCGCTCGTTGAGCACAAAAAGGAGATAACATCATGCCACGCCATTCAACTCGATCAAGCATAGTCATAGGACTGTTTTTCGTATTTTTAGTCGCCTTGGCGGCCCAGCAATCCTTGCCATTGGTCCGTACGCACGCGCAAACCGGAGTTCTACCGCCTGACTATCAATCTCAAAACTCGCGCGGTTACGGAACCGAGACTGCGCCGGGCGCCAGTCAAGAGAACCTGGCGAGTGTGCTGAATGACGATGGCAGCATCAAGCCGGGTGCCAGCGGCAGTTTTGACGTGAGCGGTTTTCGGATGGAGTATGGGGCGAACGGAGCACCGCGCTTTGTGCCTGCTCCGCCAAGTTGCGGGACGGCGGATTGGGATGCACAGTTCGGCCTGAACGGGACGAACGGCTCAGTCGTGGCGCTGGCAGTAATGGGCAACGCCATCTATGTCGGCGGCACCTTTAGCGCCGCCAACAATGTGGCGGCCAACAATGTGGCGAAGTTCGACACGACGACCAACATCTGGAGCGCGCTCAAGCAAGGCAACGGCAATGGTGTGAATGACCCCAACGGCAATGGCCAGGTCTTTGCGCTGGCGGTGAGTGGCAACAGCCTATTCGTCGGCGGCAACTTCACGACGGCGAATCAAGGCGGCACGGGCGCCACGCCTGCGATCCCGGTCACCAATGTGGCGAAGTTCGACACGATAACCAACACCTGGAGTGCGCTCGCGCAAGGCAACGGCAATGGCGTGGGGGGCACCGGGGCCAGCAGCGCGGTCAAGGCGCTGGCGGTGAGTGGCAACAGCCTCGTCGTCGGCGGCGTCTTCCCGTTGGCGAATTTTGGGGGCGGGGGCCCCACGCCTCAGTTCGTCGTCAACAATTTGGCGAAGTTTGACACGACGGCCAACACTTGGAGCGCGATCTCGCAAGGCAACGGCAATGGCGTGAACGGCGCCGTCGGGGCGCTGGCGGTGAGCGGCAACAGCCTCTTCGTCGTCGGCGGCTTCACATTGGCGAATCTGGGCGGCACAGGCGCCACGCCTGCCATCCCCGCCAACAATGTGGCGAAGTTCGACACGGCGGCCAACATCTGGACCGCGCTCTCACAAGGCAATGGCAATGGCGTGAACTTCACGGTCAATGCGCTGGCGGTGAGTGGCAACAACCTCTTCGTCGGCGGCGACTTCACGATGGCGAATCAGGGCGGCACGGGCGCAACGCCTGCCATCCCCGCCAACAATGTGGCGACGTTCGACACGACGGCCAACATCTGGAGCGCTCTCTCCCAGGGCAACGGCAACGGTGTGAACTTCACCGTCAGGGCGCTAGCCGTGAGTAGCAACAACCTCTTCGTCGGCGGTGGCTTCACGATGGCGAATCAGGGCGGCACGGGTGCCACGCCGGCTATCCCCGCCAGCGGTGTGGCGAAGTTCGACACCACGACCAACACCTGGAGAGCGCTCTCGCAAGGCAACGGCAATGGCGTGGGCGGTGGGAGCTCGCTGGCGGTGAGTGGCAACAGCCTCTTCGTCGGTGGAGCCTTTTCGATGGTGAACGTGGGTGGCACGGGTGCCACGCCTGCGATCCGGGCCAGAGGGGTGGCGAAGTTCGACACCACGACGAACACATGGAGTGCTCTCTCGCAAGCCAACGTTAATGGCGTGGACAACGAAGTCCGGGCGCTGGCAGTCATTGGCAACGCCATCTATGTCGGCGGCGTTTTTACCTTTGCCGGCAATGTGGCGGCCAACAATGTGGCGAAGTTCGACACATTGACCAACACCTGGAGCTCCATATCGCAAGGCAATGGCAATGGCGTTAACGGTAACTTTGTCGATAAGCTGGCGGTTAGCGGCAACAGCCTATTCGTTGGCGGCGGCTTCACGACCGCGAATCAAGGCGGCACGGGCGGAACGCCTGCCATCCCCGCCAAAAATGTGGCGAAGTTCGACACGGCGACCAACACCTGGAGCGCTCTCTCGCAAGGTAACGGCAACGGCGTGAGCAGCACGGTCAGGTCGCTGGCGGTGAGTGGCAACAGCCTCTTCGTCGGCGGATTTTTTACAACAGTGAACGTGGGCGGCACCGGTGCCACGCCTGCGATCCCCGCCAACTTTGTGGCGAAGTTCGACACCACGGCCAACACCTGGAGTGCTCTCTCGCAAGGCAACGGCAATGGCGTGAACGACGCGGTTAGGGCGCTGGCCGTGAGCGGCGACAGCCTCTTCGTCGGCGGCTTCTTCACCATGGCAAATCTCGGCGGCACAGGCGCGACGCCCGCCATCACCGCCAACCTGGTAACGAAATTTGACACAACAACCAACACCTGGAGCGCTCTCTCGCAAGGCAACGGCAATGGCCTGGACAGTGGCGGAACCCCCGGCGCGGAAAATGCCGTCCGGGCGATAGCGGTGAGCGGTAACAGCGTTCTCCTCGGCGGGATATTTACTACGGCGAATCAGGGTGGCACGGGTGCCACGCCTGCCATCCCCGTCAACAATATGGCGAAGTTCGACACCGCAACCAACACCTGGAGCGCTCTCTCGCAAGGCAACGGCAATGGCGTGACCACCGGCGTGGGTGGCGAGGTGCTGGCGCTCGCCGTGAGTGGCAACAGCCTCTTCGTGGGCGGCGACTTCACGGCCGCGAATCAGGGCGGCACTGGTGCCACGCCTGCCATCCCTGTCAACCGGGTGGCGATGTTCGACACTACGACCAACACCTGGAGCGCTCTCGCAGGCAGCGGTGGTGGCAATGGCGTAAGTGGCGGCAACCTAATAAGTGTCATGGCGCTGGCAGTCAAGGACTGTGATCTCTTCGTCGGCGGCGATTTCCTCTTTGCCGATAACAAAGTGTCGCAGAACATCGCCCGCTACGGTCCCCCCAACGGCACTCCAACGCCGACGCCGACGCCTACTCCAACACCAACGCCAATTCCTACGCCAACCCCGATGATTTCTATCTCGGTTGATACGGTCCCGACCGGCAGGTCATTTACCGTGGACGGTACAATCTACGCAAGCGCGCAAAATTTCACCTGGGTAAGCGGCTCATTGCACAATATTGCGACTACAACGCCTCAGCAAACGGCGGGTGC
>JAYUDV010000406.1:0-7449 GCA_043739565.1 Chloracidobacterium sp.
TATTTTCCGGGCTTGATAAAGGGCGTGAATTCTATTTAATTCTGGAATAATGCGCGTCTTAACTGTTTCTAAATTATACAGGCTAAGAGCCTGGTTCGCAACCCGCGGATCTTCCATATTTGCCCTATTCAGCGGCACTTTGAGCCAAAAAATGTTTACCTCAGAAACCGAACATATCCGATCCATTGATCGCGCTAAGCCGGAACCCGTCGTCGAAAAAGAGAACCGGCGGATCCAGCGTATCTCGCTGCCGCTGCCGGTGCGCGTCGAGGTCAAATTTGACAGCAAAGTGAGCTGGAACGAGATCACGCGTCTGACAGACGTTTCGGCATTCGGGGCCGGATTTACGCTAAAACGACCGATCAAACGTGGGCGGCTCGTTCTGCTCACGATACCCATGCCGCGACAGCTCAGGTCGTTTGACTACGCCGAGCCGCAATACCGGATATGGGCGCTCGTCCGCCGTTGTATTCCAATCGGGCGCAGCGCACAGACTCCCGATTACTCGATCGGAGTCGCTTTTACCGGTAAAAAGCCACCCGAGGAATATCTCGATCATCCGGCCCGCCTTTACGACCTCTCTCACCGCGAAGGCGAAGGCAGCGGATTTTGGCATCTTTCCGCCGCCGACACCAAAGCCGACGACAGTCATTTGCCAAAAGAATTGCGAAAGCAGATGCGGTATTTCATCCCCGAAGCTCTCAAATTGGAACAAGTCGACGAGGCCGGCAACGTCCTCCTTTCCGAAGCAAGCGTTACCGAGAACATCAGCTTTGGCGGAGCATCGGTTTTTACAACGTTAATGCTCGAAGCCGGCAGTTTTATCCGGGTCACCAGCGAGCGATTTGACGTAACGATACTCTCGGTAGTTCGCGGATCGCGTGTCGGGCCGGACGGCATCACCCGGCTGCATCTGGAATTTATCGACCGCTTTTTTCCCCTCGAAGGCATTGTGTCCGTTTGAGTTTCCGACAATTTCGAACTAATCTGACTAGAAGCGGAGCAGCACCGGCTCCGCTTTTTTTGGCGTGAAAAATACAAATACCGATAAATACCCGGCACAGATAGTCATCGACTCCCTACGTCTGATCGCCTGGATCATCAGTAAAACCGTGTGGTTTATCAAATTTCATGGGCGGAAAAACATACCGCCCGCATCATCCGGCGGCTTTCTGATCGCCGCTAATCATCAGACATACATCGACCCGGTATGGATCGTTATTCCGATGCGTCGGCGGATGCGATTTATGGCTTTTGAAAGAGCGTTCGAGTGGCGACTGATCGGGCCGTTTATCACGTATTTGGGTGCGTTTCCGGTTTCGATGGAGGTCGGCGGCACGCTTAAGGCGATAAAAAAAGCTTTACGGTCGCTGCGAGACGGTGCAGTCCTGACGGTTTTTCCCGAAGGCGCACGAGAATTTGCGGGCGGTGAGATGTTTGAGTTTAAGACAGGGGCCGTCCGCATTGCCCTGCAGGCCGGCGTTCCAATTCTGCCGGTGACGATCAGCGGCGGTAACCGGATCTGGCCGCGAGGCCAGAGGTATCCGCTGCTCTTTAGGCGGGTCGAGGTAACATATCATCCGCTTTTACGTGTTGTTGAGGACCCGGCGCTCGAGCTTCACGAAAATATCGATCAATGGACAGGTAAATTAAGAGAGATCATTTCGCCTGACGAGCGGACGCCGTCGATGGCGAAAGCAAGATAGGCTATTTAATTCGGCGGTGGCCTGTTTGGGAATGGCGGCAGTTCGCCATTTCGCCTTGCGGCTTTGAGCCGCCGCTTTTGGGCGGGTGTAAGATTTCTCATGTCAACTCCATTTGGAAAAGGGTTGTAATCTCGAGGCGTTTGCTGATTGGGTCCTCGACGCCCGTTTCGAAGTACCTTGTTTGACATCGCCCCGTTACGATCCCGCTCAGTTACCACCACGTCACCCGGAAGGTCGCCGTGCGTAACCTGTAAGCCGGGATCGTCATTATTAGACGGCGGACGCTCGCCCGGATTTGACTTATTATTTTTGGCTGTTACGGCGGTTTTGGCCGCGGTTGCCGGCGAGTGAATAATCTCAACCTTGGTCGGCGCTTCATTGGTCGCGCCTTCCGCCGTTGAGGAACCGGTTCGGGCCGCATTCACGTTCGAAGCGGAATCTACATTTGCCTCGGTCACTCCCGGTCCCGTAGATCCGGTTTGCAGACTCTTATCAGATTCTTTCGGCGGGGCGGCGTAAAACAGCGACGGCTTAACCGTATACAAACCGGCGGCGATGAGGCCTCCGGCCAACAGCAGCCCGAGGGCAACAATGGCGGCCCAGACACTGCGACGTTTACGCGTCGGCGGCGACGTGAAATTGGCCGCAATGACATTCGTCGGGGTTGCGGGTCCCGCAACTCGCGCATTTACGACCGTAACCTCCGACAAATTGGTGGGCAGCACCTCGGTCTTGACGTCTGTCTGCTTAACAAAATCGGCCCGCGTTTCGTCGGGCATCAGTTTGGTCTCCTGGCCGAAGATCGGCGGCAATCCCGCTCTCGACGTAACGGTAACGGTGTCCGCCAGATACCCGTAGTTTTCGCTTTCATGCAGCATCTGGCGCATCTCGACGGCCGAGCCGGGCCGCTCGTCCGCGTTGAGCGCGAGAGCCTTTTGCAATACGCCCGCAATGCCTCTCGGAACTGCCGCGTTTACCGTACTCGCCGGGACAAGCGGGTCCTGCTTTTGACTGAGCACGGCCATCGCACGTGTCAGTGCGTCCTCGGGGCCGACATTCGTCAGCAAATGATAAAGCGTCGCGGCCAGCGAGTAGAGATCGCTGCGCGGATCGGTGCCAGTGCCCTGGATCTGCTCTAAGGATGCGTAATTTCGCGAGTAACCGAAAATGCTTTTGGCGGCGGTTTTGTGGCTTGCGTCCGTCGGGTTGCCTTTTGCAAGGCCGAAATCCAGCAAGATCATATCGCCACGCGGCGTGATCTTAAGATTTTGCGGCTTGATGTCGCGGTGAATTACGGGATTGTCCTGCGTATGCAAATAGTCGAGAGCGTCCAAAAGCTGATCGGCCCACTTTAAGACCTGCTCGACCGAAAACCTGTCCCGACCCGGCTCCAACATGCTCCCGACGTCATCGCCGGGAATATATTCCATCACCAAAAACAGGCCGTTGTCCTCTTCAAAATGATCGCTGACGCGCGGCAGGGCCGAATGCTTTAGGCTATTGAGCAGACGGGCTTCGCGTTCGATAGCTTTGCGGAAATTATCGTCCATGCAAAGCGTTTCCTTGATCGCTACCGTGCTGCCAAAACGCTCATCCGTTGCCACGTAGACCGCGCCCATTCCGCCCTGTCCGATCTGTTTGTCGATCCGATACCGCTGCTGCAAAAATCTTCCGGTTTCGATCATTCGTGAGGTGCCTTACCGCCATCGGTTTTGCCTATAATACTATAAAAATCTTTTTTTGCCTCAAATAAAGAAAAAAGAGTCTGTCTGGAAAGGCGGGTCAGACGACCTCGGACACATCTTTTGTTTCATGGCGTCGGATGAATTACAGACTGGGCTGATTATGACCCGTGCCTGACGCAACCTAGGCAAATAGCATTTGGCGAAAGAGTTCTGGCGGCTGCTACTGAACGATCTTACTTCCCCGCCACAGACATATCGCGCTTATCAGACAGGCGATCGGGCAAACGAGCAGAGCGTACCGCATCATCGCGGGATTTTCGGTCGCACCGAGGCGGTCATTGAGAAAGCCGATAAGGTTGGAGCCGATCAGATAAGCGGCGATGTTGACGGTAAAGAAAAATATAGCGATTCCCAGACCGCGCAGGTTTATCCCGGCGATCTCGGTCACATCGGCGGCAGCCGCGCCGACCCAGCCAAGGCCCGTGGCAAGCAATAGAAAGCTCGCGGGCAGAATTAGAAAAACATTATCCGCAAATATCAGGACGATCCATAAAGGCGCCGAAACGAGGGCGAGGATCGCCCCGAATATCATTCGTCCGAGCCCCTTCTTTTTAAACCAATCGGCAACCGCACCGGCAGACAGCGTTGCGGGTATGCCGGCCGAGAGGGTTAAAACGCCCGCCCAAAAGCCAATGGTCGGAAGGTCATATTTATGCAGGCGCGAAAAAAATGTCGCTCCCCAGATCGACAGGCTGTTGGTTGCCAGGCCGAAAATTGCATAGCCGAGACAAAGTAAGATAAATGCTTTATTTGACAAGAGTTTTTTCCAGTCGGTGCTGGAATAGTAGGTGTCAGTTGCCGCATTTAACGTCCGAGCGGGTTCGCGTAGAAAAAACACCAATATTCCAAATACCGCTCCTGGAAAACCGACGATCATAAAAGCGGTTCGCCAACCAAATTGACTAAGATTTCCGCCTAACAGAGCCGCCAGACCGGCGCCGATTGCAATACCCATAGAGTAAATGCTGGTGACGGTCGCGCGGCGCACGGGCGGAAAAAAGTCGGACAAAAGAGATATAGCCGCCGGACCGAGGGCTGCTTCGCCGACGCCGACCATAACGCGACATGCAAACAACGTCCAAAAATCATTTGCGAATCCGGTCAATCCGGAAAACAAACTCCAGATAATTACACCGATCGCTATGATCCGCGTACGTGAGCCTCGATCGGCGAACCGCCCCAGCGGGATCCCGAGGATCGTGTAAAAAATTACAAACGACGTGGTTCCGAGCAACGCGAGTTGCGTATCGGTAAACGCCATTTCCTTTTTAATAAGCGGGAAAAGAATAAAAATGATCGTCCGGTCGAGGAAATTCAAAACATAGATCACCATCAGCAACGCGAGGGCGTACCAGGAATAAAGCGGCGTCTTTTCGGTCGTTTCGGTCATAGATGTTTTGAATGAGGATGCAAAGGTGACCTCTTTCCAATTGCCTCCAGCTTTAGCTGGAGGTGAAGTTTGAAGTAAAAAAGCGGCTTTAGCCGAATGCGGAAAAAAAATTCCTTTCGGCTTTAGCCAAACTTCGCTAAACATCTGCGGCTAAAGCTATTAAGGGAAATCACTCTCAGAATTTCGGCTAAAGCCTTATCCTATACGCACGACAACCTCCAGCTAAAGCTGGAGGCAATTCAAAAACGATTAACCGCCGTACGTTACGGCAAGATCATCACTGCGGCCTCGCCCTTGACAAGCGTTTCGCCGTTTTGGTTTGTGCAGATGGTTTCGAGCGTGACGATGCCTTTGTCCTCACGGATATTGGTTATCGTACCCGTCGCCGTGACTGTATCGCCGATGAAAACGGGTGCCGTAAATTTCATCGTCTGCGAGAGATAAATGATCTTTCGCTCTTTAAATTCGTTGCCCAGCACTGCCGAGATAAACGCGCCGCTCAACATCCCGTGGGCGATCCGCCGCCCAAACCGCGTGGTTTTTGCAAACTCTTCGTCGAGATGTATCGGATTGTAATCACCTGAAACCTCGGCAAATTTGCGTATTACCTCGTCCGTGACCTCACGCGAGGTCGAGAATTTGTCGCCTATTTTTAGATCCATATAAATCGTCACAATTGGTCAGCGTACTCTGAGATCGTTGAGGAAGACGGGAGAGGACGCGGAGGAAATAATATTTATTTTTTAGCAAGAAATTCCAACACCTTCTTATTGAAATCCGCCGCCTTTTCAAATTGCGGAACGTGGCCGCAGCCGTCAAAGATCACGAGATCGGAATTGGCTATGCCTTTATTAAACAAATAAGCGTTGGCTATCGGGAGCAATCCGTCCTGTTTGCCCCAGATGATGAGCGTTGGTTTTTTGATCTCGGCGAGGCGGCCATTGAGAAAATCCTCTTTTCGCATGATCGATTCGATAAGGCTGTTGATCGTGCCACCGTCGTTCGACGCGACTCGCGCGGTCATAAATTGATCGACGAGGGCCTCATTGTTTTGCAGCATCGGGTTGGCAAAAATGAGTTTTAGATTGGCCCGAATCTCGTCGCGGGTCGAATTATTTAATTGATAAATATCCGCCTCGTTAAAGTTTGCCGGAAGGATCCCGGCGGCATCGGCGAGGACGACCTTTTCGACCCGATTTGGATATTTTATCGCCATCAAACCGGCAACCCATCCGCCAAGCGAATTTCCGACAAGCGAGGCTTTGTCGATCTTTAACTCCGACATAAATTTGTCGAGGAAATCGACGTATGTGCCGACTCGGTATTTAAGCGACGGCTTGTCGGACTTGCCAAAACCGATCTGATCGAGGGCAATAACGTGATAATTTTGTGCAATGGCCGGTATGTTCGTTTGCCAATTGCCGAGGCTGCCGCCGAGACCATGGAGTAGTATAACCGTCGGCTTTGCCGTGTCCCCGGCTTCGACATAGTTGATCTTTGCGCCAAAGACCACAGCCGTTTTGTCTGGTGAGGGTTGCGAAAACACGCTCACGCTGAGAACCAACAGCATCAGGCCAATCATCAGAAGGTTTGTCCGGGTTTTATTCATATAGCTTCTCCAAAATATTTTGGTAGTTTGCTGCAACTACACTGCGTTTGAGCTTCATCGTCGGCGTGATCTCATCGAGTTCGGCTGAAAAGTCGCCATCGAGGATCACAAATTTTTTGATCTGCTCCGAGCTCGAAATCCGGGAATTTGCTTTTGCGACGATCGCATCGACAGCCGGTTGGATCGGCCCGGCATAAGCCGCTGCTTCGGCCTCGTTCACCGTTATCAACGCCACGCAATAGCTACGCCCGTCGCCGTGGAGAAAACAATGGCTGATGAGATGCGATTCCTTGACGTAATTTTCGACGAGCGACGGAGCGACATTCTTGCCGGACGAGAGCACTATGATCTCTTTTTTGCGGCCGGTGATCGTCAGAAACCCGTCAGGGCCGAGATCACCGAGGTCGCCCGTTTTGAGCCATCCGTCCGCGTCAAACATCTCAGCCGTTCTCTCGGGTTCCTTATAATAACCCGAAAACATCATTTCGCTTTTGATGAGAATCTCGCCGTCGTCGGCGATTCTGATCTTGCACATAGGCATCGGCTTGCCGACTGTGCCAAATTTGTGCTCGGCGACCGTATTAAAAGCTCCGCAGATATTTTCGGTCAGCCCATACGCTTGCAAAATCGGCAGTCCGCGTCTTGCAAAAAAATCTGCAATCTCAAGCGGCAGCGGTGCCCCACCCGATGTCAGCAGCCTTACATTTCCGCCGAATGCATCTCTCAAAGTCTGCGAATCGATATTCTCCGCAGCATTTTTCGCTACGACCTTGGCGTGAATCTTCTCGAAAAACCTCGGCAACGAGGCAAATACGGTCGGTTTCACCTCTGGCATGTATTCGTAAAGTTTGCTCAGATCGTCAAAAAAATAAACGACCGCACCACGGTAAAGTCGGTTGTAAATGCCAGAGATCCGCTCGGCGACGTGACAGCCCGGCAGATATGAGAGCGAAATATCCGTATCAAAGACCGGTACCGAGCGGGAGATGGATTCGACGC
>JAYUDV010000407.1:0-1010 GCA_043739565.1 Chloracidobacterium sp.
GTAGGCACGTACCACGATCCGTGTTTTACCTGTCAGCTTAATACGCGAATCCTTTGTCAGAGTTTCGACTGGTCGCCAATTTTCGTCAAACAGCATTACCTTTTCTATGGTTGGCGGACGCGAATCGGTGAGGCCCGGAAACGTGAGGGCATCAAGCGCGTTCATCTCATAACCGTTCCGTCCGGCGATCAAATGGACGTGATTCATCGCATTCAGAGTGCCTATCGGCTCGCCGGCTATGAACGCTGACCCGCGAGGTACGCGAACATCTACGATCTTTCCTACTGAATCTTTCGAAAAAACAAAACGCGGATCATTGAACGGCACGCCCGACGAATTGCGGCCGAGGCGGATGTGTATGTAGCCCATCGTTGGCAATCTGATTAGCTCGCGAAGGGTGCCGAAATTCTCGGCCGCGATGGGCCGCAAAACCTTTTCATCCCGAACGAATCGAGCGGTTTCGCCGTATGCTCCGGCGATGTCGAGGCCATTGTGAAAATGAATATCATTATTGCCGGGTTTGATCTCGCCCCGCAGCTCGCCGAGCGTTCCGGCGATCTCGCGCGGCGCGCCCGGCGGATCAAACGGCCATCGCGGCGGCTGTAATTTGCGGAATTCGTCAGGCTTATCCCGAAAACCCGCGATCTGGTCCGGCGTTATATCAGTGCCCGTTCTTTCGGGTGAAAATCTGCGAATTACACGGTTATCGCTGTCCGCGATAAGCAAATTTCCGGCGTCGTCAAAGGCCAGGCCGGATGGCCGGTTAAATCGCGATCTCCAAATCTCGCCGTCAGTAAATCCCCGCTCGCCATTGGCTACAGTCGAAACGATTGGAAAGATCTCACCCGAAATCATGCGTATTGAGTTGCCGTCCCCGACAAAGATCGAACCGAACGTATCGACCGCAAACGCCGTTGGTTGAACAAACGCGGCGGAAAGCAAAAAGCCGTCTTTGAAATCGATTTCACCGCTGCCTGAGAGTGTTGCGACGCTGCCATCCGGTTCGACAA
>JAYUDV010000408.1:0-1003 GCA_043739565.1 Chloracidobacterium sp.
ACAAAACTGAACGACGTCTGGCTGCGGCGGATATTTTTGGCGACCGTGTTTCTATTGGCGATAAAGACGCTTTACGATTTTATTTAGGAAAGAATTGCCACAAAAAGACGCAAAACGCGCAAAATGAGAATAAGTTAATTTTGCGCTTTATGCGCCTTTTTGCGGCCGGGTAATTCATGCTAACCTACACACCTACAACAGTTGCACACATACTCAACGAGCTTCGCAAGACGATCGTGGGGCAGGACGATGCCATCGAGCAGATACTTGTTGCCGTTCTGGCCGAGGGACACGCTCTGATCGAAGGCGTTCCCGGCACCGCGAAAACGCTTATGGTCAAGACGCTCGCCAACATCATCGGAGCGCAGTATTCGCGAATTCAGTTCACGCCCGATCTGATGCCGTCCGACATCACGGGCACAAACGTTTTTAACATGCAGACCTCGCAATTCAGCATGAGGCACGGCCCGATCTTTACGGACATTTTGCTGGCTGACGAGATAAACCGCACGCCGCCAAAGACGCAGGCCGCCCTGCTCGAGGCGATGGAGGAGCGACAGACGACGATCGACGGCGAACGGTATCCTTTATCGTCGCTGTTCACCGTTTTGGCGACCGAAAACCCGATCGAATACGAGGGCACATATCCGCTGCCCGAGGCCCAGCTTGACCGGTTTTTGATGAAAATATTGATCGATTATCCCGAACAGGTTGACGAAGAGGAGATCGTCATGCGCTGGGACGCTGGTTTTAATTCACGGTATTTGGAGCAGGTGCAGATCGCTCCTCTACCGGACGCAACGGCGATACAACGATGCCGGATGGAGGTTCGCGAGATGCGAATGGAGGTCGGCGTGCAGAAATATGTGGTCGAGATCGTCCGCCGCACCCGCAGCCATCCGACGATACTCTATGGAGCGAGCCCGCGTGCGTCGGTCGCTCTTTTGCTGTGCTCAAAGGCCCTCGCGGCCATTCGCGGCCGCGATTTCCCGACGCCCGACGA
>JAYUDV010000409.1:0-1001 GCA_043739565.1 Chloracidobacterium sp.
TGCATCTCGCCGGTCACAACCATCTCACGTTGGGCGGCATTCCACAGCTCGTCGTGCGTCTCGCCGGCCTCAAGTTGTTCGAGTGAGTAAACGAACTGCCGTTCATCGTCGTGATGTTCACGCATTGTTTTCTGCACCCAGGCGGGCAGAGCCGTGAGCGAATCGTATTTGTCGTTAAAAAGCGTCAGGTTGTAAGACAGCTCGCGGCGGACGATCAATTCTTCCAAATAAGCGTCAATAGACTCCTGCGGCGCGTCGGCGTCACGAACAGAAAGGGCAATTTCAAGCGATGACAAAAAGCCGAAATGAAGGTAAGAGGACAATCGCGAAGAGCCGTCTTTGTCGGGTTTGCCCTTCACCTTGTCATAATCCGGCAGGATATCTTTGACAAATTTCCTAAGGCGTTTTCGTCCGTTGGCCGTGCCGCCGCGGTAATACACAGACGCCGCAACCGTGTGGTCGATCTCGCATTCCGCAACAAGTTTAGAGATATTTTCCTCAGTTACAAGAGTTTCAGGGCAATCAACCCTTAAATCGACGCTCGAAATATCGACCGTCTCGTTCGGCAGCGGTTTGAGATAGCGTTCGAGCAGTTTGTTTATCTTTGGCCGGATCGTATAAGCCGCGTATTCCTCTTTGTCGAATCTGGACATCGGGATGACGCCATTCGAATCGACGGCGTAAACCGGTATGTCGGCACGTATCGCGATACGGCGATTGTGCTCGGGAATGATAAAACACGGAAAATCGTCGGTGACGATAAGCGCGGCATCTTTTGCGATCCGTGCAACGGTCTGCTTTGGCGAATCTTTGTCTTTTTGCAGGTAGAAAATGTGACGAATGCCTAGCTCGTCAAAAGCCTTTCGTTTCTCCTCAACGCCTTCCAAAATAAACGTATGAATCCGGTCGCTCGCCCACGGGTAATAGTATTTCAGCCCTTCGTAAACGACCAGCGGCAGCTTTAGCTCATTCGCCCGGCGGATGGCGTAGATCAGGGCGTG